>NC_016604.1:2749602-3055113 GCF_000230895.2 Mycolicibacterium rhodesiae NBB3
ACATGCTGTCGGGCTATCGGCGCATGCAGCCGACCGTGGCCCGGGAACCACGGGAATGGCTCGAATCCACCAGTCTGATGCGCGGCTTGAGGAAAGAGAAACTGCGCCGGCGAACGCAGGCCGGTAGCCGGGACCAGCCCCGCTAAGAACCCCGCAGTGCATCGCGACTCCATCAAACGCGGCGAGACAAAGGCTTCGTCGCGGCGGCGCATTCGAACACAGAGTTCTTCGTTTCGCCGTGCTGCAAAGGCTACCAATGTCAGAAATTGTTACACCGCCGGATTCCTAGGAGCTCAATTGGAAACCGTTGCAGCCCAGTAGCTGTCCCTTACCTCGCAGCCCATTCTGCAATTTCGGCAAGCTTGAGGACCGGGGCGGTGTCACCTCCGCTGTACTCAAGCCACTCAAGGGGTGTTGCCGGGCGGCCGTCGATGGCGATATCGGGATGCGGTGTGCGCAAGAAACCCGCGATCGAAACCGGATGCCAGTCCGTCGGCAATGATTCAAGGAGGCGGTCCAACCCGGGCGCCTGGGCGTCATCCTGCGCCGCGGGCTGCATATTTTGTGGTCGAGGCTTGCCGCCGCGTTCGTCGGAACCCTCCGCAGTGAAGCCGGCCGCATCGAGCACACGGACTTCAGCCGGCGTAAGGCGGGACCGTCGACCACACATGCGCCCATCATCCACTGGCATCCAGAGCGCTGTCCAGGAAAGTCGACACCCGCGCACGATGAACATGCCGCTCAGATCTGGCCGCTTAGCGCCGACCCGTCGAGCCACACTGCGTCGACGTCTTCCATCCGCAGGGCGGCGCCGAACCGCAGCGCCTGCTCGCGCATCTCGTCCATTAGTTCCGGCCCGGTGATGCCGTCGCGGAAGCCGGGATAGTTCTCCACTTCGGTGGTGTTCATCAACGCACCACCGAACTGTGTGCCCTCGAACACCAGCGGGTTGAGCTCGGCACGGGCGGCGTAGATCGCCACCGTGTAGCCGGCCGGCCCGGAGCCGATGATGATCACGTCATGGATATCTCCTGCGGTGGACATGGAGAACCCTTCTGCTCCGAATGGTTAAGGGGCCCGTTCTGTCGATGTCTGCGAAACCGGCAGGCCCTGTCAGAGGTCAAGCGAATGGTGTTGTGGCTGAGCGGCATTGCCCACCGACGACACCATTCCGCTACCCGGCCGCGGTTGCCTGTCCGAATCGTGAACGGAACCGTCGAAGTCGCAGGCTATTGCTGACCACGAACACTGAACTGAATGCCATTGCAGCTCCGGCGAGCATCGGGTTGAGCAAACCTGCAGCTGCCAAAGGCAAGGCGGCCACGTTGTAGGCGAACGCCCAAAACAGATTGCTCTTGATGGTGCGCAGGGTCCGCCGCGACAGTCGGATCGCATCCGCGGCGGCACGCAAGTCTCCGCGCACCAACGTGATGTCGGAGGCTTCGATCGCCACGTCGGTTCCGGTGCCCATGGCCAGACCCAGATCGGCCTGAGCAAGTGCGGCAGCGTCATTGACACCGTCGCCGACCATCGCCACGCTCTTGCCCTCCTTCTGCAGGCGGGCAATGACGTCGGCCTTGTCCTTGGGCATCACCTCGGCGATCACCTCATCGATGCCCACCTGATCGGCGACCGACCGAGCGACGGTGGCGTTGTCACCGGTCAGCAGAACCGGTGTCAAACCTAGTGCACGCAGCTGGGTGATCGCCTCGGCCGAGGTGAGCTTGACGGCATCGGCGACGACGAGGATTCCGCGGGCTGCGCCGTCCCAGCCGACGGCGATCGCGGTCCTGCCCTCCGATTCCGCGGCGTGCATGGCCTCGTTCAGCTCGGCCGGCAGATGCTGGGCCCAGTCCTCCAGCAGGCTGGGGCGCCCCACGACGACGGCGCGCCCATCGACGACACCTTGAACGCCGAGCCCTTCGACGTTGGTGAACTCTTCCACCGTTGGCAGCTCACCCAATTCGGCGCTTGCGGCCTTGGCGACCGCTTGCGCGATCGGGTGCTCCGACGCGTTCTCCAACGCCCCGGCCAGGCGCAGCAGTTCATTGCGATCTTGCCCGTGGGCGGCAATCACCTCCATCAGCGTCATCTGCCCGGTGGTGACGGTGCCGGTCTTGTCCAGCACGACGGTGTCGATCTTGCGGGTGTTCTCCAGGACTTCGGGGCCCTTGATCAGAATCCCGAGCTGAGCGCCGCGACCGGTACCGACCATCAGCGCCGTCGGGGTGGCCAGGCCCAGCGCGCAGGGGCAGGCGATGATCAGCACGGCCACCGCGGCGGTGAACGCCGCAGCTAGCCCGTTGCCCGTCCCGATCCAATAGCCAAGGGTGGCGGCGGCCAGAATGATCACGATCGGCACGAAGATTCCCGAGATGCGGTCGGCGAGGCGCTGCGCTTGGGCCTTTCCATTCTGCGCGTCTTCGACCATCCGGGCCATCTGCGCCAACTGGGTGTCGGAGCCGACGCGGGTTGCGCGGACCAGCAGGCGACCGCCGGCGTTGACGGTTGCGCCGACAACGGTGTCGCCTGCGCCGACCTCGACCGGCATGGATTCACCGGTCAACATGGACGCGTCCACCGCGGAGCTGCCCGACACGATGACTCCGTCGGTGGCGATCTTTTCGCCAGGACGCACCACGAATTCGTCACCGACGGCGAGCTCATCGATCGGAATCCTTTGTTCGCGCCCGTTTTTGACGACGGTGACGTCCTTGGCGCCGAGCTCGAGCAGCGCCCTCAGGGCCGCGCCGGCCTTGCGCTTCGACCGGGCCTCGAAATACCGGCCAGCGAGAATGAAGGTGGTGACCCCGGCAGCGGCTTCCAGATAGATGTTGCCTGCGCCGTCACTTCGCGCCAGGGTCAGCTCGAACGGATGGGTCATCCCCGCGACGCCTGCGGTGCCGAGGAACAGGGCATACAGTGACCAGCCCAGTGCCGCAAGGGTTCCCATGGAGATCAGGGTGTCCATCGTGGACGTGGCGTGGCGCAGGTTGGTCCAGGCTGCCTGGTGGAACGGCCATGCGCCCCATACCACAACGGGTGCTGCCAAAGTCAGCGACAGCCACTGCCAGTTGGTGAACTGCAGGGCCGGCACCATCGCCATCGCGATGACCGGCACCGACAGCACCAGCGAGACGATCAACCGCTGCCGCAGCGCCCGAGTGGGGTCATCGGTGTCGGTGTCGGCCTCGAGTACCGATGTGTCAGCGGCGCGGGGCAGCTCGGCGGTGTAGCCGGCGGCCTTGACCGCGGCCACCAACACTTGGGTGTCGACAGTGTCGTCGTAGCTGACCTTCGCCTTCTCGGTGGCGTAATTGACTGTGGCGCTGACACCTTCGAGCTTGTTGAGCTTGCGTTCGATCCGGTTGGCGCATGAGGCGCAGGTCATGCCGCCGATGGACAGCTCGATCTGGCGGTCGGCGCTTGTCACCCTGTTGTCTTCGTGGATCGATGTCATTGCAGTCTCCTTAGAGCGAATCGCTGGTTTGACGGCGAGCGCCTCAGTGGTGGCCGCCGGGCTGAGCGCGGGCGGGCTCGGGCGGCGGTGCCGCTTCGGCAGGGCTCGGGCTGAAATCCGCAGCGGTGGCGGTGAATTCGGCGGTGCGCACGACGCCGTTGTGCTGGAAGTCCAGGAACATCCGGTAGGTGCCCGTCGACGGTGTCGGGGCGTAGAAGATGACGTCGGGGCCCGGCTTGGTGACTCCGTCACCCGGTGTTCCCTCGGGGTGCACGTGTAGGTAGGCCAGGTCGTTGGACCGCAGCACCACCAGGTGGCCGTAGGCGGCAAGATAAGGCTGCAGGTCGTTGACCGGTACGCCCCCGCGCGACACCGACAGCGTCAGCTTCGATGAGCTGCCTGCCGACAAATCACCTGTCAGGGTGACGGTGTAGTCGTCGACCGTGGTGATCTTCGACGGCGCCGGCAGTGGCTGTGGATGGTAATCGCCAGCCACCGACACATCGGTGCCCAGCGTGAGATCGTCTGCGCCGGCAGGTTTGAAGTCGGCGAACAACCGCCACGGCCCCGGTGACAAGTCCAGGTGGGTGTGCCAGACGCCGGACGCCTCGAGAGTGGGGTGGACGTGCTGGAAGCCGGTCATGTCGCGACGGATGGCGATCAAATGCAGGTCTTTATCGTGCGTCGTCTCGTAGTTCGTGACCGGCTGGCCGTCGGGTCCCATGATCCGGAACGTCACGCCAACGTTCTTGCCGGATGGCAACGACGTTGCTTCAGGGAGGAAGGTGTAGCCGCCTTCGGTAGCGGTCAGTCCGGTTGGACTGGTATCGGCCATCGTCGCCGCAGGCTCGCTACTGCCGGACGCGACTGGGTCGTCTGCCGAATCGGACACTGCCGGCGGGCCGGCGGGTGTGGTTGAGGTTTCGCCATGAGCGTTGTGCTCGACGCTCTCAGTGCGGGGCATCCACGAGCCGGTGGCGTTGCCGACCGCGACGGCGCCGCTGAACACAGCCGCGAGTACCACGGCGAAACCTCCGAGCTTCATTGACGTGTTCATGACGTCTTCTCCTTCGTTGCGGTATCGGAGCCGGCAACGGTGTATCCGGCCGATTCGACAGCAGCGCGAAATGCGGACTGATCCATGGGTGCGTTGCTGGTCACCGCGACCTGACCGCTGGTCAGATCGACCGCAACGTCGCGAACGCCGTCGATTCCGCTGAGTTCCCCGGTGACCTTGCGGACACAGCCTCCGCAGCTCATCCCTACGACGATGAAAGTCGTTGTGCTCATCACGCTCTCCTCAATCAATCCATTGACCGCCGCGGCTGTACCGATCGTTCGCGGATACGCCCGGACGGCTCATTGATACCATACCCCCCTAGGGTATGCAAGCAGTATCGCCATGGTGGTGTTCTTTCAGCCGCTCGACGCGGCGATGCGACTGTAAATGGCCTGGTAAGCAGAAGTCCGCCGTGTTTGAGCTGGGGAGTCAGCAGCCACTCAGTGCGACGCCCGCTCGACGTCTCTGGCGCAACGCGCGGGCTGACCGCCGTGCCGGTCGATTGTCGGGAAGAGGTGTCGCTTTGTATCAATTTCCGCCGGGTACCTTCGAGACTGCTGCGGCTTCTGAACTCGCGGTTTGATTACGTACTGCGGCATACCGTAGGTGATATTGCCGCTAATGGCGGAACAGCGGGCGCCAGCAGGTTGTCCTTCGCCGAGTCTTCAGGTTTCCCCATTGTGTAGTGGGTGGCGGCCAGGTTGGCTGGTGGTGTGACGAATCTGCTTATGCTTCTCGATCCCATCTTCGGCCATCCCCGCGGTCTGGCCGGGCGGCTCGGCGGTGTACTCATGACACGCTCTAACGCCGAACAGGAACGCTGGGTGGTCGACCACACTGAACTGCGCGACGGTGCGGATGTGTTGGTTGTGGGACACGGCCCTGCTCTAGGCGTCGAGGCGGCGGCAGCTGCCACGGGCCCCACCGGTCATGTGATCGGAGTGGACCCTTCAGCCACCATGCGGGATATGGCCGCGGCCAGATGCGCTGCGCTTATCCGCGACGGCCGTGTCGAAGTTCGCGACGGCACCGCCGAAGCGACCGGATGCCCCGACCGCAGTATCGATGCGGCGATCTCCGTCAACAACGTGATGCTGTGGGATCGCCCCGTAGGGTTCGCAGAATTGTTCCGCGTCCTCCGTCCGGGCGGACTTCTCGTGCTCAGCGTTCACCGGCACGTCCTCGATGTCGATCCCAATCAACTCGTCGATGATGCACAATCGGCGGGGTTCACCGACGTGAAGCTTTCCCTGCGCGCGAGGCGCTTCAACAGCCCGGCTATCGAACTACTCGCCCGCCGGCCCGAACACTGACCGATCAGGCAAACGGCTCGTCCGACAGGACCTTCGGCAGCCAGAGGCCGGGCGTCTGGTACAGCTGACCGGTGCGGAGAAGGCGGCAAGCACCGCAGCGGTGATCACACGGTCGGAGGCCGGGCGACCACCCGCCCCGGAGCCCTTCTGCCCGGCAGAAACAGCGGCACGTGAAAAGCCCGGGTCGCCGGAACCGAAATCCGCCTCCCGACGCGAGTTGCTGCCCCTAGCCAGTAGATAGCTGGGTGGCGTCCGTGCGCCTCGGCAGGTCAATCGGGACGGGCCGGTACGCCAGGGACCTCGTCTCCCGGCGTTTCTCCAGGCAGGCCTTAAGGCACCTCGTTCTGCCAAAGCTGGACCGCAACCGCATTGACCCGGGACTTCTTCACAACGGCGACCCAGCCGTGCATGTCTTCACCGATCGAGGGTGGCGGTGGGGTGGCGCATGGAGGACGCCCGTCGACTATCAACACTTCGAGCGACCCTAACTTCGGCATCGAGCTCTGGCCGCGACGCGGTAACCGTTCTACGATTTCGGTGCGTAGATCGTAAGTGACGCGGTGATCGCAGCATCGTCGGACCGGCCACCATGGCCTGTGAGGAGAAATTGAAATGCGTCATCCACTACCTACTTCTGCCCAACTAGTGGCAACGCTTGCCGCGGCAGGCATTGCGGTAACCGCATGCGGCGGGGGCACGACAAACTCATCGACCACATCGGCGCCCGCCGCCCCGACCGCGGCAGAACAGCCGGCCACGACCGCGTCGGGCCCGCCGGTGCAGGTGCAATTGAACGAGTTCACAATCCAACTGCCACAGCAAAACTTCCGGCCAGGCACATACACGTTCGCCGCTAGCAACGAGGGACAGGCGCCGCACGCGCTGGAGATCGAGGGGCCCGGCCTCGAACAAGCCACCGACACGTTGAGCGCCGGACAGTCTGCGGATCTCACCGTCACCTTGCAGCCCGGCAGCTACAAGGTTTATTGCCCGGTAGGCAACCACGATGAGCAGGGCATGAATACCACGATCAACGTCTCTGGATAGGCTGTGCCACGCCGGAGCGTGCAAGCCATATTCGTACGACCTCAGGCGAGCAGGCACCGAAGTCGCTCGCGGATAGCATGTTTGGGTCGGAACGCGATCCGCCGGGGCTGTCACAGTGACGTATTGAACGCGCGCTGAAGGAAATTCGACGCCGCCGGGAAGTAAGTGCCAGTCCCCTTATAGGGGGACCTGCTGGACCAGTTGCCCGGGCGCGGTGAATGCGGCGAGCAGTGTGGCGACGATGGTGCGGCCAGCCGCCTTCTCGTTAAGGCGGCCCGCGGCGATTTCGTCGGCGGCGCCGTGCAGCACGTTGTGGAATGCCGCCATCAGCCACGTGGTTGGTAGGTCGGTCCGGAAGACGCCCTCGCGTCGGCCCCGCTTGATCAGCGCCTGCACCCGCTGATGCGGTATCTCGTGTTGCTCGCGAATCCGACCCGACCCGATGGTGCGCTGCGCAGCCTGCAGGAGAGCGCGATGCCGATTCACGATCTGCCATGACGAGGCCACCAGCCGAGCGAGCGCCGCTCGCGGGTCACCGGTGAGGTCCACGGTGTTGAGGGTCTCGTCGGCCTCGGCCAACGTTCGGGCGAACACTGCGTCCACGAGCTCGGCGCGGGTGGGGAAGTGGCCGTAGAGGGTCACCCGGCCGACCCCGGCGGTCCTGGCGATGTCACCGATGCTCGCGTCGGGATCACGGGATAGACAGGCCAGCGCGGCATCCAGGATCGCCGCGATATTGCGCCGTGCATCGGCCCGTTGTCGACGTTGTGTGTCGCCTGCCGCGGTCATTCACACATTATCTCGACAAAGGTGTACGAGTACATTGTATGGGGTAACTCGTACGTAGATGTTCAAGTTCCTGTGAAGTCTGCACGAGGAGAACGAGATGACCGAGACGCAAACTCCTCCCGACACCCGTCGCTGGTGGGCACTGGCGCTATTGAGCGTCGCGCAATTCATGCTGATCCTCGACGTCACGGTGGTCACCATCGCGCTGCCGCACATCGGCCCGGACCTCGGGCTCAGTCGCGGCACCCTGACCTGGGTGATGTCGGCGTACACGCTGCTGTTCGGCGGCCTGATGCTGGTCGGCGGCCGGGCGGCCGACTTGTTCGGGGCCCGCAAAGTAGTGATCGCCGGTCTTGCCCTGTTCACCGCCGCCTCGCTGGTCGCCGGGCTGGCGGTCAATGGGGCCATGCTGGTCGGCGGTCGGATTGGCAGGGGATTGCTGTTACGCCCGCACGGGCCCGCGCATCATCCAGTGCCGAGCTTCGTCAACCTGACACTGTTCGAGGAACTTCGATGCTGTTTTCCTGCACGATAATCGGGTCGCCGACGCTGACCGTGTTGAAGTACCACTCGGCGTCCTCGGTGCTGAGCCCGACACAGCCGTGGCTGACATTCTCATAGCCGAGTGAATTGACAGCCCACGGAGCTGAATGCACGAAAAGCCCACGGGCAGTGAAACGAACGGCGTATTCCACGTCGAGCAGGTAACCGTCGGGAGCGTCGTTCGGGATGCCGACGGTGCTGGAGTCCATGACTATGTCGCGCTCCTTGGCCAAGACGGTGTAGGTGCCGACGGGAGTCGGATACTCCGGTCTACCCATCGAAGCGGGGAACACCCCCGGCTCTCCCCAATGCGGTCGGTGGTGCGGCGCCGGCAGTGCAGACGGCGGCCCGGCGTCGAGGCCGTCGATGCTCACGGTGAACGTTTTGTCCGAGATGCTGGCAACACCAATGACGGCAGCGCCCGTTGCGAAGTTCGTTGACAGACCGCCCACCGAAAGCGCCACCGCGCTGTGCCCCGGCCAGAATCGGTCCGGAACCCATTGCACGACATCGTTTTCGAGCCATCGGAATTTGCCCGTCATCGCGGGCGCCGATTTGATGTCAAGGGCCCGCTCCGCCGCGCGCCTGTCAGCGACGGGTGCGCTGAAGGTCACCACTACGGGGTGCGCCACCCCCACGACCGCGCCCCGGGCGGGCAGCACTGAAGCAACGGCAGGTCCATACGACTGGTTCGCCGCGGCGGGCGTCACCGAGTGGTTCGCGACTGCCGTGCTGGCGCCGGCGGCCGGCCCGGCAACCGCGACCGCATAGATCCCCATCGCTGCAACAACACACAGAGCAACCCAACGCATGGCATCCGATTCCTTCGAAATTACAACAGTGTCAATTTAGATCGTAGGGGTGACCAGCCAATTCGATGTGCAGGTGCGCCTTGGCAATTCGGTCAAGGTTCCGTCACGCTTTGGCCACAACGGGAGAAGCCCCATCTACTATAAAGCTAAGTACTGGGCTGTTCAGTGACCGTTTCCGTCGCCGTCGCCGTCGCCAGCGTCCGTGGATCGCCATCGAAGGGCCGGCACGTGCGAATGGAGATACACCGCAGCGCGCGGGTCCTGTGGGCATGCTGAGAACTCAGATCAAACCCGGCTCGGTAGTCCTGCTGCACGACACGTACTCGAGCACAGTGAACCCTTCTACCAGTTCCTTCCGGTGCTGATCGCCAACGGCCACCATATGGTGACGGTGAGTCGCCTGCTCGGCCCACGCAAGCCGGGCGCCAGCTACGGCGGCAGGGAGAACGGGCCCCCGGCCAGGGCGATCGACGACGTCGACCCCGCCCGCATTCCGACCCCGCCCGCATTCCAACCCTGCCCGCCACGCCCTCACCCACACCGGCGCCGAACATTCCGATCACCGACATCCCCAACCAGGGCGCGGGGGCCCCGCCTGACTGCACGACGGGGACGGGCGACCGTCGCTCCCGGCGTCGATCTCGTCACTCGATGATGCGCGTCACATAGGGCGTCATTCCCGACATGCGCACCGGTGAGATCTTGATCGGCACACCGGTCTGCTGCGCCTCCAGCATCTGACCGTTTCCCAGGTAGAGCGCCTCGTGCTGGCTACCGCCGGGCCCCCAGAACAACAGGTCTCCGCGCCGGGCCTGCGACGGAGGAACCTTGCGGCCGGCGTTGTACTGATCACCGGACCACCGCGGCAACAGAATCCCGACGCCGGCGAAGGCGTAGCGGGTCAGTCCCGAACAGTCGAAACCGACCGTGCCGGCACCCTGGTCGATGCCTCGGCTGGGCCCGGTCAGGCTGCCGCCGCCCCAGGAGTAGGGCACCCCGAGTTGGGTGCCCGCGCGGCGGATCACGTACTCGATGGCCCGACTTCCCGACACCCGACCCGACGCCAGCGGAGCGGCGGTGGGCTCAGCACCGCCCAACCCCAGGCTACGCAGGAAGTTTCGGCCGAGATCCATCGTGGTCTGGGTGGCCATCGCGGTGGCGCGCAGTGAGGCGTTGGCGATGGCAAGCGGATCACCCGGTGCGCCGGCGCTGGCGATCTTGGGAAGGCTCGGATCCCAAGTTCCATCGCCTGGTTCGGCGGCTGCGGGCGCGGCGAAGGCCACGGCGAGCACCGTCATGGCCGAACAGCTCAGCGCCTTCCGCCGGGATAGATTGGGGGACACGGTCCTCGCCTTCTCGGTCGTCAGGCCGGTGCTGTGCATGGGCGGCGGTCCCACGACGACTTGCGGCAACGGGCCGACGGCCTCGACCGCACACCTACGTAGTAGGACAGTACGTACGTAACACGTTCTGGTCTCAAATGTTAACATCAATCACGGGAGGTGACTTGCGCCTCTCATCTCACTTCCGTAACAATCCGTCGCGGCCTGGCGCGTCGTGCGCGAGTGGTCCGGACGGCCGCCGCGGGTGGCGCAGACTCCACGGTCCACGCGCGAGGGGGTGGACGGCGGGGATGCACTGGTGAGCGACACGCCAATCGCAAAGCGCGTGCGTAGCTACGTAGTAGGGCAGTATTTGGTGATGCGCGACCGCTCTGAGACTGGGACACCGACCCCGACGACCATGCTGATCGTCGGCGACCACCTCATATGGATCGAGGCGGTCGCCGACCACTTCCGCACCGACGAGGTCTCCCTAGTGGTGTCAGAAGACGGCGGCGCGGCGGTCGGGGTCGCTAGCCGTCTGCGGCCCGGATTCGTCGCCCTCGACGTGGATTCGCTGGGTGGGTCGGTGATGCAGGTATGCCGGGGAATTCGCGACGTCTGCGACGCCCACGTCACGATGCACTCGAGTGCCGACAACGAGAACGTCGTCGTCGCGGGCCTGCGGGCGGGCGCCGACGACGTCCTCACCGGACCGCGCAGCAGCCGTGAACTCTCGGCGCGGGTGCGAGCCGCGCTGCGACGTTGGACGGCCAACGAGGCACGCGCCGAACGCATCGGCGCTGCGCCACAACGCTATTCGTATGGATCGCTGACGATCGACGTTGGTCGCCGCGAAGTGCGGATCGGCGATGAGCGCATCGGCTTGACCCGCACCCAGTTCGACATCCTGGTCGAACTGGCCCGGCCTCGCGGTGCGGTGGTGACGCGCCGCGATCTCGTGGAGGCCGTCTGGGGGTCGTGGTCGAGCGCCAACGCCGAGCGAGTCGGCGTGCACATCGGAGCGCTGCGGCGCCGGCTGGGAGACGATTGCGACGATCCCGAACTGGTGCTGAACGTGCGCGGGGTCGGGTACCGCCTGGCCGTCGCTCAGCACCTGAACCCACGGCAACGTGCAGCCGCGGCCGCAGCGCTGCCGCCGATGGCCGTGCCGGCCGCGCGGGGACGGGGTTGACCATGGCCCTTCGGGGGGAACGGTTCATCGCCGCCGCCGGGCGACGACACACGCCCCAACGGCACGACGCCCGAATCGGCGAGCAGGCGGCCCGCTACTGGTCGGCTGCTCACCGTCCTCCGAAGCGATCCCGGCCGCCGCGCGTCCCGCCGAAGGGGACTGGATGTACTTTGTCACCGTCGATCGCCAGGGGACGACAGTCTTCACCAGTGACTATCAACAGCACCTTGTCAACGGTGAACTGGCCCGGGCCAACGGCGTTCTCGACAGCGCACGATAGGCGAAGTGGCGAAGCCGTCGATCAGTAACCTGTACACAGCGCGATTCGCCGTTGCGCCGCCGCGGAAGTCGCCTTAGATCTGCCAATCTTGTGCGCCGTCGTTCTGGTTGTAGAGTCCGCCGCTGGTGTTCTTGATGACCACCGGGTCGCCGCTGCCGAAGTTGTCGAAGAACCACTGTGCGTTGGCAGGGCTGAGATTGATGCAGCCATGGCTGACGTTCTCCTCGCCCTGTGAGCCCACCGACCATGGCGCGCTGTGCACGAAGATGCCGCTGTTGTCGATGCGAACGGCGTCTTGGACCTTGAGCTTGTAGCCCTCCGGCGAGTTGACCGGCACGCCGTATGTCGAGGAGTCCATCACCATGTCGGCGAACTTCTCCAGGACATAATAGGTTCCGTTCTTGGTGTCGTAGCCCTTCTTGCCCAATGACACGGGGAACGTCTTCTCCAGCTTGCCGTTGCGCACGATCTGCATCTGGTGTGTCTTGTCGTCGATGGTGGCCACCAGCGACTCGCCGGTGCGGAAGCTGGACTTGGCGCCGCTCGCGTCGATGTTGACCGTCGTGTTGGCTGGCCAGAAATCGATTGGTCGCCAACGCACTTGAGTGTCGCTCATCCAGTAGAACTTGCCGGGCACCGGCGGGTTGGACGAAATGTGGATGGCTTGTTCGGCCATCGGCCGGTCGGCGATCGGCCGCGCGAAGTTGATAATGATCGGCTTGGCCACACCAACCATGGAGCCGTTGACCGGATTGAACGTCGGCGGGGCGAACACCGGCTGACCGACGTATGGCGTCGGGTTCTGACCGGCCGGCGTGCCCTCCGGGATCGGTTGCGATGTGGCTGCCAGAGGGTTGGCCGGTGGCGGCGGGAATGGGTTGGGTGGCGGTGGCGCGAGCGGATCCGCTGGGGGAGGGGGCGGCGGGAACGCGAATGGATCCGCTGGTGGCGGTGGGGCCGCGGCGGGATCGATGGGCGCCGGAGGGGGCGGTGGAACGTCGGGTTGAGCCAGCGCAGATGGGTTTCCTAGCGCCAGACCGGCAACCAGCCCGGCCGCGATCAAGGCTGTGATCAGCCTGGCTCTGGCCTGCTTGCGCATTGCTCACCTCCGATAACACGACCTTTGTTGAGTATCACCTGGCGCGCAGACCGCGGTGCCTCGATGGCCAGTCTACTGGCTACGTACACGGGCAGTAGATCGAACGGGGATCGCTTCTTCGGCGTCCAGGCCATACCGATCCGTTCAAGAACCCATGTTCGGCGCTGCTGCGCGCCAACATACCGCCGTCCACGGGACGAAACTGCGCGGGAGGCTATGGCGCACAATAGGTCTGATTGGGCCTAACTTGGCCGCGCGGTGGCGAAGCGATCGGGAGCCTCGGTGAAAGCGCGTTGACATGTCTGGCTGCAGAACTTGAATATGGTTCCGGACCAGGTTGTTTGGGCTGCGACGTCGCTGGGGTGTAGAAGCATGCCGCAGACGGGGTCGGTTTCGCGGTTCGAGCGACGGGGGATACGCCGGCGGACGTCGACAAGACAGAGGGGGTTGGGAATGCCCTTGAGTCGCTGTGGGGGCAGCGCAGCGAAGTCCACCTCAGGGTGGGGTCCGACCGTGTCTCGGAGCTCTTCGGTGATCAGAAACTGGCCTGCGGCGCCGGCTGATGCTACCCGTGCGGCGAGATTGACTGTGCCGCCGACATAATCGCCGTCACGGTAGAGGAGCGTGCCGGTGTGCGCGCCGATGTGCAGCGCGGGGAACTGTGGCTCGGTGTCGACGAAGCGGTCCATCGCCAGGCCGAACGCGATGGCGTCGGCGGGTTGGGCGAACATCAGCATGAACTCATCGCCGATCTGTTTGAGAACACGGCCTCGGTGTCGCGCTGCGCTGCTGCGCACGGTGACACTGAACCTGCGCAAGACGTCGGCCGCGGCGTGATCGCCCATGGTCGCGGTCAGCGAGGTGAAGCTGGCCAGATCGACAAAAAGCACTGTCGCCTGTTCCTCGCCGGGTGTGGTCGAGGGCGGGGTGGTCGGCTCGGCGAGATGGCGCAGCAGGTCTTCCCGGTTGGCGCGCTGATAGGCCCGCCGGTGGAAGTACACGACGGTCGGCTCGACCAGGGCCAGCAGTGGCTTGCCGACGCCCTCGCTGGCCGCCAGCAGCTCCGGGCCCGTGAGTCCCTGGGCGCGGAAGCGTTCATGGACGTAGCCGTGAAAGGTGCGCACGATGGCGTCGGCCAGGCGATCGGTGGCATCAGCGAAGACGCCGATAAGCTGCATCAGGGCATCGCGGGGCATCCCCAGTGCCAGCGCTTTGACAAGCACTTGCAACGTGGCGACGTCAGATTCTGTTCCGGCGCCGACATCGTCCCAGTCCAGAATCTCGGCCAGTTCACCGATCACTGCGTCATCGAGGCCGAGCTCGCGGGCGGCGTCGACGAGGTTCACCGTGGCATCGCCGGCGGGGACCGGTTCGTCGAATATGCCCAGCAGATCGCCCTGGCTCGCGATCGCCGTCGCTAAGTGGTCTTCGCTGACGCCGCGGCCGCGCGCGAACTGGATCAGCCGCACGCGGTGCAGCGAGTCGGGTTCGAACTGTCCGTCCGGTTGTTGGTGTAGCAGGCCGGCATCGGCGTACCCACATATACGGGCCTCGGTTTCGCCGGCCACAGCTGCCAACTTGTCCAGGCTCCAGGGCCCCGAGACGGCCGCCGTGCCGCGTCTGCTCACTGGCGGTGGGTCGTGCTCATTGTGCGTCGAAGGCATAAAAGGCCTCGAACGTCGTTCCACTGTCGGTCGAGCGGTGAATCCCCTTCTCGGTGGCAACGAAGATCAGCCCGCGGCCTGCTGCGAGCACAGCCTGCGTTTGCTCGCCCAATGCTCGCCGCGCTTGCCACGTGGTGCCGGAATCCTCGCTGGCGTACACCGCCCCGATGGGATCAATTCCGATCAGTGGGCCGTCTTCGGGCCAGCTCAGCAAGACGAGCTGGGGTGGGCGCCGACCGGTGTGAACGTCTTGGCTTGGTCGAGGCTGCGCGCAAGTCCATCCGTAGTCGTGGCCAGGATCTCGTTCGCGTTCTGGGGTGACACCGCGATATCGATGGCGCTGATCGTGGCGCGTTGATCCCAGGTGCGTTTGTCTGCGCTGACCATGACGGTTTGGGTGCGACTGTTAAGGCCGTAGACCACGCCGTGGCGGTAATCGAGGGAATGGAAATCGGCCTCGCCGCTCAGCGACACTGATGCCCACGATTGTCCGCCGTCGGTGGTAGCGATCAGCCCCAGCGCCGGTGGGGCATCGCGGTCGTCCGCGCCGGGATGGCCGCTGCCGAGAAAGTAATTGGGTCCGGCAACGGTGAAGCCCATGAAATCCTGCACGACACCACCGACGAGTTCGGGATCGCGCTCCTTGGCAAGGCGGTACACGCCGTAATGTGTCCCGGCATACAGCGCGCCGTCGGCTGGATTGACGCCGAGGCCGTGAATGTGGGCCAGACCCCTGCCGTCGCGCTGGTTTGAACTCGTACCGGTGCTTGAGCATGCGCCGGCGACCAGAACTGTAACCGCAAGCAGGGCAACCAGTGTTGAGCGCATGCCCACCTCGTTCCAAGCCCAGAGTTCGCCTCAACGAACCCGGATCGTAGTCATCCCGGCACGCCATGGGTCGTGATCTGCTCAGCCGGCGGCGTCAGAGGTTTGCGTTGCCGGCCCGCCACTGCTCCCAGGGGATGTTCCAGTCCCCGAGACCGTCGGTGCCCGACAGCGTCGGGCCCCTGGTGTTGATGACCTCGACGATGTCGCCGCGTTTGGTGTTGTCGTAGAACCAGATCGCATTGGCGGGGCTCACGTTGAGGCAGCCGTGGCTCACGTTGGTGCTGCCCTGGCTGCCCACCGACCACGGCGCCGAATGCACATAGATGCCGCTGTAGGACATCTGCGTGGCCCAATCCACTTCCAGGCGATACCCCTCCGGCGAGTTGACGGGCACACCGTAGGTCGAGGAGTCCATGATCAGATGTGAATACCGGTCACCGATGATGTAGGCGCCGTTGTCCGTTGGCGTGCTGTCCTTGCCCATGGAAAGCGGCATGGTTCTTACCACTTCACCGTTGCGCCGCACTGTCATCGTTTTGGTGGTGTCGTCGGCGGTGGCGATGACCACGTCGCCGATGGTGAACCGCGTGGTGATGTCTTCCTGGCCGAAGAGGCCGTCACCGAGATCCACACCGTAAGTGTTGGCTGCCACGTCGACCGTGGTACCTGGCTTCCAGTATTCGGCTGGGCGCCAACGCACTTCGCGGCTGTTGAGCCAGTAGAACGCACCTTCCACTTTCGGGTTGGTGGTCACCTTGATGGCGTTCTGCGCCGCTAATCGGTTGGGGATGTCCTCATCGAACCGGATCGCAATGGGCTGTCCGACACCCACCACTTCACCGTCATTGGGCATGACGTAGGGCATCGTTAGGTTCTCGGGTGACTGCGTCTGAAACGTCATGCTGTTGCGCGCAACACCGCTGAGTCCGAGTGCCTCGGCGCTCAGCGTGTATTCCTTGTTGTAGCCCAGCGGCTCGGCCGTTGCCCAGGTCAGTCCGTCGGGGCTCAGCTGGCCGTCGACCGGATCGCCCTGTTCGTTGACCATGGTGACCGCGCCTAGAACGCCCTCACTAGCGCTCACGGTGACGGGGGAATCCACCGGAACGCCGACGTCGCCGTCGGTTACCGACGACTGCAGCGTGGGCACCAGCAGGTCGCTGAACGGATCACCCTTCTCCGCGATCACTTGAGGCGACGGCGCTACCGCGTTGCTGCTGCAGGCGCTGAGCGCCAACGCCACCGCTGAGGCGCCCGCAAGGGCGATCAGGCCGAACCGGTACCTACGCCATCCTGTCACCGAACTGACCCGCCGCATGCTCTTCCCTCTCCGTCCGCTCGCATCACGTGATCGCCGCTGGACACAGTGTCATCGCCGCCCACGCTGGGGTTTGTCCGCGGCAATGGTTACGTCCAGGATTGCCGTCCCGTATATGGCTCGACTAGTCCTTCGTTAAAGATTCGGTAAAGCCTTGCCCAATCTGCATCTGCCCGTGCCGAACCCCTCTACCCGCACACGTTTTAGCCCAACCCGCCGCCTACTATCTGCGTACGTACATACTAGCGGGCCTTTGATGCAGAAGCCGTGTTGACACCGAAACACTCGGCGCGCCAATGCGGCGATATCGGGACGGTTGTGACCTCGCTCGGCCGTTCGCTGCAGCAGGTCTCATGACTTACGCTCCCGTGGGCCTTCGCGCGCGAAGCGGTCCCGCGGTCGAGGGCGATATTCGGCGGCGCTGTCGGGCCGGGTCGTCAGCCAAGTGGTCGTCGTTGACGATCGGCAGCCCACCTGCCCGTCATCGAGCCGTGCCAGCCACGACCTCCCCTATGGCTGACAGAACGAGGGATCTACTAGATGCAATAGTATGTAGCTGCGCAGTACATTGTTGGGAGCGCCTGTGAGTATCGATCGGCAGTCTCGTGCGTGTCGATGCCGCAGCGCGAGATGGGGATGAGGAGCTCACGTCGAGGACTTGTATTCGTGACGGGTGGTGAGGTGCAATGATCGCCGCCGATTACCGGGATGCCTGGGCAATCATCACGTCGTGGCACGCTGACAGCGTGCGCGAACGCATGCTTGAGTCCGCAAAGGACACTGACCGCAGGAGGTCGTGGCTGCCTCGATTCGGTGTTGCCGCCTCTGGGTGTACGCGTCGCCCATCTCGCCGAGTTGATGATGGCGTGGTGCCTGCACGGGTGAGGATGCCGGTTCGACGAGCCGCGGTGTGGATGGCAGCGCTCACCGCGGCGGTGTCAATGGTTGCTGGGTGCACCACGGTGGTGGCTGGTGTACCGATCACTGCCGGCAAAGTACCGCACAAAGGCCCGCAACTGGTGGTCGACCCCTCACTGCTGGACGTGGGCCCCTACCCGGTCAAGCCGCAGCCTGCGTTGGGCACCGCCGGCACGCCCCTAAGGGGTGCAATGGTCGACGCTCAGCGGATGGCCAACTACGTCGTCGGTCCATGGGAAGTGGATCTCGCCCTCAAGACCCAATACTCGATGGGTGCACTGGCACTCAACAACACCGACGCGCTGAGCCAGCTAGGGCCGCCTGAATTGGCGACCGTGTCCGGCCGACACAACTTCATCAACGGATTCGCCACCGCGCGCCAGGCTGAAGACAGGAAAAACCTGCTGAACGCCGTTCTGCGATTTGACGACCCTCCGTCGGCGGCCGCGGCGGTCTCCGACCTGCGTCAAACAACGTTGACCGGACCGTCCAACTGGGCGTCGATACAGCGCGTCGCTATTCCCGGCCATCCCGATGCCGTGGCCACCAGCTCTACCGTCATCGACCCCAAGACGCGACGCCAGTGGATCGCCGTGCGCTCCTTTGCTTTCCACGGACCGTACGTTTTCATGCAGCTGGCCCAATCGGTTGGCGACCTGGCACCGGCGCTACAGCTTGTTGCAAACACCATCAATTTGCAACGCATCCTCATCGACCAGTTCTCCGAGACCGATCCCGCAGACTTCGCCGAAATCGCCGTCGATCCCACCGGCCTATTGGCGCGTACGCTGCTGCTGCCGCCGGGCGAGGCGACGACGGTTCAGAATGCACGATTCGGCAAACGCGGGGCACTGCATTTCCAACGCGACCCGGTCTGGTCCTCTGCCTTGTTCGACAAGACGGTCATGGACTTGGCGGCCAGGGCTAAAACGAACGTGTATCGCCTCTCGGATGCCTATGCCGCACTCGTAGTCGTCGACGAATTCGCCGCAGACGTCGCAGCGACGGCTGGAAAACCCGTCGATCGCGTCGAATTCATGCCCGCCAGCCGCTGCATGCAACGCACCCGCGATTTCTATTGCGTCGCACCGACAGATCGATGGGTCATCGAGGCTCACTCACGCTCGCTCGACGACGCACATCAGCAAGTCGCGGCCCAGTACAGACTGCTGGCTGCCGAATGACTTAGTTAGCCGTTGTCAGCGTCGCGGTTGCGCCATCTGAATCTGAATACGCTGGGAAGTGGGTAACAATCCCCGCGACGGTTGGCGTTGGCGCGTCGCGAACATGACCCGCGAGCCCCACCTGTCACAGAGCCACATGTTGCGCGTAATCACCGCGCAAGATGTGCAGCGAGTGGTTGGCGCACGACACGTTGCCGACCAGCCCCGTACTGCCCGTATCCGTACGACGCGATCCCGTATGTGATCTGGCGTAGGTCGGCGCAGCCAATTCCCGAGTCCACCCTCTCATCGCATAGTTACAAAAATGTGTTCTGGGGCTGGTGTTATCAGTGTGGCAAAAGTGATGTATGTTGTTTACTGAACGCGAATTGGACGCCTTAGCGCGAAAAGCTCGCGGATCTCTGCGCAGCGCTACGGATTACACAACATGTAGGGAGCGGTCCGATGCGAAGTGCCGGCGCCGCCGACGGGAGGCTTCGTGAAAAGTCTGAAACCCTCAGTGCCGTTGGGATATTGCATCCCGCGACGGTCCGCCGCGCGGCCGTGGTCGCCCGTAAGCCCAAGGGGAACAACAATTTCGGCGATACCGTCGATAGCGCAACATTACGCCACACTGCTACCGCAGAGGTGAGCGTCAGCCGCTGGGACGCGGCATTGCGTAGGGAGCCTTCGCCAGACGCCTTGTCGATGGAGAGGGTGAAAATCCATGCGCGCTAGAGGTGTGCGCGTCACTCGGTTGCTCTGGGTACAGCTCAGCGCGCTGTCAGTTCTGATCGCGCTGGCCCTGCCCGCGGCAGCGGCACCCGAGGACGTGCAGTGGGATCCGACGCTGCCGAAAATCATCAGTGCCGGTGCGCCGGGCGATCCGGTCGCGATCGCCAACGCCTCACTACAGGTCAGCCAGCTCGCCACGCAGACGACCATGGAGTTAGGCCGCAAGTTCCTCAACAGCCTCGGCATCGGTGGCAACACTGCGGTTCCGCCCAGCGCGGTTCCCGGGCGCCTGAGTGGCGTCAATGGCAGTCAGGCGATCGAGTACGTGATCCGGCGGGGTGCGTCACAGACCGGTGTTCCCTACTCGTGGGGCGGTGGCAAGCCGAACGGGCCGTCGCTGGGTGTGGATTCCGGGGCGAACACAGTGGGTTATGACTGCTCGGGGTTCACCCAGTTCTCGTTCGCCGGCGTTGGCGTGCTGATCCCGAAGTTCTCCGGTGACCAATACAACACCGGCCGAAAGATTCCCCCCTCCCAGGCCAAGCGCGGAGATCTGATCTTCTACGGGCCGGGCGGCACCCAGCATGTGGGCATCTACCTCGGCAATGGGCAAGTACTGGAGTCTGCCAGCAGCTACGGCGAGGTCGGCGTTCATGCACTGCGCACCGCCGGCATGTCGCCGTACCTGGTGCGCATCATCGAGTCCTGAGCGCAGCGTTAGCGACGCGAGCCGTCGCTGTGCGGTAGAGCAGCCCGACGTGGATCATCGGCCACGATGGCATTGGGTGCCCACCGCCAGCAACCCCCGTTGGGTCCCCATCCTTCGCGGCGACGGTGAGGTCACCACCGTCCGCGTAGCGTTGTCACGGCTGCTGTGCGTCAGTGCTCTGCGCCGGCAGGGGAGCAGAAGCGCTCACCCAGTTGCCCGGTTGGCATGGACAACTTCGATGCCTTTTCGTAACCTATTCGAGACTTACGTAGTTCCACCGGACTTCGGCCGCCCCAGTTAAGGATCGTCCCGCTTTGAGAATCGACCGTGCACAGCCAATGGGACGATTGTTTGGGCGGTGGCTGTTGGTCGCGCTTGCAACTCTTTCAGTGTTGGGATCGATGGTGGCCGGCGATGTGAGCGCCGATCCGGCCGGCGACGCGCTGGCCAGGCTTAACGAGTTGTCCCGCAAGGCCGAGCAGACCACCGAGGCGGTGCTCTCGGCACAGATGGACTTAGACGCCAAATTGGCCGCCCAGCAGGCCGCCGAGCAGCGTAAGGCCGCGGACGAGGCGGCATTGGAATCGGCCAAGGCTGAGCTGATTGGTTATCAGGGCGCCGTGGACAAAGTAGCGGCCACGATGTACATGGGAGGGCGACCGGACGGTGTATCTGCGGTGTTGAGCGCCGATTCTCCGCAACAGCTGATCGATCAGCTGGCGGTCGAGCGGGCGATGGCCACCGAAATGACCGACCGGATGCGGGCTTTCCAGAAGGCCAACCAACGCGCCGTGATGGCGACGCAAGCGTCCTCTGCATCGGCTGAAGCAGCCCGTGTTGCGGCGGAGCAGGCGTCCGCGGTCCGCGCCGAGCTGCAGTCCAAGCAAAGCAACCTGCAGCGCCAGATCGCCTCGGTGAAGGCGCAGTACGACGCATTGACGCCCGATCAGCGCACCGCCTTGGCCGATCCAGGCCCGCCACCTCCACCACTACCGGCTCTACCGGCACCGGCTGACCCCGCAATCATCGCGATGCCCGGCCAGCCACCGGGCGACGTTGCGGCACCCCCGGCAGTCAGTGGTGAGGGCGTCGCCGTGGTGCAGGCAGCGTTGACACGAGTGGGCGCCCCCTACTCGTGGGGCGCCACGGGGCCGGATGCCTTCGACTGCTCCGGGCTGATCAAATGGGCGTTCCTGCAGAACGGGAAATCGCTGCCGCGTACCAGTCAGGCGCTGGCCGCCGGTGGTCAACCGGTGGCGGTGTCAGACGTACAGCTCGGTGACATCGTGACGTTCTATGACGACGTGTCCCATGCGGGCATCTATATTGGCGACGGGATGATGGTGCACGCTTCGACCTACGGCACACCGGTCAAGGTGTCGCCAATCTTCTCCTCGGCGCCGATCCATAATGTTCGCCGCTACTAACGCCTGCTCATTCACGCCAGGCGGTTAGTGGTTGAAGATCTGCGCGGTGCGCTGGTGAGGAGTTACAAGGGGCTTGGGGGCTCGCGACGCCGCCGGCAGTCTTTACCGATTCTTCATCGAATGTCGAGCCGGCCCTTAGGTCTGGGCTCCACGCTGGTAGCCGATGAGTGGACAGCCAATGGCCGGGTACGCCAGGCGTGCGCTCATCGGCCGGGCGCATCGTCCACCAGGGACAAAGCATCACTGCCGATGATTACGGAAGGAATTCGTGTGCACACAAAACGGTTCGTTACCATCGCCGCCGCCGCGGCTGCGGTCGTGTTGGCCCTGAGCGGCTGCAGCAACGACAATCCGCAAGGTGAGCATGACATGGCGTCAATGACAACGTCGGCCGCGGTGACGCCGTCACCATCAACGCCGGCCGGTGGCGGCACGCAGGCCCAGGCCCACAATGACGCGGACGTCAGCTTCGCCCAGGGAATGATCCCGCACCATCAGCAGGCGATCGAGATGAGTGACATGCTGCTGGCCAAGCAGGGCATCGACCCGCGCGTGGTGTCGTTGGCCAACCAAATCAAGGCGGCTCAAGGTCCCGAAATCCAACAACTGCAGGGCTGGTTGGCCGATTGGGGGGTGGCCACGACGTCGCCCGGCGGCGGCATGCCCGGCATGCCAGGACATGACATGGGGGACATGAGCGGCGGTGGAGGCATGATGTCTGAGCAAGACATGGCCGCGCTGCGCGACGCGCAAGGTGTCGAGGCCAGCCGGCTGTTCCTGACGCAGATGACCGAGCACCACAAAGGCGCGATCACTATGGCGCAAACCGAGGTCGATAGCGGTCAGTTCGCGCCCGCAATCGAGATGGCGCGGTCGATCATCTCCTCTCAGCAGAAGGAAATCGACACGATGCAGCAGATCCTCGGCTCACTGTAGGGCCGAGCCCGTCAACCTCAGACGGCGAACTTTCCTCCGTGTCCCCGTGCCGGTGTTGTCCCTCCGGCACGGGGACCGCTCTTTGGTGAGACCCAGGTGTGCCGCCTGGCGCCTCGAGCAGCACCGCGCTTGTATAACGGGCCGGCGGGAACCCGCATCCTTGAAAGCGAAATCCCTTACCTGGGTAGGGGATCATGCAATCCGAGGGAGTTGATATGCTGGCCATCGCCATTGAAGGGCACTACGCCCATCCCGGTCTGCAGCCGGCCGAAGTGCTGGCCAACTTGGCAAGCATCCTCAACTGGCCCGAATCCAGGACAAGCTGGAAGACCTTGGCGCAGGCCGACAACGCCGCGGCACGGGCGCTGCTCGATACGGCGCCGATCAGTCCGGTAGACCGCGAGAAGCTTGCGCACGGCACCGTGGAAGCGCTGCTGAGGGTGTGAAAACTCCATCCGCCCAACACTGTTGGATGCTTGAATGTTCAGCGTGAGCGCTCAACCGTGCTGGCATGCGCTGAGGCCACATTGCGTGGCAGCGGAACCGCGATGGTGAACGTTGTCCCGGTCCCCGCTCCCTGACTGGTGGCGCTGATATGGCCGCCGTGCGCCTCGACGAGCGCCTTGGCGATGGCCAGGCCGAGGCCCGAGCCGCCGTGATCGCGGGTGCGCGCGGCGTCGGCGCGGTACAGCCGTTCGAACACATGCGGTAGGTGCTCGGCGGCGATGCCTTCGCCGGTGTCGATGACGCGCAGCCGCAGTTGGCGCCCATCGGTGTCAGCGTGCACGTCGACCCGCCCGTGCGGTGGGGTATGCCGCAGCGCGTTATCTAGGAGGTTCGCCAGCACCTGGGCGAGGCGCTGCTCGTCGCCCCATAGCGGCGGCAGTTGGGAGGAGGCCAGATGCGTCGCCAAGGACACCTGTTTGCTGCGGTAGCGCTCGCTGAGCGCGGCCGCCGACTTGGCGATCAGCTCGGCCACGTCGATGTCGGCGAACGCCAAGGAGGTGGAACTTTCCTCGGCCTGTGCCAGGGCGGCAACGTCGTCGGTGAAGCGCACCAGGCGCTGGATCTGGTCGCGCAGCATCGCCGTGGTATCGGGGGTCAATGACCGCACGCCGTCCTCGATGGCTTCTGTGTAGGCCTGCAGAACCGCTACGGGCGTGCGGATTTCGTGGGCGAGGTCAGAGAACAGTTGGCGGCGGCTGGTGTCGACGGCCTGCAACTGGGCGGCCATCTGGTTGAATGCCTGCGCCAGCGAGTCGAAGTCCTCACCGAGGTGCGGCGGTGATACCCGGATCCCGTAGCGGCCCTCGGCGACGGCGGTGGCCGCCGACGCCACTTCGGTGATGGAGCGCTGCAATCTGCGGCTGCTATACCAGCTGACTGCGAACGCGGTGAGCGCCGAGACGGCAACGGCGCCACCGACCGACAGCGCGGTGGCGTACTGGTAGGCCTGTTCGGCGTGGAGCTCCTCGGCGGAACCGGCAGACACGCCGGCTTGGTGCAGGTGTTCGCGAAACAGCGGCGGGCCGACGATCGCGGCGACCACCCAGGTGGTCAGCGCGCCGGCCAGCAACACCATGGTTTGGGCGATCAGCAGCCGCATGGCTATGCCGGGCCGTCGGCGCATCGGCGTGGCCATCACTGCCCGCTTCCCATCCGGTATCCGACGCCGCGCACGGTGATGACGTAGCGCGGCGCGGCTGGATCGTCGCCCAGTTTGCGTCGCACATGTCCGATGTGGACATCGACGAGGTGTTCGTTGCCGACCCAGGGGCCTTCGCGCACCGTCTCGAGCAACTGGCGGCGGCTCAGTACCACGCCCGGGCGCGCCGAAAGGGCGGCGAGGATGTCAAATTCGGTGCGGGTCAGCAGGATCGCCTCATCGTGCAGGGACACTTCCCGCGCGGCCACGTCGATATGCAGCGGCCCGAAGCGCAGCGGGGCGGGCGCGTCGCCGCGGCGGGTGGCCTCGCGGTCGGGCGCGACGCGTGGGCGCCGCAGCATCGCCCGGATTCGTGCCACCAATTCGCGCGGGCTAAAGGGTTTGGCGACGTAGTCGTCGGCGCCGACGGTGAGTCCGATGATCGTGTCCATTTCGGTGTCGCGGGCGGTGAGCATGACCACGTAGGCGTCGGAGAAGGTGCGCAGCGTGCGGCATACCTCTAACCCGTCCATGCCGGGCAGCCCGAGGTCGAGGATCACCACGTCGGGGTCGAACTCGCGGGCCACGGTGACCGCGTCGGGACCGTTGTCGACGATGCGGGTGGCGAAGTGCTCGCGAGTGAGGTAGCTGGCCACGACCTCAGCCAGCGCGGCCTCGTCATCCACTACGAGCGCCCGGTAGCCGCGCGCATCCTCACCCGACGGCGCTGATGTGTTGGTCATGGCGTTCATCGTGCCGGGTAACCGCCACAGGTTGACGCGCCGGAGCATTCTTCAACGAATCTTCACACGACCCTTATCGGTTCAACCCTTTGGCGCCTTCATCGTGGTCAGTGAAGGAGACCGCTATGAGTATGGGATGGGCGCCTGTGGCGTTCGAAGCCGTTGGCGGCGACTGGCACCTATTGCTGGCGCTGACTGGTGCACTGGTGTTGGGTTGGGGGCTCGTCGTTGTCGCTACGGCGGCACTGTTCGGCGGTCCCGCGGGTGGGCGCCAGGGTCGCCGATTCGCAGCCCTGAAGCGGGCTGGCGTGCGCAGCGGCAAGCCGAAACACGACAGATCGCCACGGGCGGGTGTGGGTCATGGCTGAGTTGCGGGGGCGCGGGCAGTGGAGTCGGCGCAGCTTTCTTGTCGCTACGGCGGCCGCCGCGGCCACCGTGGCGGCGTGCTCGCGCGGCAGCAGCGTCGCCGTGCCCAATAACACGGTTGCCGGCGCGGAGGCACGCCGCCCGCACAGCGGTCGCACCGTGTCGGCCACGCTCACCGCGGATCGCACGGGTGTAGATCTTGGCGGCACAGTGGCTCAGACGGTCTCCTACAACGGCACGGTTCCGGGGCCGTTGCTGCGCGCGTCGGTGGGCGACGAACTTGCCGTCACGCTACGCAACCGCCTTGATCGCAGCACGTCTGTGCATTGGCATGGCATCGCGCTGCGCAACGACATGGACGGCGCGTCGCCGGCCACACCAGACATTGACGCCGGCGCCGACTTCACCTACCGGTTCTCCGTTCAGTATCCGGGAACCTACTGGGCTCATCCGCACACCGGTCTGGACGCCGACACCGGCTTGTACTTCCCGGTGATCGTCGATGACCCCAGCGACTCGGGCAGCTATGACGCCGAGTGGGTGGTCATGCTCGACGACTGGACCGACGGGGTCGGGTCCAGCCCGGCCCAGATCTATGACGGGCTGCGCAATTCACCGGGCGGCCACGACATGCCCGGAATGGGCGACATGCCCGGCATGCCCGCAATGGGCACGGTACCGGGGGTCGGGGGAGCGGGCAGCAGCGTAATGCTCGGGGGTGACGCCGGGGATGTCAGCTACCCCTACTATCTGGTCAACGGGCGTATTCCGCAGGCACCCAGCAGCTTTCGGGTCAAGCCTGGTCAGCGTGTGCGGATCCGGCTCATCAACGCCGGCTCCGACACGGCCTTTCGGGTCGCGCTGGCCGGGCACAAGTTGACGGTGACCCACACCGACGGGTTTCCGGTCGTGCCGACCGAGGTTGACGCGGTGCTGATCGGGATGGGGGAGCGCTACGACGTCGTGGTCACCGCCGGCGACGGAGTGTTCCCGCTGGTCGCCGCCGCGGAAGGAAAGAACGCGTCGGCACGCGGGTTGTTGGTCAGCGGCGCAGGTTCGCCGCCGCCGGCCGACTATGCGCCCCCCGAGCTGCAGGGCCGCGTCGGCACCGTCGAGGCGTTCTCGGCCGCGCCGGGAGCGGCGCTGCCGGCTGCGCGCTCCGATGTGGAGTTGCCTGCCGATCTGGGCGGGTCGATGATGCCCTACGACTGGACGATCAACGGCCTGGCGTTCGCCAACACCCGGCCACTGGAAGTCCGTGAGGGCCAACGCGTCACGTTGTCATTCAAGAACACCTCGATGATGTGGCATCCCATGCATCTGCACGGTCACACCTTCGAGCTGCTCACGGCCGACGGACGACCCGGCGCACGCAAAGACACCGTGATCGTGCTGCCCATGCAGCAGCTGCGCGTGTCGTTCGTCGCCGACAACCCCGGCGTGTGGATGCTGCACTGCCACAACACCTATCACCAGGAAGCCGGCATGATGACCAGCCTCAACTACATTGCCTGACCGCAGCTCGGCGGCGCCGCGCATCTCACAGCCGCGGTCAGCGGTGAACGGATAAGTTAGCCAGGGCAGCTCGCGAAAATCAGTACTCGATGAGCCGGGTGACGTAAGGCATCATGCCGCTCGTGCGCACCGGCGCGATGCGCACTTGTGAGCCGGTGAAGGGGGCTTCCAGCATCTGCCCGTCGCCCAGATACATCGCCTCATGCTGGCTTGCGTTGGGCCCGTAGAAGATCAGATCGCCACGGCGCATTTGTGACGAGGGGACTTTGCGTCCGGCGTTGTACTGCGAGCCGGAGTAGTGATCCAGCTTGATGCCGACGCCGGCAAAGGCGTACAGATATAGGCCCGAGCAGTCGAATCCGACGGTGTTGGCGCCCTGGTCGATGCCGCGGGAGGGTCCGTTGGCGTTGCCGCCGCCCCACGAGTAGGGCACGCCCAGCTGCGACATGGCCCGGCGGATCACCAATTCGGATGCCTGGCGGCCGTTCACCTGCGGGATGCGCCCGTTGGTGAAACCGGGATCCGCGGGTGCGGAGGCTTGCGGCAGGATCCCGAGCTGTGTCAGGAACTTTCGGCCCATGTCCGCGGTCAGCTGCGCCGAGGTTGCCGAGATCTGCAGCACAGCATTGACGATGGCGATGGGATCGCCGGTGACGTTGGCGCTGGGCACCATCGGCAACGTGGTGTCCCACTGACTGGAGTCGGCCGGCGCCGGCGTGCCCGCCGGGTTCGGGGAATCCCACCGGTCCAGGGTCGGCGACGCTGCGCCCGCGGCGATCGCCGGCGCCTGGGTCGACGCTGCGGGCGCCGGGCGGGCGGCGTCGAGACGGGCCTTCGCGGCATCACGAGCGGCGACTAGCCGATCGACTTCGCCCTGCTGGACACCGAATTGGCGCTGCGCCTCGGTCAGCGCCGCCACCGCCGCTTGCTGACTTCGCTCGGCATCAGCGGCCGCCTGGTCGGCGCGCTGCTGGGCCGCGCGCGCTGCAGACGCTCGATTTGCCTGCTCGGTGCGGGCGCGCTGCAGATCGGTCAGCACATTGCGATGGCTCAGCGCCAGGGTCTGCTCGGCGCTGGCGGTGGCGATGATGTCCTCCGGGCTGGCCGCCGAAACCAGCGCCTGCGGTGGTCCATTGACGTAGGTGGCGGCGGCGAAGTCATCAAAGCGCCCTTGAGCGGCGGCGATCGCCGTGTTGGAATCGGTCAGCGCTTGCTGGCTGGCTTCTACGTCGCCGCGCGCCGCTGCGGCGGCGTCCCGGGCGTTGGCAACGTCGACCAGGGCTTTGTTCACCCCTTCCTGCTGGCCCTGAATCTGCGCGCCGATATCGGCCAGACGCTGATCGGCCTGCGCGAGATCAGCGACCAACGCGGAGATCTGCGAGCCCGAATGGCTTGTGCCGTCGTGGGAGCCCTGCGCGGTTCCGCCACCGTAGGCCAGCAACGCAGCAGCCACGGTGACGGCAACGGCGAGGCGGCGTAGGGGCTTCATCACATGATCTCCCTTAGCGGGGTGCGCTGGTGCGTCACCGTCGACAGGGCGGCGGGTCAGAACTCCCCTAGCACAGCTACGGCTTGCGCGAGTAAGCAGTTGTCCAGTACGTATTGGCAACGTACACCACTACTGTCTCACTGGAAACATCCGTCACAGTCTCATTGTCGTAACGGTCTGGGCCGGCGGGTGTGCGCCAATGCGAGTGGTCGTTGCGTCGAACGCTTACCAGGTTTGGGTGCAGAAATGGTCCTCGAAAGGGTTGGGGCGTATGCCGTTTTGGCGACGGATATCCGACCCGCCAGTTGCCGCGCTATACATCGACGCCGTCGACCAACCCGAAATATCTACTATGCAAAATAGGAGTCACGAGTGGCTGGCGGTGACGCCGCTGACTGCTAATCGGATCCACGAGATCGGGTTTGATCGATTGCAGCGTTGCGTGGGATACCTGTGGCGGTAGGGAGCGCGCCGTCGTGACCACAGCGAGCGCGCCGCAGTGAAGCGATCATCGACTACGGATGTAGCTACTATGACAAATAGTAGTATTAAGCTGTAGATGTTGTGGCGCTGGGCATGCAGGATGGTGATTGAGATGATCGTGCGTCGGGTGCTGTGGCTGCAATTGGCCGTCGCCGTAGTGGCCGCAGCGGTGGTCGCTTTGGCAGTGGGGGTGCCCAGCGCGCTGGTGGACAATCCGATTTTCGTGCGGATGACCCCGGTGCCGTGGTGGAGCTACGCCGTGTGGGCACTGACCGCGGTGGTCAGTGGGATCCTGCTCGCCACCTATGTCGCACGCCCTGCGGCGTCCGCGGCGCCGGGGCGCGCCGGGATACTGGCCAACGTCGGATCGGTGCTGGCGGTGGGCTGCCCGGTGTGCAACAAGCTGGTGGTGGCCGCCATCGGAGTCAGTGGCGCACTCAACGTGTGGGCACCGATTCAGCCGCTGATCGCGGCGGCGTCGCTGGCACTGCTGGGTTGGGCGCTGTGGCGGCGGCTGACGACGTTGCGTTCCTGCCCGGTGAGCGGCGAATCCGCGCTGTCGCCTATGGCGACCGCTGTGCCTTCTGCAGAGCGCGACAGGTAATGGTGCGGGGTCGACCGTTGGCCGTGCTGGTCGTCGCCGCGGCGGCCGCCATCGCCGGTGTGCTCATCAGTCACGACCCGGTGTCTGCACCGGCGGGGCAGCGAATATCTGCCGACCACGCCGTGGCCGGCGCCGACCCCGCGCCGACCGAGGCCGGCGCGCCGCCTTGCCCGGTGCCGGTGCCCGGCGCCTCGCCGGTGCCCGCACTGTCCGGGGCGATGGCCCGTTGCCTGGGGTCCTCGCAGCCCGTCGATGTCGGCGCGGCCGTGGCCGGAGCGCCGACGCTGCTCAATTTGTGGGCGTCGTGGTGCGCACCGTGTCGCGAGGAGATGCCGGTCCTCGACGCCTACGCTGATACGCCCGGTGCGGTGCGGGTGGTCGGTGTCAACGTGCGCGACCGGCCGTCGTCGGCTGCGGCCCTGGTCCGCGACCTGCGAATCGGATATCCGTCGTTCACCGACGCTGATGAGGTGGCCGGCGCGTTGGGCACGCCGCCGCTGCTGCCGCTGAGCTACCTTGTCGGTACCGACGGATCTGTGCGCCGCCTACAGGATGTACTGGTTTTTCGCGATGTCGCTCAGGTCAACCAATCGGTCGCGGTCGCGCTTGGGGAAAGGCAGAAACGATGACAGCCCGCAAAACAACCAAGCGGACATCGCCGCGCACCCCACCGGCCCACCCCCCGACCCTGCCCGGGCTCGGCGAGTTAGAAGCCGCCATTATGGAGGTCGTCTGGCACACCGACGACGCGATGCGGGTCCGTGACGTCCTCGACAAACTCGACTCCGCCCGCCAACCGGCCTATACGACCGTGATGACCGTGATGGACAACCTCTACCGCAAGGGATGGCTAAGCCGTGAGCTCGATGGCCGTGCCTACAGCTACCGGGCCACCCGCGACCGTCTTCAAGCGGCCACCGACGCCCTGCGCGAGCTACTCGCCGACAGTGGCGACCCGGCCGCGGCGCTGCTGCACTTCGCGCGCAGCGCCACCACCGCGGAGTCGCGGGCATTGACCCGCGGCCTGAAAGAACGGGGCCGACGGCGGTGACCGCGGTGATGTGGTGGACCATCGGCGGCATCGCCGTGGGTGTCCTCACACCATCGATACTGCGGGCCTTGACCCGCCGCGGCACCGACGCAGCGGTCCTCTTGGCACTATGGGCGGTGCTCGTGTGCGTCACGCTCGCCGCGGTCGCACTGCCTGGGCTGGCCGAACTGCTGCACCGGTGCTGGCTGGCGTTGCACGCCGGTCCGCCCGGGAGGGTGGATACCGTCGCGGGCATCCTCAGTGGTGCCGCGCTGGCCATCGCCGCGATCCGCGGGGGCTGGCAGCTGAGCCGCACCGGCCGGCATCGACGTCGCTTGCACAACAAGCACGTCGAGCTGGCCTGGTTGTTGACCGGCCGCAGCCCGCAACCCGGCGCGGTGCTGTGGCTGCCGGCCACCGAGCCGCTGGCCTACAGCCTGGCCGGCAACCCGCCGCTGGTGGTGATGAGCACCGGAATGCAGCAGTATCTGGACCGGGCAGCGGTCAGCGCCGTCGAAGCCCATGAGCGCGCCCACGTGCGCCGACGCCATCATCTGCTGATCGCGATAGCCCAGGCCGCCGCCGCCGGCTTAGGATGGCTGCCGCTGATGCGCCACTCACCGTCGTTGGTGCGCACACTGGTCGAACTGGACGCCGACGCGCACGCCGCCCGTAGCCACGGCCACCGCGGCCTGCGCCGGGCGTTGCAGACATTGAAGAGCGCTCCCGCACCGGCGCCTGCACTGGGCATCGCCAGCGACTGCACCCAGCTGCGACTGGCCCGGCTGGCGGGCAGGCGTTCATCCTCCGGTCGCTTCGCCGGATCCAGCGCGGCCTGGGGGGCGGTGCTGGTGCTGGGCATGACCACCTTGTTAACCTTCGCTGCGCTGACGGGGCTAGCGTCCTGCACCGCAGGGTGACGGCACGGCCCGGCCACACACGCGTGACATTGCAATCCAGGGTTCGACGGCGACGGCTGCAGCAGGTGCTATCGGCAGACACGTAGTACTACTGCAAATAGTATGTCGTGTGAACGATGCCTCGGCGGCCGCATTCTGGCTCTATCCGCGGTGTCGGCGGCGATCATCAGCGGTTGCGCCAACCCGGTCCTGGATAGCGTGCTCGGCCGGAACACCGCCGCACCACCCGCGCTACCGGCCAACGTGATCGTTTCGTTATCGCTTGTGCGCCAGGAATTTTCGATGATGTCCCGGGTGGCGAGCACGGGGGGGATCCCATGGCGCCGGGAATGCCGCGAGCAACGCGGCGATCGCAATTCAATGACTTGACGGCGATGGGCCGGCTCACCGTGGCGGTCGCTGAATACGCCAGCGAGCAGACCGCATACGCGGCCTTCACCGATCTCGTTCAAGACCTTCGATACACGCCGGGCTCCGTCGGGTTGGGACGCCCCGATGTCGGTCACGATGCGCTGGCTACGCTCATCAGATCGCTCGCCGTGCCGAAGGGGATGACCGTCGCGGCCCGTGAACAGCGGCTGATCGTTCAGGTGAGCTCGACTGGCTTCAGGTACAGCCGTGACCATCTCGACCGGCTCGTCAGGCTGGCCGAGCACCAAATGTCCACTGCGGTGAGCGCAGGCGGGCACCCGAATGAGTCGCGACCGTCGCCCATGGCAACTCTGGCCGAGGCCGGGGGCGGGACATGCTGCGGAATGACGACTCGCCGAGCGCGTTCCCGGCCCGCACCGGGTTCAGTACTAATCTGCATAGTAGATAGTCGGACGCGTTGGAATGGAGCGCCATGGCGCGAGGCGACACATACCCGGCGGGGCGCCGACGGGTGATTCGAGAGCCGCGCCGTTGGACGGGCTTCAGACGCGCGGTGGGCTGGGTGTTCGTTGTGGTGGGCTCGGCCATGGCCGTGGCCCATCTGATTGCGCACCTCGCAAGCATGCGGGTCGTCGGGACACTGGATCTGCTGATCGGCTTCCCGATGGCCGCCATACTGGTCCTCGTCGGCCTGTTATTGATCGGCCTGGAATCGGCGCCGCCCAAATCGAGTCGCGGACCAGACAGGCCGGTGATGTAATCAGCTCATTGAACGCGAACAAGGGGCGTCCACGAGCGGCACAGTATGCCACAGGGTCGCAATGTCGCTCCAGGACAATGCGACAGTGCTGCGATCGGCCATCCGGCGGGTGTAACAGGAGCGCGCCGACCACCGGAATACGTAGTACATACGTAAGATGGTGCTAGATGCGCACCGCGGTGGAGGGAGGACTCGTGCACGGCACGCTTCGCGGGCTGTTTGTACTGGCAGTCACGGCCGCCGCGGTGGTGGCGCCGCCCGTGGGGTCGGGGGCAGCCGAATCGACCAGCATAGATCGCAAGGTCGCGATGGTGCGTCCAGGTCCTGAACAGGTGGTAGGCGTTGGGCATCCCGTGATGGTGGGGTTCAGCGGGCCCGTCGAGGACCGCGCGGCAGCCGAGCGCAGCATTGCGGTGTCCACGTCGCGGCCGGTGGAAGGTGAGTTCACGTGGCTAACGGATAGTTTCGTGGAGTGGAACCCGGACGGGTTCTGGCCTGCGCATTCGACGGTCACAGTGCGCATTGGTGGCATGAAGACCGATTTCACGACTGGGGCGGCGGTGGTGGGTGTGGCCGACGTCTCGGCCCACACGTTCACTGTGAGTATCGACGACCAAGTGGTGCGTGAGATGCCGGCGTCGATGGGTAAGCCGGGCTTTGAAACCCCGGTGGGGACGTTCAAAGTACTGGAGAAGCAACGAAACGTGGTCTTCGACTCGCGCACGATCGGAATTCCACTCGATGACCCCGAGGGCTACCTGATCGATGGGGAGTACGGCGTGCGGGTGACGTGGGGTGGGGTCTACATACATTCGGCGCCATGGTCAGTCGGGTCGCAGGGCTCGGCCAACGTCAGCCACGGCTGCATCAATCTCAGTCCAGAGAACGCCGAATGGTACTTCAGCACTGTGCAGGTCGGAGACCCGGTGATTGTGCAGAGCTAGCCTTGCACGCTCGCGGTCCGACGGAATTCCGTCGGCCCTCTCAAACCGCACCCGGTGGCCAAGCGCCCCCTTTTTCGGCGGTCACGTCGACATTTTGCGCGTCACACCACGGGGAAACGTGCCGCGCGAGGTAGGCTCGGGCAACGACATTGCTGGAGGCGAAACGGTGCGTGTACGGGGATTCGGCGAGCTGGAAGCCGTGGTGATGGACCGCGTGTGGAACCGCGATCCCGAGATGGTGACGGTGCGCGACATTTTCGAAGAGCTCTCGGCCGAGCGTCGCATCGCCTACACCACCGTGATGTCGACCATGGATAACCTGTACAACAAGGGATGGCTCGAGCGGGAACGCGATGGCCGGGCCTACCGATATTGGGCCACCCTGACCCGTGAAGAACACACCGCCCGGCTGATGCGTGAAGCCCTCGACGGGGGAGGCCGCTCAGAACTGGTGCTCAGCTACTTCATCGAGCAGATCGGACCCAAAGAATCCGAGCGACTAAGGGAAGCGATGCGGCGGCTGGCGAGACGGTCGAGCAGGGCCAAGAAGCGGTGAACGTCGCAGCGTGCCTGCTGCTCTACAGCGTCGCGGTGATCGTGTTCGGCCCACCGGTATTGGGCTTTCTCACCCGTGGTGGACATGCTCCCCGATCTGCAGTGACCGCCTGGCTGATTGCAATCGGCAGTGTCGTGCTCACCTGGCTGACCATTGTTGTGCTCGTGGTGGTCGACGTGATCGCGCACTGGCACGACGGCGACTCATTCGTGGTGTCCTGCGTCCGGTTCCTGTGTGACCTGGCTGCGGGTAAGGCGGGTAGCGCACCCCAAGTGATGCTGCTGGCTTCGGCGGTCGCCGGGGTCGGCGTCGTCGCCGTCATCGGCATCCGGCTCGTACGCACCATTGGGCGCCTGCATGCGCACGCTTACGGGCATGCAGAAGCTGTTCGACTGGTCGGCCGCCCGACCGGCGAACGCGACGTCTACGTCGTCGACGCCGCCGAGCGCACCGCGTATTGCGTGGCAGGAAAGCCACCCGCGATCGTGGTCACCACCGCAGCAGTAGCGGCGCTCGACGAGCGCGAGCTCGCAGCGGTGCTCGCACATGAACGCGCCCACCTTGACGGGCACCACCCCAGAATCGCCACGACGTTGCGCGGCGTGGCGCTGGTCTTTCCCCGCCTTGCGCTGATGACGCGCGGCGCCGACGAGGTATCACGACTGTTAGAAATGTGTGCCGACGATGCTGCCGCGCGCCGGCATGGCAAGCGGGCACTGCTCAACGGGTTGATGGCTCTGGCCGCAGGCGCGCCGGCCGCGGCGCTGGGCGCGGCCGATGTCGCGGTATTGAATCGCGCTGAGCGCCTTGCCCTTCCGCCTGCCAATCATGTCCGCGTCCGTGCGCAGGCCGCTCTTACCAGCGCGACAGCGATGCTTGTCATCGCACCGCTGGGCACACTTGTACTCGGCGCATCCGGGGTCCTGATGTGCGGCGGCTAGCTGCCTGTCATTTGATGCGTGTGAGCGGCGATCGACCACTGAGGCCCGATGGGACCGTGCCCCGCGGCTGTGGCGGCCCGCCAGGGTGATCGGCGCGCGCGTCGAGCGCGTCGCACTGCGTGGCGCCCCGAGTGCGGCGATAGGGCCTCGGTGGTGTGCTACACCACTCCGGCATACGAATGCAGTCCCGCTATCACCAGGTTGATGAAGAACAGGTTGAAGACCATCGCGACGAAGCCGACCACGTTGACCCAGGCGGCTTTGCGGTCGCGCCAGCCCGCGGTGGATCGGGCGTGCAGGTAGGCGGCATACGCCACCCATGCGATGAACGACACGGTCTCCTCGGGGTCCCAGCCCCCGTAGCGGCCCCAGGCCTCTTCGGCCCAGATCGCTCCGAAGATGACGCCGAACCCGAACACCGGGAACGCGAAAATGGTTGTGCGGTAAGCGATCCGGTCCAGCGTCTGAGCGTCGGGCAATCTTTGGATGATGCGCGCCATCGCACCGTCTGCATCCGGCTGGCCGAACCGCGACATCTTGAGAAGGAACAGGATGCTGGCCACCCCGGCGACCAGGAACACCCCCGGAGCCCAGGCTCACAACCGACACGTGGATGGGCAGCCAATAGGACTGCGGGGCGGGCATGACGGGTGCGGCGTTGGTGTGGAGCCAGCGGCCCGACACCGTCAGCAGGATCAACACCGGCACCAGCACGAAGACCCACAGCGCGCGGTACTGCGGGCGGCGACCAGACCGCCGCTGCGACCAGACCGCAGAAGCAGGTCAGGTTGATGAACTCGTACATGTTGCCCCACGGCACCCTGGAGGTGGCCATGCCGCGCAGCACGATGCATGCCAGCAGCAGTCCAACGCCGACATAAAGTCAGCGCGAGGCCGGCCTTGCCGACGCGTTCGTCGACCGGGCGTCGGGGCATGTCGGCGACGATGCCTGGGGTGGCGCTGTCCGCTCCTACCGTTGTTCCGACCAATGCGCGAGGTTCGGCACTACGGCTACGGCTATAGGCCAGCTCGGCGGCGAGCAGCACCAGCGCGGCCACCAACACGACGGCCGTCCAGGTGAAGGCCAAGTCGGAATGGCGGGCCAAACCCATGTCGATGTGCACTGTGTTCATACTGGCAATCCGCGCGCGGTGACTTCAACTACGTCGCCTAGTAGTGAGTGCATGGTGGATTAGAGTGGCTTTTTCGGCGACCGATAACCGATGTCAAAGCGCATGGTCTCGCATCGCGGTGAGCCCGGCATAGCGTTGGCGGATCCCCATCGTCATGGTGTCGGAGTGGCGCCCAGCACCCGTGCGATGTCGGGCTTCATCTGCTGCAGCTGCTGACCCCAGTACTCCCAGCTGTGCGTACCGGCCTGCGGGAAGTTGAACACGCCGTTCTTGCCGCCCGCGGCGATGTAGTTCTCCTGGAACGTCTTGTTCGTCCGCAGCGTGAAGCCCTCCAGGAACTTCGCGTTGAAGTTGTCGCCTGCCGCGACGCCGGTACCGGTGATGTCGGCGGGCTTGCCGTTGCCGGCGAAGACCCAAATGCGGGTGCCGTTGGCGACGAGCTGGCCGATGTTGACCATCGGGTCGTTGCGCTTCCACGCCGGGTCGCTCGACTCTCCCCACATATCCTTGGACTTGTAGCCGCCCGCGTCGCCCATCGACATGCCGACCAGCATCGGCCACCAGCCCTCGGAGAGGTTCAGGAAGCCTGACAGCGATGCCGCGTACTGGAACTGCTGCGGGTAGTAGATCGCCAGGGTCAGCGCGGACGAGCCGGCCATCGACAGGCCCACCGCCGCGTTGCGGTTTGGGTTGACGCCCTTGTTGGCCGCGAGGTAGCTCGGCAGCTCGGAGGTGAGGAAGGTCTCCCACTTGTAGGTGGAGCAGCCTGCCTTGCCGCATGCCGGTGAATACCAGTCGCTGTAGAAGCTGGACTGGCCGCCGACCGGCATGATCAATGAGAGGCCCGAGTCGAGGTACCACTCGAAGGCCGCGGTGTTGATGTCCCAGCCGCTGAAGTCCTCCTGGGCACGAAGGCCGTCGAGCAGATAGACGCCCGGGGAGTTGGGGCCGCCGCTTTGGAACTGAACCTTGATGTCGCGTCCCATCCCCGCTGACGGAACCATGAGATATTCGACCGGCAGACCGGGACGAGAAAACGCCCGCGCGGTTGCAGTGCCAAGGACGGTCATCGTGGTCAGCAGCAGAACCGCCACTGATGCCACCAACACGCGACGCGATACAGCCAGGCTCAACGCTTCCACAAGGTCCCCTTATCAGTTCGCATTCGAAGCGCCCAATAATAACTACTATGGCCAATAGTACTAAACTGGTGCGGACTGCACGCAAGCCGGCACCGATGACGCCGCCGCGAGCCCGGCGGGCTGGCTCGAGCCGCGCCTGTAAAGCGCCCTAAAACGCTCATGGGTAACGAGTTTCGTCGAAGCGCTTGTCACCGGCCGGTGAGTTTGGTTAAGTCACCTGATCCAGATAACGATTTGATCACGGCGCGGAGGTCCTCGGATTGGCGGAGCAGCGTTGGCCCGCGCCGCCGCGACACGCGACCGACTGGGACGATGAGATCACCGAGGTCATTCCGTTCAACGAGTTCGGCGCTCTGGCTGAACTCATGTTTCGGGAGCAGTGCGCGTTCGACAAAGACTTCCAGGTCATCCACGCGCGCGAGCTGGGCGACGATCTCGACGTGGACGCTGATCAGGCACCGCTGCGGCTGCTCGGGCCTGTCGCGCGGCGCCCCGCCGAAGTGCGCCACCGACCGCAACCGCCTGCGAGGCACGCCAGCGCTCCGATGCGGCCATCGCAGCGAGGGCGCCACCGCAGTACTGTCGAGGGCGCTGAGCGCAGCCGCGTTGTGATCGCAGCGATGGCCGCCGGCGCGGTGGGCGCGGCCGCCCAATCCGCGCTGGGCGCTGCAGACATGGATTCCGGGCCGGCGGTGATGACGGCCGAAGCAACTGTCCTAGACACCGTTACTGGCGCCAGCGGCGGCGGGATGCAGGTGATCGCGGCGGCTCCGTCGATCAATCCAGCGGTAGCTGCCGAGGAATTCGCGCGCGGTGTCGCGTTCGCCCAGCAGCGCGCCGAACGGGAGGCTCGGCTGCAGCGGCCGTTGTACGTGATGCCGACCCGGGGCATTCTCACATCCGGATACGGCTACCGCTGGGGGGCGCTGCACAGCGGGATCGACATCGCCAACGCGATCGGCACACCGATCCACGCCGTCGCCGACGGCGTCGTCATCGCCGCCGGACCCGTGTCGGGCTTTGGCATCTGGGTCAAACTGCGCCACACCGATGGGGCGGTCACTGTTTACGCTCACCTCAACAGCACCACCGTCAACGTGGGTGAGCGTGTCATGGCCGGCGACCAGGTCGCCACGATGGGAAACACAGGAAATTCCACCGGACCACACCTGCACCTGGAAGTCCACGTCAACGGCACCGACCGTGTCGATCCTGCACCGTGGTTGGCCACGCGGGGTCTCACCCTTGGCGATCTCGTCGGTTAGGCACAGACCTGCTTTCTAAGGCCCGGCTCAGCGCAACACACCACAGTCGAAGCCTTTGGCTAACAACCCGCGGGCATCACCGATGACGCAGCGAGCCCACCTTGAGTGAGGCAGGGAGGGCATGGAGGCCCGCGCGCTTGCCCTCACCCAGGCTACTAAGGTCGCTAGTACTATCAGTCTTCGTACTAGTTGGAAAGGCCGGACACTTGTCATGAGTCCCAAGCGGCGTCTGCCACGCAGCCGTACACCGTCGATCTACACGCCGGCATACCGGCGCGAACGGTTGCGCCGCCTGCTGGGCTGGCTGCTCGTCGGGGTCGGCTCGGTGATGGCGCTCGTGCACGTCTACACACACCTTGCACGGTTGCGCATCGTCGGCTACCAGGATCTGCTGCTGGGCTATCCCATGGCAGGGATGCTGGTGCTCGCCGGCTTCATGCTCGTCGGGTGGGCTGCCAAACCCAGCCGTTGACGTGGCGGTCTGCCGAACCGGCAACGTCACCGGTGGGGCTTGGGGGACTGAGGACCCGGCCCAACAGCGTCACGATTAGCGTAGCGGCAGCGATCGCGATCAGTGCCCGCTGCACCTGCGCCGCCCACCGCGTCGCCGGAGTAACGTTGGCTTGTAACGGGATTCGATTGACCAGGTAGGCAGGCTCGAAGAAGCCGGTGTCCGCCACGACCCTGCCCTGCGGGGTAATCACCGCGCTGATCCCCGTCGTCCCCGCTACGACGACGCTGCGGCCATGCTCGATGGCCCGGATCTTGGCGAATGCCAACTGCTGGCGGCTCATCTGCTCGTTGAACGTCGCGTTGTTGCTCGGAACCGCCAGCATCTGCGCGCCGTTGAGGACCGCCTCGCGCGCGGCCCGATCGAAGATGACCTCCCAGCACGTGGTGACACCGACCGGCACCCCGCCCGCCTGCACGATACCGCTGCCGTCGCCCGCCGTGAAGTATCCAGCCCGGTCGGCGTAGTCGGAGAAGTGGCGAAAGAAGCCACGCCACGGCAAGTATTCACCGAACGGCTGAACGATCTTCTTGTCGTGGCGTTGGCCAGGCCCACTGACCGGATCCCACACGATCACCGAGTTGGAACTGACCGGCGTCGATGGACTCCACTCGGGCCGAGCAACGACGGCGCCGACCAGAACGGGCGCGCCAACCGCCCTGGCGACCCGCGTGATCTGCCGTCCCGCATCCTCGTTGAGCAGCGGATCGATGTCCGAGGAATTCTCCGGCCAAATAACGAATTGCGGTTGGGGGGCTCGTCCGGAACGGATATCGTCGGCCAGCCGCAGCGTCTGGCGAACATGGTTGTCCAGCACGGCGCGGCGCTGGGCGTTGAAATCCAAACCGAGCCGGGGGACATTCCCCTGCACCACAGCCACCGTCACAGACGGCCCGCCGTTCACAGTTGAGGCCCGCACCATGAACCCCATCGCCGCAGTGGCGATGGTGATCAGCGCCAGGCACACCACGGGAACCGCGACGGCGCCCTTGAGATCGGTGCGCATCGAGCGCCGAACCAGCAGGGCAAGGGCGGCCACACAAAACCCCAGCAACGCCGTCGTGAACGACACCAACGCCACCCCGCCCAGCCGCGCGACCACGGCCAGCGGGCCGTCGGCCTGGCTGAATCCGACTACGCCCCAAGGGAAACCGCCGAACGGAAACACACTCTTGAGCCATTCGATGGCCACCCACCAGGCTGCCCACCACAGCGGCCAACCGGTCACTCCGCGCAGCAGCACGGCCGGGACGGCGAACGCGGCGGGAAAAAGCGCACACACGACGGCCAGCGCCACCCAGGGCAGCGGACCCACCAGGGCGCCGATCCACGGCAACAACGGCAGATAGAACGCCAAGCCGAACAGCAGTCCGTACCCGAAGCCACCGGCCGCGCCGGTCAACGGGTCGGCCTGCACCCACGCCAACAGAGCCAGGCCGACGATCGCGCTGACCCACCAGCCCAGCGGTGGAAAACTTGCCGCCAACGCCAGCCCGCCGCCCACCGCGCCGACTGCTTTGGCCAGCCGACGAAGCAGCCCATGACCACCGCCGATGCTCACTTCCCGCATGGCCGAAACCACGCCGAACCACTGCGCAAACGATGACCGACACCGCCCCGCTCAATCCCGAGTATCTTCACCATTCACCGCCGTCCTGTCTGGCTTCGCTTTTCAATAGTTGCGCCACTAATCAACCTACGACACCGCTCAGTACGACCGCTGATCGTAGGACAAGGTGGCTGCCAATCCACACCGGAATTCGTTCCGTGGTGGAGCCGGTGATCGCCGTCGCTGCGCGACGCGCGGGCCGCTTGTTCGCGGCAATCGCAGCCGTGGCCACATCAGTTGCTGGTGTGATCGGCCGAAATGGCGACGCTGCAGTCGACCGAGGGTGTGCGCTGGTCAACTGAGGTGGTCGCAGGCACCGTGCTGCTGTCGGCGCTGACCGCTGTCGCGGCCGCAATCCTCATTGCACGCGGCGCGTGATCCCCCGCGGATCCAACGCTGTCGTAAAGAGCCGTTGTTCTATAACGATTTGTTGAAGATGCGCGGCGCCGGCGTGTGCAGGCCCGATACGAATTACGTAGTGAGGCAGTATTGGGCGGGTGCATAGCAGCGCATCCACCGCACCATCGCACGTCCTCGTTGTCGGTGACCACGCGCACTGGACTGACCTCCTGGGCGAATACCTTCGCGCTCAGGAGGTGTCGGTGGTGGTCGCCGACAACAATACTGAAGCGCTGGTCACCGCCAAGAAGTTTCAGCCCCGGATAATCCTCATCGATTTCGATTCGCATGATGGCGACGGCGTGCAGCTCTGCCGTCGAATGCGCACGGTGTCACATGCTCACATCACCATATTGACCGCACGAAGTGATGAAGCCACAACGATCGCAGGCCTCGCCGCCGGAGCGGACGACGTGCTGGCGAAGCCATTCACCAGTCGTGAGGTTGTCGCGCGCATACAGGCGATTCTGCGCCGCTTCCTTGCGACGCCGAAGGCCGACGCTGTCCGGCCGTATTCCGAGAATGCACCAGGCAGGCAGGTATTCGGGCCGCTTTCCGTCGACATTGCGCGGCGCGAGGTCTTCGTCGCCGACGAGCAGATCAGCCTGACCCGAACGGAGTTCGAGATTCTGGCGACCCTGGCTCAACGGCCCGGCGGTGTGACGACCCGTCGAGAGATGTTGGACGCAGTGTGGGGACCGCGCTGGGGCGGCAGCGCCGCCAACATCCACGTGCACATCAGTCAGCTGCGCAGAAAATTAGGAGACAACCCCGCCAGGCCACTGCTGGTGTTGAACGTACGCGGAATCGGCTACCGGCTAGCGGTGTAGCTGCTCCACCCCGCCACCCGTGGTGGCCCCCCGCCACTGCGCAATCCGGACGTCCTAGTGGTCGCGAGCGACCCGACGTTCAGGCGCCGCCGCGCACGACCCTTCCCGGATTGGTCAGCTTCTGACATAGCTGGCGCAGATCGATAATGCCAAACAGGTTGCCGACCAAGGCTTGGCATCCGGTGGGCCGCGTAGGCGCGTACCAGCCGACGTGTTCAACTCCCTTGCGCCCGCAGACCGGCCACGCTCCCAATCCTTGCGTGCCGATTACACGCTCGGCGACGCGGATCTGCTCGGCGCGAGGCGCGCTGGCGGGATTGCCTCGACCGCCATGCTCTGCCCATGTCGACGGCTCAAACTGCAGCCCGCCGAAGTATCCGTTGCCCGTACTGATCGCCCAGTCGCCTCCAGATTCGCATTGCGCGATGGCGTCCCAGTCGATCGCATTGGCGTAGGCCGATATTGGGGCGGCGGCATTCGCGGTGACCGCGAGCGCCCCGGTGATGGCGACGGCGGTGAGAAACCTGCAGGTAGCCCTCATCGTGGTCCTTCCCCGACACAGGCACAGGTTCGTGCCCGCCGTGATGCGGTGCTTAAGTCAACACTGTGGCCATATTGCACTTCCGATAGTGGCGTGACTAGTGGTGCCACAGTGAGAAAAGGGTGGCAAGTGTCTTACAGTCCGACGCCGGCAGGCCGATAGCCAAGCAGCGTCCGCGGGACGTGCCTCCGCCGCATACATGGGCTAGTGCGTGAACGACTTGCGGACTACGGACGGACTACGGACTTCCAAGGGTTCGGTTGCCGCCGGTGTCCGCCAATCTGAGTTCGACGGTCCGTTATGGACTCTCACCAGGTAACGGAGAGCAAGATGGACTCTCATCAGGTAGAGGAGAATTACGATGTCGAACAACCCCGAGCGCAGCACCGTGTGGCAGACGGCACTGACCGTTATACAGACCGCGACACCGCCGGCACTTCCCGAAGGCGCGGAGGTGATGACCGTGGTGATCGAGTACCCGCCCGGCGACCCAGGCGCCCCGCCACACCGCCATCCCGGCGGACCAGCCTTCGGCTATGTGCTCGAAGGCGAGATTGTGTTCGAGCTGGAAGGTGAGGCGCCGCGCGTGCTCAAAGCCGGCGAAGCGTTCTGGGAACCCGGCGGGGACGTGATCCATTACCAGGACGCCAACAACCGCACCGATATCCCGCTGCGTTTCCTCGTGACGATGCTGTGCGCGCCAGGGCAGCCGATGCTCGTCCTCGTCGACGAGGACGAGCTGGTCGCGCGCCATGGCCGTCGCGTCCCAGCCGGTGCAACGGCGCCGACCGGCTCCTGAATCGTGTCGGCACAGCTGGTGCTAAACGACCAGCTGTGGGACAGCCTCAGTCATCCAGGCCGCGGTTACCGACTCCGGCGCCACTCTGGCCGAGCTATGCGGTATCGGTGCGCTGACGGCCGGCAAGATTATGGGCCGCGTCGGCAGGATCGATCGTTTCCGCTCCGCGGCCGCATTCGCCACCTACAGCGGCACGGTCCCGATCGACGTATCTTCCGGAGATGTTGTTCGCCAACGGCTCTCGCGCGCAGGCGACCGCCAACTCAACCTCTGTCTCCACGTCATGGCCCTTACGCAGATTCGGCAGGACACCCCTGGCAAGGCCTACTCCCTACGCAAGCGCACAGAGGGCTAAGGCCACAAGGAGGCGATGCGATGCTTCAAACGACGGCGATCTGACGTCGTCTACCGCCAACTGCTCTGCGACGCGACGCGACCAGACTTGAGGCAGGCCCGGGAGGACACTCGGGGGCGGCTCTTGAGTCCAGCGCGGCCAGCTCAAACCCCGCACACTGACGCTTGGGACAAGTCACTTCCCGGACCCCACCACGGACCACCCTACAACCGACGGACACCGGACTCTTGACGCAGAGACGCGCCGTCTAGCCTCCCGTCCACGGCGCGGTCATTAGCGCCACGTTGGACTGCTGACGGACCTCGAGTGCGACTAAAGCCACCACAGCGACCGCGATCACGGCGCGACGCGGCATTCGGACCTGCATCCAGCGTCCGGTCCACCACCCGGCGGCGCCGCGCAGTACCAAGCCGGCCGCCACAAGGAGCATCAGGGGAGCCGCGGGGTTGTAGCGCAGCGCGGCCTCCCATTGACCGTGCATCGTCAGATACACCGATCGCGTCGCGCCGCAGAGCGGATCCATGATCCCGGCGTAATGCAACGGCCCGTGGATATCGACCGGCGGAACGCCCAGCACAGCCAGCACCAGGGCGCCCAGCAACCCAGCCAGCGCCAGCCATGTCCACACCGGCGATTCCGCCCGCCGCGCCGTCAGTGACACGGTCAGCCACCTGCCTGGGCGAGCGGCCGAAGAAGTGATGAAGCCCATGTGGTCTCCCGCGATTGACTAGATTTCCGCCATGGTACGAGTACACGGACCTGCGGCACCAGTCTGCTTCGCGGCCACATCGACCGGCGGGTGGCTGGCTTCGCGCCGGCGCAGCGTGCAACGGGCCTAGATCGGGCTACGACAACGATTCCGGGGCCCTGACGCGAGGGCCGTGCGCGCACATGTGAATTGGCTATAGAGCCGGCTGGACGGGGCGCCCCCAACGTTCTACGGTCTCGCCCAGTAATCAGCGCGCCCGCACAAGCTGTGCGGAAAGGTGTCCGAATGCAGTTGCGACGTTTTGGTGGCGACTGTGGTGGCAGCTGGGCGACTGGAATCGGTGATAGTGATCGTGGCCGCGTTCATGGTCGAGGCGGCGCGCGGCCAACAGCGGCTGGGCGCCGACGAGGTGGATTGCGCCAAATACAAGTGCGTCGCGTTGACCTTCGACTACGGACCCACTCCATTCACCGACAGGCTGCTGCAAGTCCTGGCCGACCACGGCGTCAAGGCGACCTTCTTCCTCATCGGCAACAAGGTCGCCGCCTGGCCCCGACGCGGCACGGCGCATCGCCGACGCCGGCATGGAGGTGGCCAGCCACACCTGGGAGCACCCCAACATGACCACCATCCTGGCCGCGGATATCCCCAGCCAAGTACGCAAAGCCACCGAGGCAATTGCGGCCGCAACCGGTCGAGCCCCGAACTTGTACCGCCCAGCTGGCAGACTGTCCAACGACGCCGTGCGCGCCCAGGCAGGCAAACAGGGCCCGGCTGAAATCCTCTGGGGCGTCATTCCTTTCGATTGGATTAACGACGCGGACCTGGCAGCGACGACGTCCATGCTCAAGACTCAAATCAAGCCGGGCCCGGCGGTGCTGCTGCACGACACCTACTCCAGCACCGTCGACCTGGTGTAAGAGTTTCTTCCGGTGCTGATCGCCAACGGCTATCACATGGTGACGGTGAGCCACCTGCTCGGTGACCGCGCGGCCGGCGGCAGCTACGGAGGCCGGGAAAACGGCCCGCCGGCCAATGCGATCGCTGCCATCCCCGCCGACCGGATTGCGACACTGCCGGACACTCCCTCCCCCAAGCCGGCGCCCCAACCTGGCCATCACTGACATTCCCAACCAGAATCCCGGCGGTCCACCGGCCTAGCTCAGCAGCCCCTGGGCGCTGACGTCGGGTTCATCCCATCAACCGGGGTATGGCGCCGATCTGGCCCGCCAGCGTGGGCTCACATCCGGTGGAAGAGTTAGCTGGCCGCCCATATTTGGGCCGCGCTTGCCAACCTTCGGCACGGGCGGCGTCACGATGGCAATTATCCCTGGCGCGCCGCTTATCGGTGCCAGAGGTGTCGAGCAGCGATCGCAAACACGTTGATCCATGCGACGCCGCGGGCCGCGACGTTGGTGACCATGTGATTACTGATGCCAGTGTGATTGCCGTCGGGTGTCTTGCGGAAGGACCTGGTGGCCGTCGTTGGACCCGTCGAGGCTCGGCGACATCAGACTCGCCATTTCTACGTACCCTAATAGTAGATGATCTGCGCATAGGTCTTCGTAGCGCACAAACGGCAAAATTTTGGTTGAAATGAGTTGCATCCCTGAGGCAGTCATGAAGATCACATAGTCGATATATCGCGCCTGCTTGCCCAGTCATATCTGCCAATCGCGAGTGGATAACGACATGGACTCGACTTGGGGACCTACGGAGGATGGCCGTACAAGCTGCTACAGTGGGCGACATTGTGAGGTACAAAGACGCCCCCACGAGAAAGCCACTGCAGTCGGCGATAGCGCTGGCCGTGGTCTTTTGGGCGCTGCTGATCGGCGGTGAAGCAGCGTTGCCGTGGTCGCAGGGTCCGGATGACCACGCCCCTCACGCGTTGGCGACGGTCGTATCTGACACGTTTGCTGTCGTTGTGGATCATCCGCATGTTCAACAGTCGGCAGTCTTGTCGCCGGACACCTTCGTGACCGCCGTGTTGCCACGGGTAGCCACGGTACTGGTGGCCCTCGGGCTGGCTGTCGCCGTCGTTGCAGCCTGGATGTACGGCGGCCATGGGATCTGGGCGTCGATGCGCGGCCCGCCGCCTGGCCTCGCCCCGATTGCCTCGGGCCGCGATCTACTGGCCCGCATCTGCATCTCGCGGCGCTGATCGGGCAGCCCGAGACCGATCGCGCTTATCTGGCACGGTCGGTCGCCCCTGCTGCCCCTCTTCAGTCGCCGCGCACCCAAGTCGCGGCTCCGATGCAGAAACGACACTCATATGACCGATGTTCTGTCCATACATTCCACCGACCTGCACTTCTCGCGCCACCGCGGGCTGGGCCGAAACCACCGGCCGGGCACGATGGTGGGAAACACCCCGGTGCTGCGCATATCCGCGCCGTTCAGTGATGACCAACGCGGCTTCTGGGCCAAGCTGGAGGGTTCTAATCCCGGCGGCATGAAAGATCGGCCCGCCATGTACATGGTCGAGCGAGGAAGGGCTCGCGGTGACTTGCGACCGGGTGCGCGCATCGTGGAATCCACTAGCGGCACGCTCGGTTTGGGGTTGGCCCTGGCCGGCACTGTGTACGGCCACCCGGTCACCCTGGTCGCCGACCCGGGGATGGAGCCGATGATGCACCGGATGCTGTCAGCCTACGGCGCCGACATCGATGTGGTGGCCGAGCCGCATCCGCAGGGCGGCTGGCAGCAGGCCCGCCGTGACCGGGTCGCTGAGCTGCTAGCTGCTCACCCCCATTCCTGGTATCCCGACCAGTACAACAATCCCGACAACGTGGAGGCCTACCAGGGCCTGGCGCTCGAGCTGCATGCCCAGCTGGGCCACATCGACGTGCTGGTGTGTTCAGTGGGCACCGGCGGTCACTCCGCCGGAGTAGCGCGCGGCCTGCGTCAGTTCAATCCTGATCTGCGCCTGATCGGGGTGGACACCGTCGGGTCGACCATCTTCGGCCAGCCAGCCGCCACTCGCTTGATGCGTGGACTCGGCTCGAGCATCTATCCGCGCAACGTCGACTACGACGCGTTCGATGAGGTTCACTGGGTGGCGCCGGCGGAGGCAGTGCGGGCATGCCGCACACTGGCGGCAACCCACTTCGCTAGTGGCGGGTGGAGCGTCGGCGCCGTCGCGCTGGTCGCCGGCTGGGTCGCCCGAACCCACCCGGTGGACACGACCATTGCGGCCGTCTTCCCCGACGGACCGCAACGCTACTTCGACACCGTCTACAACGACGACTATTGCCGCCAGCACGGCCTTCTCGGTGGGCAAACGCCCGAAGAGCCAGCAATGATCAGATATCCGACCGAACAGGTGGTCAACTCCTGGACGCGGTGCGTCAACGTGGTCGATCCGGTGCGGAGCACCCTCTGATGGAAGCCTTCAGACAATTCGGCAGCTTCGGTTGGCCCAGTCGGATGCTGATGGTCAACCAGTTCGGCATCAACCTAGGCTTCTACATGCTGATGCCTTACCTGGCTGGCTATCTGGCCGGGCCGCTGGGCCTGGCGGCGTGGGCGGTCGGTCTGGTACTGGGTGTGCGCAACTTCTCCCAGCAGGGCATGTTCATCATCGGCGGTACCCTCGCTGATCGGCTTGGCTATAAGCCACTCATTGTTGCCGGCTGTCTGTTGCGCACCGCGGGATTCGGGCTGCTAGTTGTCGCGCATTCGCTGCCAGCGGTTCTGATCGCCTCGGCGGCAACCGGTTTCGCAGGAGCGTTGTTCAATCCGGCGGTGCGCGCTTACCTGGCCGCCGATTCCGGACCGCGCAGGGTCGAAGCGTTCGCTGTGTTCAACGTGTTCTATCAGGCGGGCATCCTGGCGGGCCCGCTGGCAGGACTGGCGCTGATGCTGGTGGACTTTCGCATCGCGGCTGCCGTCGCGGCCGCCGTGTTCGCCGTGCTGACCGTGGCGCAGCTGTTCGCCCTGCCGCAACATAGCGCCGACCCGGTTACCGAGAAGACGGCCGTACTCGATGACTGGCGCATCGTGGTCGCCAATCGATCATTCCTGTGGTTCGCCGCAGCGATGATCGGGTCCTATGTGTTGAGTTTCCAGGTCTACCTCGCTTTGCCGCTGCACGCTGCTGCGCTGGCACCGCAACACGAATCACTGCTGGTTGCAGCGGTCTTCGTCGTCTCCGGGCTCGTCGCGGTGGGCGGGCAGCTGCGCATCACGCGATGGTTCGCCGCCCGCTGGGGCGCTGGACGATCGCTGATGATCGGCATGCTGATCCTGGCGGTGTCCTTCGTGCCGCTACTGGCCGTTCCCAATAGCGGGCGCTTTGGCGCCGCCGCGGCCGTCGTCGCGTTGCTGGCATCGGCGGCGCTGTTGGCCGTTGGCTCTGCAGCGGTCTTCCCGTTCGAAATGGACACCGTGGTGTCCCTGTCGGGTAACCGCTTGGTGGCCACGCACTACGGGTTTTACAACACCATTGTGGGAGTCGGCATTCTGGCCGGCAACCTGGCCACCGGTGCGCTCTTGCAAGCTGCGCGCGACGCCGGCGCCGACGAACTGCTGTGGGGTGCAATGGCATTGATCGGGCTGGTAGCGGCACTGGCTCTGCATCGGCTGGAGCGCGGCGGACACTTAGCACCCGAGGTGGCAGAGCCTACGTCTGCGCGACGATGAACAATCGCCGTCCAATGTCGGTGCATGCAGTCGGCGCGAACACGCATAACGATGTGAAGCAGGGCTGGCTGCGCGCTGGTGCCGTCGGCTCTACGAGCTGACGGCCGGCCTAACCCAAAGCTGGTGCTCCAGCCCCATATAGAACTTCGTAGGCGTTCGATGCCCGCCCTCAGGCCGGCGCTCAGCCTGAGCGGAGTTTGCTGAAACATGCTTATAGCCGCGTTGCAGACCGGCCTTCTGCCGTATATATACTGCCGCATCCGCTGCGAAAGATATTGGTGCAGAGGATATTTACTCGTTATGTAACCGTGGTCTGATTCGCTTGGCATGTGTTCTAGACCATGTATCGTGGAATTAGCTACTGATTAGCTACGTACTAAGAGCAATCGTATGAGTGCTCGAAGTACGCGAAAGGAGAACAACCGTGAAGATGACCGCACTGGCGACCGTCGCCCTGTCGGGTCTCACCACCCTCATGATCGCTGCAGCACCGAACGCCGCCGCAGCGCCAGCCGGACCTGACTCGGTGCAGGACACCGTGAGCAGACTGGAATCAAATGGATACAAGGTGATCCTCAACAAGACTGGCTCAGCCCCCCTTGATCAGTGCGCGGTAAGCGCAGTGCGTCCCGGGCGAGACGTCACCGAATTTCGCCAGAATCGGCGGGATCAAACTGTCGAGCACCTCCTGTACAAGACCGTCTACGTCGACGCCACCTGCTGAAGTCTGTCCGGGGCGGGTGGTCACCATCGTGTGACCACCCGCCGACCGCGTGGAGGTCCCCGCGGCGACTGTGGTGACGATTGCAGCCCTGGATCCCCGATTGCCCAAATGCCATCGCAGTGCGCGGAGAAGGTTCTAGACCACAGATGCTGTCGCCACTCCACTTGCGAGCGACCACCTATGGGTGCGATCCAGAATCATTGGTGCACAAGGTGTTCGGATGTGTCTGGGTGCCCTACACTTAGGAATCACCATGATCGCCGATCCATCTACATGGCGGTCTGTCGCTATGAGCGCAGCCGCCGGGCCGTAGGCCGGCGGCTCGTCGTCACCGGATCCGTGATGCTTCAGCTCAAATGATCACGCTTCTGAGCCGGCTCAACGTTGTTGGTCCCTGCGCGACGTGCTGGGCTATCCGATGACCGCGGCGATACTCTGGGCCGGATTCTTTGTTCTTCGCATGACTGCCAATGCTCGGGGTTGCCCACCGGGCAACCACGTGCGGGCCTTAGACTGCCGAGTGAGATCGGTAGATTCACTCGTCGTCTACAGACGGCGATTCCGCGCCCAGAGCCCGGTGCTCATCCGCAGCACTTGGTGTCGTCCTTCATGGTGCGCCGCCCGGAGTTGGCGCTAAGTGCGCACATCAGCGCGCACTTGGCGACCGCACGAACCACAGGGTGGCGTGCCACGCGTACCAGCCTCGCCGGCTTAGGCTTCACGTCAGTGCTCATCCCATCTCCTTACCACGCCATTAGGATACCCCCTCAGGGTATCCTGTGCCTGAGGGCCACGTACAGGGCGCAACCGCCCTCCATGTGGATGCGAGGTTGCGAGCCCGACTCATTGCCGTAAAGGGTGACGTCGCGGACCTTCGAGCTACTATTCCGGTTAGTACTAGTGATACTATCGCGCCTAGTAGTAGATAGCCCGGGGGCGTGCTGTCCCAGCACGCTCCATTAGGATCGGCACCCGAATTTGGCGAAGAAGCGCAACAACGCTCGAAGCAAGCGACGCACACCGCCGACCCGCAGGCAACGCAGCTCAACTCGACATTCCAGCCCCCAAAGATCCACCGGGGCAACACTATCCTCACACACTCCGGGTAAGGCTTCCGGTGTAGCCGACGGGGCCAAACTCCCTATTCACTCTATCCGCCCAGCCGCGACTTTGGGGGCAACGAACCGGACTGCGGCTGCCCATTCCGCCGATACCCACCCGATTGGCCTGTCGTCACCGACAACTGTCGATCCTCAGCGCAAGGGTGAACTGCGCCTCGGGGCGGTGACATTCGGGTGCTCGGAGGTGTTGGAGCAACTACCGCAAGTGCTCGTAGTCACCCACTGGGGACAGGCCGAGGGCCGGCCAATTCCCCTCCGGATCACCGGTTGGCGGCGAACCGGCGCGGCCGACAACCTGGCTACACGATTCGAGCGGCTGGCCACCGTGCCGTCGCTGCCGGCCGGTAGCGGACGCTTCGGTTACACGGTCAGCGTGCCGAACCTGCCGGGCGGTGACTGGGAAGTCCGTACCGAGCGGACCGGCGGGTGGCGGACTGGACAGCGCCCGCAGCGCTCCGTGGTGCGCACTCGACCCGCACAACTGGCCTACGGCCCCGCCGTGAAGGTGTGGTCATGGCCGGCAATGGTGTTGGCAGGCGCTGCACTGGCCCTCGTGGCACAGGCGCTGCTTCTCGCGCGCAGCGACGCCAACGTGGCCGCGGGCGTGATGGTCTCGGTCGGCAGCTGTCTGGTCGGATTCGCCGGGGCCAAGGCGTGGTATCTGGTCTCGGCGGGCAAGCCGATACGCCGATTCCTCACCGGAGGTGTCTGCATTCAGGGCTTTCTGCTCGCCGCATTGACCACGCTGGCGATCGGCGGCGCCCTGACCGGCATCGGTGCCGGAGAACTGCTGGACGCCACCACACCGGGTTTGTTCTTAGGGATGGCCGTGGGTCGGCCGGGTTGCTTTTTCACCGGCTGTTGTGCGGGCCGGCCAACTGCGTCGCGGTGGGGCCTGTGGTCGTCGGATCGAACGATTGCGGCACGGCGGATCCCGGTGCAGCTGTGGGAGGCTGCCGCCGCGCTGGTGATCGGCCTGACGAGCTTAGCCGTCCTTCTTCTCGGCGGATTACCCATCGCAGGCTCGGTATTCGTCGCCGCAATCGCCACTTACACCGGTGTTCGACAGCTGCTGTTTCCGCTGCGCGCCGATCCGCACACCCGCCGTGGCCGCCACATCACGTTGGCCGTCTGCGTCGTGCTCCTTGTCGCAGACCTGGCCCTCGTCGCGGCCGCCGGGTAGCGCGCATGAGAGCCGGTCGGTCCTGTAGCCAGTTCCGTCAATCACCAACAGGGCCAACCCGGCGGTGTTGTCAATCTCGGGGCCCGACGCGATGATTGAGGTGATGTCGTTGCGCCTGAGAACCCGCCGCCACGTCGCCACCGTCGGTGTGGTGCTGGCACTGGTTGGGTGCAGTTCTCCCGCCGACACAACGAGTTCGTCGGCGGCACCGCCACCTGCAGGACAGACCGATACCGCGGCCCGTGAGCCGCGTTCGGTGGGACCTCAGCAGTTCGCCGAAGCTATCGCCGCACCAGATCGGGTCACGATCAATGTGCATGTGCCCTATGAAGGCGACATTGCCGGCACGGATCTCAGCATTCCGTTCGACCAAATCGAGGCGCAGCTCAACAGGTTGCCGACCGTGCGCAGCGCTCCACTGGCGGTTTACTGCCGTACCGGCCGGATGAGCACTATCGCCGCCACGACTCTGGCCAACCTGGGGTATCACGACGTGGTGGAGTTAGCGGGCGGAATGCAGGCCTGGCAGCAAAGCGGCCGCGCCCTGGTGTGGCGCTGATCATCGGCGGCTCGACGAACCGACGCCCGGCGGCGCGACCGGTCGTCACAGGAAGTCTAAGTCCTGCCCACGCCCCCGACGACATGGGTCACCCGGCGTCACGAAAGGCTGCAGGACCGTGGCCGGCGGTCACCGTGGCCGGCACGTCGCGTAGCTGCCACTGGCATTCCCAGCGTTCATCGAGAAGCTCATCGATCAAGGAGGTGTCGGGGTGGCCACCGAGCCTGCGAATGGACGCGCTGACCGCGCTGAGCAGTTCGAGTTGGCGGTCGATGGCTTGGAGCTTTCCCATGTCCCCCATTCGGCCGCACCGGTTCGGACTACGGCGTTGACGCCTGCATCCAGATCTACTGTTCTGCTACACAGATGCTAGTCGAGTCGTCCCCACACTCGACGGGACTCCTCGGTGCCGCGACAGCGTGGTCGGAACCGTCGACAGCGTCCAACGCGGTCGAGAAGTTGTCCAAGGCGTGCTGGCTTCGATTCCAAAGCCGGTTCGTATCAACAGGATTCGGTGCGAGGGCCGCTGAAGCTGTTGTGCTGCAGGGCGGCTGCCCATCGCTGATACGGGGTTCGACCATAGGGGGGATGGGTATGCGGCTGTCGACCGTGGGTCACGCCACGGTCCGCCCGTGCGATACGTGCTATGGAAATGGAGGACGGTGTGAGTACCGCGACCAAGATGCTTGAAACTTATCCGCAAGACCTGGGTGGTATCGACCGCGCCGCGTTGGCGTCCTGTATAGAGGCCTGTCTGGAGTGCGCGCAAGCGTGTACCGCCTGCGCCGACGCCTGCCTCAGTGAAGACTCTGTGCAGCAGCTCACCACCTGTGTGCGCACCAACCTCGACTGTGCCGATGTGTGCGCGGCGACCGGGCAGGTGCTGTCCCGCCATACCGGTTATGACGCCAATCTGACCCGCGTGGTGCTGGAGGCGTGTGCCACGGCATGTCGCTCCTGCGGAGACGAGTGTGACCGCCACGCCGATCACCATGAGCACTGCCGCATTTGCGCGGAGTCCTGCCGGCGTTGTGAGCAAGCCTGCCGACAGCTGCTGACGTCACTGGGCTGACCGCGTCCCGCGACTCACGAGCGCACCAGGCGATTGATGGCGTCGGTGGCCTCTTTGATCTTGGCGTCGGCGTCATCGCCCCCGGCGTGCGCGGCCTCGAGTACGCAGTGTTTGAGGTGATCGTCGAGCAGACCGAGCGCCACCGCTTGCAGTGCCCGGGTCAGCGCACTGACTTGGGTGAGGATGTCGATGCAGTACTGCTCGTCTGCGACCATCCGGTGCACTCCGCGCACCTGTCCCTCGATGCGCTTGAGACGGTCCAGGTACCGGTCCTTGTCCGTCATGTAGCCATGCCGCGGCGGCGTCTGCGCGGGTGTGGCTTCCGTTGCTGATGTGGGCATTTGTTCCTCCCAGATGGTGCACCCGGGATTGACACCCGGGACCGCCGGCCTACGCGTATCCCAGCGGATTCCTGTTGCGATGTAGTTCACAGACATTGTCGCGCGAAATGCGGCGATGGGTGATGCCCGCCGCGCGCATCTGCGCCGGGCGCCACACCACCCATCGCCGATGAAGGGTTAGCCAACGAAGTATTTCGCCGGGTCGGCGTCGAACTTAGGGACGCATCCAGCACAGCACAGCCAGTAGGTGCGCCCGGCGTACTGGCGGACCCAGCCCTTGGCTTCGGCTTTGGGCTTGGCCACGAAGCGCCCGGGCATGACCGGGCACTCGGCCGCGTCGACGCCCGGGTCCACCGGGTCGTGGTCGTGGTGGTGATGGCTGGTGCCGGTGGCAGCGCCGTGATTTGTCATGGTTGAGGGTGTCCTTTCGGGTTGGCTCACACGTCGGCCAATCGCTGCCAACGTGGCGGTTTGGCTGTTAAGGCTCTTGAGCGGCGAAAGTCATCAGACTGGCACCGCGGTATAGCCAGCTTCGTCGACCGCGGCGAGTACAGCCGCGTCGTTGATCGGCTCGGTGCTGGTGACGACCAGCTTGCCGGTCGCCGCGCTGACGTCGACGTGCTCGACACCGTCGATCCCACCGACTTCCTCGCGCACCGACATCTCGCAGTGCCCGCAGGTCATGCCTGTCACCTGGTATTCGCTGGTGGACATGATGTGTTCCTTCCTCGCTCGCTGGTGGGCAATGTCTGTGTAGGCAGCGCCTTTCGCCGCATCGCGAAGGCGCCACTGACGGTCACCTGCTTGAGCACATGACGCAGCTCCTTTCATACCCCGGTGGGGTATCAACACAGAAGGACAATATACCCCCCGTGGGTATTTCGCCAGTGTCGGTCATTCGCGTCTGCGCCGCAGCCAGGAACGGATGTCCGCTGGAATGGGGTTGGCAACGCCATATGGAGGCTCGCACCGCGAGCGCCGTTCATCTCTGGGCCCGTTGTTCTACGGTGTGGGTACGTAGATAGGATGGCGGGCGCAGGGGACTGACCGCGGTTCCACAGGCTGAAAGGACGACATTCGTGCGCAGATTGGCAAGGATCTTTGTCGCCGGGGCGGCGATTCTGGTGGCGGTAGGCGTCGGTATGCCGACGGCGACCGCGGCGCCTGAAAGTTGCCCTCATCGGTTCGGATCGCCGCAACAGTTGACAGATGCCGGTGGTGCGGTGGTCCAGCAGTGGTCGGTCAGTGACCTGCGCGCGAGTGCCGTCACGGCGCCCGGCTATCCATTGGCCGGTCGACTGTGGGAGGCCACAGCCTCGGTGGAGGCGTTGACGGGCGCTGTGACACCGATCATTCCCAACGTGTATGCGGTGTCGGCTTCCGGTGAGCGCTATCAGGTGTTGTGGCAGGTGGCGAGTCCCAGCTCCATTTCCGGCGCAACCATCAGCCAAGGCGATACTTCGACGGGCAAGGTGTACTTCGATGTGACGGGTGCCGATCCGGTGGCGGTCATCTACACCAATGGCGGGTCGATGCCGGCGATGATGTGATGCTGTAACGGCGACATGATGATGCCGATGCCAATGGAGATGCCGATGTCGATGGCCGATTGTCCCTGCTGCGCGGGAAACATGTAGTGGCTCGCGCACATTCGGCGTCACGCGGTCCGGCCCCGATGGTGTGATGGGGCGTTCAACTGTCAACGTATTGCTCACGCGCTGCAGCGCAAGGACCTCCGCTGACATGGATGCGCCTTAGGAGAGCAGTGGCCAAACTGGGCCGGCGATGATGCCCAGAATGGGGCTGATCGCGCCGGCTTGTACTACGGCGCGGGCGGGCGAATGCTGGCCGCCGGTTCGTCGGCATACCCGATTTCCTTGGGGCTCCAGAAGGCAGGGATGATCCAGCGCAGGTATTTGAACAGGCTGACCAGCGGGTTGACGAACACGACGACGGCCAGCCCACGCGTACGGCCGTCCGGCGCCGCGAGGGCGCTAGTCACTTTCCCATGAACACACGGTCGGCGGGGGCCCACCAGACCGAGTTGGGCTACCGTCAACGCGCCCGGCTCGACCATCTGGATTACGCCGATGAGGCCGATCGGCGCCGCGTACGCCATGCAGCCGATCCGCTGCTGCCGCTGGTGGTGCACGAGGGAATTGGTGATAAGCACCACTAGGGTCACAGCCCATCTCCCGACGAGCGCGACGAGCGTGGCGGCGGCGGGTTCGATCACGTCCAGCGGCGTCTTGGGCGCAAGACCGATGGCCATGGCAAGCACGAGAAGTGTTGACAGCGGATCGGTTTCAGGCGAAGGTCGGCGAAGCCAATCGCATGTCCGCCATTGGGGCCGGGTGACGACTTACTAGAGCCGGGCATCCTCCTTATCGTCGCGCTGGTTCTGCGCCCCACCTCTCGCTCCGAGAGAATTCCCGCCCCATCCGACCTCGCGATTGCTCAACGTGGCATACCTTTTTCGTGTCCGACTAACGCCACCAACACAGGCCTGGAAGGTTTCCTCATGTATGGCGCGGCGCGACCGTGTATCACAGTGGGTGTCGCCTTGTTCAGACTCAGCGTCCGAGCCGACTACCCGATGCGTCGGCGCCCGACCGCGTCGCTACTCGCTTCATGCTTGGCGTCGAAATCATGACGGCCCAGCGGGTGACCTGGGATGTGGTCCTCAACCACCTCCGCAAGCGAAACTTCGCTGTCATCTCCACGAGTGACGAAGCGGGCACGCCGCACTCGGCGGGGGTGAACTACGGCGTCTCGGGCGCGGGGCCAGAGGTTGTGCTGTATGTGATGACACGACGACATCTACGGAAGGCGCGCAACGTCGCGCAGAATCCCGCCGTCTCTCTGGTGGTCCCGTTGACGCGACGGCTTCTCTGGTCTCTGCCGCCGCCAACCATCCAACTGAACGGGCAGGCCGAGATCGTTGATTGGACTGACGAAGACGGGACCGATGTCTTCGAGGGCTTCTGGATAGGTCGCCGAATCCTGAAGGCGTATCAAGAATTCCACCGCCGCGGGGAAACACGGATCTGTTTTCTGAAGGTCACGCCGGATCCCGTGATCAACACGTACATGGTCGGCTCCAGCATCTGGAAACTCAGGACTCGCATGGAGTCAGGGGCGGCCAAGGTGGTTAATCCGCGCGGGAGGCGATGATCGGCACCGCCCGGTGCCGACAAGTCACGCTGCCCAGGGTCAGCCCGGTGATCGGCGACCACGGTGCCGCAAGTCGCGGGCCGCGTTGCTGGTGTGTCCCCGGTCGGCAACATCCGCTACTGCAAGCGCAAATCAGCAAGGGCGAACCTGGGTCTTGAGAGTCCCTCACCGCAATGGAAACCCGCCCCGACCACGTCGTGCTCGACCCCGCAACAGCGGCGCCGTTCTCCGTGAACTGATGCTCGGACCGTCAGACGCGGCCAACCTTAGCGGCCCCCGCGGTTGTTCGCGGCCATCACCCGAGGCGGACGGCGCCAACGCGGCGGCCGTCATCGCTCGACGGATTGCCGCGCTCGTGGTCCGTCCTAGATGTCGGTGGCCGGCTGGTCAAGGGAAACGATGATGGGCGGTGCTGACCTCACTCGATGTCGCGGTTGCCAAGGGTGTTGACCACTCATCCCTCTGGCTACGCAGAGGGATGATCACATTCACCGTCGGGGCACTGCGCGAAGAGAACTATGCCCCCGCGAAAGGTGGCCTAGGTCCCTACCCCGGGCGGGTATGGGCGCACAGAATGGACTACGACACCGAAAGAAGCCGCGCCGGGCCGGGAGTGAACCGGGAAAGAGGTGAGTACGGTGATGACGGCACTCGGAGGAGAGGTCACCAGCGTCGGCTGGCTAGCCGTTGTGATCGGGGCGGTGTCCCTGCTGATCCTGATCGTGGCGATTGTTGCCGCGGCGCTGCGTGCGCGCCGCCGACGTCATGACGCCACGGCTGTCGCACGATGCTGGGGGTTGGTCGCGGAGGCTCTCGTCGTTCGGCAGCGCGTGTCCGGTCAGATCGATGCCGCCACCTATCAGGCACGGATGAACGACCTCGTCGCTGGCGGCCGTTCGTGACCCCCGCGCAAGCCGCGTTGCCCCGTCCCTGCTGTCAAGGAGGTGCTCATGTCGAGTGTTGACGTTGTCGTCGTGGTGGTCGCGGTCGTGGCGATCGGCGGGTTGGGGTGGTATTTCTTTGCACCGCGTCGCGCCCGCACCGCCGAGGTGAGCGGCGGGGTACAGCGTGTGCAGGTCACGGTGCGAGGCGGCTACAGCCCCAACGTGGTGCAGGTCAGTCAGGGTGTTCCGGTAGAGATCGATTTCGATCGGCAGGAAAGCGGGGACTGCACCTCTCGGGTGGTCTTCCCCGACCTGCAGCTGTCCGCAGTGCTGCCCGCGCACCAGCACACGACTGTCCGGTTCACTCCCCAGCGCGCGGGATCCTTTGGGTTCGCCTGCGGCATGAACATGATCCACGGCACCCTCGTCGTTACCCCCAATGGCCACAGCGCCGCACCAGATCACAGCCAAGCCGCTGCGCAAACCCCGACGGATGCGGCGCGGGAGTCGGCCGCGCAGGTCGAAGCCGCCCAATCCGAGGAACAGCGTGCCGAGCTCGCCGATCTGCGCCGCCGGGTGGTGGCCGGCGCAGCGCTGACCGGCCCGGTGCTGTTCGCCGTGATGGCCCAGTCGCTGCTGGGCGCGGACTGGGTGCCCGCCGTGCTCCTTAACCACTGGCTGCAGCTCGCGTTGATAACCCCGGTGATGTTCTACACAGGATGGCCGATCCATCGCATCGGCTGGCTGGCCCTGGCTCATCGCAGCGCCGACATGAACAGCCTGATCACCCTTGGCACCGTCGCCGCTTACGGCTACAGCCTGGTCGTCACTATCGCCCCCGCGGTCCTGCCGATGGAAGTGCGGGAGGTGTACTTCGAAGCCGTCGGCGTGATCCTCACCCTGATCATGCTGGGCCGGTTGCTGGAAGCGCGAGCCAAGGCCGGCACCGGCGAAGCGATCCGCGCGCTACTCGGGTTGCAGGCCCGTACCGCCCGCGTCTGGCGCGCGGGTCAGGAGGCTGAAATCCCGATCGATGAGGTCGTGGTCGGCGACGAGATCCTCATCCGTCCCGGCGAGAAGATCCCGGTCGATGCCGCGGTCCTGGCCGGGCAGTCCGCGGTGGACGAGTCGATGGTGACCGGGGAATCGATGCCGGTGACCAAACACGGGGGGGACACCGTCATCGGCGCGACGATGAACACTACCGGCTCGCTGCGGGTGCGGGCGGTCAAGGTTGGCGCCGACACGATGCTGGCGCAGATCGTCCGCATGGTGCAGCAGGCACAGGCGTCCAAGGCTCCGATCCAGCGGCTGGCCGATGCGATGTCTGCGTATTTCGTGCCGGTCGTGATCGCGATCGCGATTGCCACCTTCGCGGTCTGGTTCGTGGCCGGCCCGGCTCCCGCATTGACGTTGGCGCTGGTGTCGGCGGTGGCGGTGCTGATCATCGCCTGCCCCTGCGCGCTCGGGCTGGCCACCCCGCTGTCGATCATGGTCGGGACCGGGAAGGGCGCCCGCGCAGGCATTCTCATCCGCTCGGCCGAGGCTCTGGAGACCGCGCACAAGCTGGACACGATCGTGTTGGACAAGACCGGGACCATCACCGCCGGCAAACCGGCGCTCACCGATGTCCACGTGCTCGAGACGATGCGGGCCGATGAACTTCTCACCCTGGTGGCCGCAGCCGAGGCGGATAGTGAGCATCCCTTGGGCACCGCCATCGTGGCGGGAGCACGCGACCGCGGTCTCACCATTCCCGCGGCCGACGACTTCATGTCGATCACCGGCAAGGGGGTGCGCGCCACCGTCACGGGGCGCACCGTGCTCGTCGGCACCGCCAAACTGCTGACGGATTGCGGCATCAACGCAGACGAACTCGATCCGTTTAGCGTGCGGCTGTCCGCCGAGGGCAAGACCCCGATCCTCGCGGCGGTCGACGGTGAACCAGCAGGGGTGCTTGCGGTCGCCGACACCGTCAAGGATGACTCGGTGGCCGCGATCGCCGCGCTGCGCAAGCTTGGCCTGCAAGTGGTCATGATCACCGGGGACAACGCCCGCACCGCTGCGGCGATCGCCCGCCAGGTCGGCGTCCCGCGAGTGCTCGCCGAGGTACTGCCCGAGCACAAGGCCGGTGAGATCCGGCGGCTGCAGGCGGAAGGCCGGCGGGTCGGCATGGTCGGCGACGGCATCAACGACGCGCCCGCCCTGGCCCAGGCCGACGTCGGGCTGGCTATCGGCACCGGAACCGACGTCGCCATCGAGGCCGCCGACATCACACTCATCTCGGGCTCGTTGGCCGGCGTAGTCACCGCGATTCGGCTCTCGCGCGCCACCATGCGCAATATCCGCCAGAACCTGTTCTTCGCCTTGATCTACAACGCCATCGGTATCCCGGTCGCCGCCGGAGTCCTCTACCCGTTGCTGGGGCTGCGGCTCTCGCCGATGATCGCCGCCGCCGCGATGGCCCTGTCCTCGCTTTCGGTGGTCAGCAACGCCAACCGCCTGCGCCGTCACCGCGTCGAACCCCCACCGCCGGCCGAACTCGCGATGATCGAACCCGAGGTGGAAACCGGGGCCGACAAATTCGAGCCCGCCGCGCGATGACCCACGATGACCGCAAGCAGCCCTCGGGCGCCCAGCTTGCAGGACACGAAACCCAAACACGCCTGCGGATCGCCGCCCTGCGTGCGTTACGTGGCGACTTAGGGAGATGGTGCCGCCGCCGCGCTGGACGAGATACTCCCCGTGTTGCGCCCAGGCGGAAGCCGACCTTGGTTGATCAGGCCCGTCAGCTCGTCACGAATGGAGCGTGGCGTGGAGCGGCTGGCGAACACATTCTGCGGCACCGGTTCAGGTTCGGGCTCGTCGGACGCGTCATCGCGCAGCGGGAGGGGAACAGACCGCGAACAGTCGCGACGAGTTCTTCACGAAATCTTTATGAAATGACTAGCGGCACCATATCGGCGCGCGAAAGGCTGTCCAGGTGTCGCAGTCAATGAATGGCACCACCGTTCTGCACGTGGGCGGGCTGCACCGGGCGACTTCGACCGCATCGGTGAAGCCACCTAGTTGCGCCGCCCTGGCGTCGAATCGGTGGAGGCGAATGCGGCCCACCGCGAAACGCATCGCCGAGCAGCTGGACATCGACACCCGTCATCGCAGAGGTGTTGCCCGGCGACAAGGCGGCAAGGTCGCCGATCGGCAACGCGGTGGCAAGAAGGTGGCGATGGTGGGCGACGGAGTGAACGATGCCCCGGCGCAGGCCGACCTCGGGGCTGCGATCGGTGTCGGTACCGACGTCGCGATCGAACTGATCGAGGCGGTCAACACGCTGATGCTCAAGCGGCTACGCCTGCCCACACTGTCCGCTCCCGCGGCGCACGAAACCACAACGCCGGCATTGACTCCCGCATGACAAGCGATCTCGACTCCCGTCGGTGATCCGAAGAAAGGAACTCATCCCGTGATGAAGAAGCGATCCCTGATGATCGGTGCGGTGGCATTCGCCGCCCTCCTCGCGTTGGCGGCCTGTGGCGGCTCGGGCAGCGAGCAGGCTGGTCAAGAAACCACATCGGCGAGCCCGACGACCACCTCGGCGGCGGCCGAGGCGCACAACCAGGCGGATGTGACGTTCGCGCAGCACATGATTCCGCATCACCAACAGGCGATCGAGATGAGCGACGTCGTGCTCGCCAAGCAGGGCATCGATCCCCGGGTGGTGGAGCTGGCCAATCAGATCAAGGCGGCACAGGGACCGGAGATCGAGCAGATGCAGGGCTGGCTGACGCAGTGGGGACAGCCGACCATGCCGATGATGCCGGGCATGGAGATGCCCGGACAGACCGGCATGCCGGGTATGCCCGGACAGACCGGCATGCCGGGGATGCCCGGACAAACAGGTATGCCGGGGATGCCCGACATGGAGAGTCCGGGAGCAACGCCAACCACGACGCCAAGTCAGCCAAGTCCGACCGGAATGCCTGGGCCCCAGATGCCCGGAATGCCCGACATGCCGGGGATGGCCGGCATGATGTCGCCCGAGGATATGGCGGCCCTGCAGAACGCCCAAGGCGTGGAGGCCGGCAGGCTATTCCTCACCCAGATGATCCAGCACCATCAGGGCGCAATCACCATGGCGCAGACCGAAATTGACTCCGGTCAATCTCATCCCGCGGTCACGTTGGCCCGCTCGATCATCGACACCCAGCAGAAGGAGATCAACACCATGCAGGGCGTCCTGGCGACGCTGTAGTACACCGCTGGGCCGACCAGGTTATCCCGCGGTGCTGGCAACGCTGGAACCGGTTGACGGGGTTCTGAGCGTCGCCGAGATCCCACCGGCGTCTGGTTGAGTCCATCACTGTTGGGGCCCAGTCGCCCGATTTGGCCACCGTGTACCCGGCCCTTACCGCCCTGGCCGAACAGGTATTCCTGCATGCCTTGGCGGTCGAACGCGGCATCAGTGCGTATTGCGTTATCCGTGCCCGCGACAAAGACGGACTCCCAGATACGTTGATAAACCGAGCAATACGGCGGCATGCCGTCACAGACGCGAAACGCATCACCACGCGGCAGTCAACTGAAACACGACATGTCTGGTTCAAATTTCCCCGCACAGATCAGAATGCCGACAACGAGGTACAGGCCCATGTCAACCGTCACACCTATTGTGGCACTGCGTATCCCCGCGCTTATCGCTTACGACACATCATCAGACGAAACATGATGCCATGGTCGTCGCAGCAGTCAGACCGGCGATCACCGCGACGATGCCCCGGGCCGCGTGCTGTGGGCGGGTATGCTGCCGATCCTGGCCACCCACGACAGACCTGATCCGGTGTCACTTTCGGTAGCCGCGACCGTAGGAGTGGCGAAGGTCCTTTCAACGTAGTGCTAATGACCCTGCGGTACATGCGGGCTCAGCGACCAGACTGTGCTTCAGTCATGCGGTACAACAGCGAGTTGGAGGAGGCGCCATGATGTTTTGGTACGGCCCTGATATGGGTTGGTGGGGTTATGCGGGAATGGGCGTGGGGATGGTGCTGTTTTGGGCCCTGCTCATCGTCGGAATCGTCGCGCTGATCCGATACGCCATCGGCGATCAGCGGAATCGTCCGCCGCTTCCGCCCGATGCGCCGTCGCCAGAGCAGGCTCTGGCCGCCCGGTTCGCGCGCGGAGAGATCAGTGAATCGGAGTTCCGTGATCGACTGGCAGTTTTGCGTGATCACGCACGACCGTAGCAAAGCTAGACCATCCGTTGTGGCCCGCTCCAACGCCGAACAGCGTTGAAAACAGCGCAGGGGTCGATAGGGTGGCCCGTCTCGAACGGGCCGCGTGGGTGGATGATGGCAAAATCTGTCGTAGCGCGGCGCCCGCCTCGCCAGATCTTGACGGTGTCGAACGAGCGTTCAATCACGTTGCGGTTCTTGCATTATGACAGTCTCAAACCCGACTGGGCACCCGCTTTGGTGGCCCATCGCCGGCGAGGACCGATCAGATCAGAACGCTCGTGGAACACCGTGCAGATACCGCAGCTGGGTGCGGTGGCGCGAGGAGCAGGTCCTAATCGCTGAAAGCGGTCTTGGGTCGGGTGCGTGGCTGGCCGGAAACCGTCCGGCCCAATCACGCCAGTAGCATATCTACTAGTGACGTACGTAGATGGTGTGACGGGCATGAGCCATTCCAACGAGATGTGAGGAGTCACCGCAGTGAGCCGCAAGGACGTTCTGGTCACCGCCGAGTGGGCCGAGCTGAACCTCGACAACTCAAACATCGTGTTCGTCGAGGTCGACGAGGACACCACGGCATACGACGGCGGTCATATCGAAGGCGCGGTCAAGCTCGACTGGAAGGCCGACCTGCAGGATCCCGTGCGCCGCGACTTCGTCAACCAGGACCAGTTCTCCGAGCTGCTGTCCGATCGCGGCATCGCCAACGACGACACCGTGATCCTCTACGGCGGCAACAACAATTGGTTCGCCGCCTACGCCTACTGGTACTTCAAGCTGTACGGCCACGACAAGGTCAAGCTGCTCGACGGCGGCCGCAAGAAGTGGGAACTCGATGGCCGCCCGCTGACCACCGAGACGGTGAACCTCCCGATCACCGAATACAAGGCCAAGGCGCCCGACAACACAATCCGTGCGTTCCGCGACGAGGTTCTCGCCGCGATGGGCAACAAGAACCTGGTCGACGTCCGCTCGCCGGATGAGTTCTCCGGCAAGATCCTCGCCCCCGCCCATCTGCCGCAGGAACAGGCGCAGCGCGCCGGCCACATCCCCACCGCGATGAACGTGCCGTGGAGCAGGGCCGCCAACGAGGACGGCACCTTCAAGTCCGACGACGACCTGACGGCCATCTATACCCACGTGGGGCTGGATGGATCCAAACCGACGATCGCCTACTGCCGCATCGGTGAACGGTCCTCGCATACCTGGTTCGTGTTGCGGGAGCTGCTCGGTCACTCCGACGTGAAGAACTATGACGGAAGTTGGACCGAATACGGTTCGCTCGTGGGTGTTCCGATCGAGCTGGGTGACGCGACCTGACGGGCGCCCGCGGGCGCGGGGGTGTGTGTCGATGACGAGCGTGGAGATTGGGCTCGCGACGGCTCACCGCCGGTCTCCCGCTCGACCGTGCAGCCCATGGCGTAAGCGGATGCACCAGATCGAGCGGGGACGTCTTGGCGCGGCGGGTTCCCGCCGCGTCGCCGTCTCCGAGCTCAGAAAGTATGGTGTGTTGTCGCCCAGGCGAATTGGTATTAACTGCGGTCAGATGCTGGGTGTTACGCAGCCGGTGGTCGTTCTGACAGACTAAGCGGTGCAGCGTGTTCGTTGCCGCTGCCGCGGCATTGCCCTCGTGTGACCTAAGTGTCGCTCACGATCCTGGTGGGTGGTAGGTCTCGAGCTGGCGATGGCGCGAACGCTCAACGATCTCAACGATCTCGTCGGGATCGTCAGCGAGCACGAGTAGCTCGACGTCGCCGGCCGAAACCATCCCCGGCTCGAGCAACTGGGCGCGGATCCACCGGTGCAGTCCGCTCCAGTGCTCCGATCCCGCGAGCACGACCGGGAAGTGCCGGATCTTCTCGGTCTGGATGAGGGTCAGCGCCTCGAAGAGCTCGTCAAGCGTTCCAAAGCCCCCGGGAAAGACCACGAACGCCGACGCGTAGCGGATGAACATCAGCTTGCGCACGAAGAAGTACCTGAACTGAAGCGAGAGATCGACGAACGCGTTCGTGCTCTGCTCCTGTGGAAGCTCGATGCCGAGACCGATCGAGCGCACCCCCGCGTCGCGGGCGCCCCTGTTGGCGGCCTCCATGATCCCGGGGCCGCCGCCGGTGATGATGTCGAAGCTCAGTGTGCCCAGCCGCGTGGCAAGCGTGCGCGCCAGCCGGTAGTACGGGTGATCGGGCGGCGTGCGCGCTGAGCCGAAGATCGACACGGCGTGCGCTACGTCTGTCAGCGCCGCAAAGCCAGACGCCACCTCGTCGCGAATCCGGGCGACGCGGTCGGGGTCGCTGCCCGCCAGCGCGGGGAATCCCGGCCCCAGGCAACAGAGCAGCTCCTCGTCGCGTGTCGCGGGGATGTGTGCTGTGGGCTCGGGCATCGGCACGATGGTCGCACGGTGACGGAGTGGATGGAACCTACCCACCACCTGTGCACACGCTGCTCGTCGGCACTGCCAACTCAACGGCGACTCCGCCGCCGCGATCGCCCGCCAGGTCGGTATCGCCCGTGTACTCGCCGCGGTCCTGCCCGAATACAAGGTCGCCAAGACCCGCCGATTGCAGGATGAAGGACGCCGGGTCGGCCATCGGCACCGGCACCGACGTTGCCATCGAAACCGCCGACAACACGCTCATCGCCGGCTTTCTGGCCGTCATCGCCGCCATCCGGCTCTCCCGCGCCACCAAGCGCGACATCCCGCAGAACCTGTGTTGGCCATGGCCGCTGCGACGCCGATTCGGTGTTTGACGGCAACCTCGCAAGATCCTGTTCGGAGGCTAGTGCCGGTGTTGACCGTCGGCCCCGTCAGCAACATACTATTTCAGTCAGTAGTTCGGAGACGACGACATCGGTGGGCAAGCCCGCGCACCGGCGGACCGCCGACCTGTGGCTTGCCGCTGGTGGCCTCGCGCTGACCGCGGTGTCGGTCTGGCTTTCCGGTTCTTCAGTGGCGGGCCGCGTCGACAGCGAGGTGTTTACCCGCATCAACTCGCTGCCCGACATCTTGTATCGGCCACTCTGGGTATCTCAGCTGGCGGGCGTGCTCGGTGCACCGGTCGTCGTCGCGGTTGGTGCGTTGGGCGCGCGCAAGTTTCGGCTCGCCACCGCCCTGGTGCTGCTGGTTCCGGCGAAACTGATCGTCGAGCGGGGCATCCTGAAAGCTCTCGTGAACCGTGAGCGGCCCGGGGCATCCATACCTGGGGCGGTCCTGCGTGACGCGCCCGCCGCGGGGTTGTCGTTCCCTTCGGGCCACGCCGTCATCCTCTTCGGCATGGTGGCGTTACTGAGTCCATATCTGAGCCGTCGTTGGCGGGCCGTCATCCTCGTCATCGCGGTGGTGGCGGCCGCGGCGCGCATCTACCTCGGGGCGCATTCGCCGCTCGATGTGATCGGCGGGGCCGCGGCCGGCCTGGCCATAGGCGCCCTGCTGAATCTCCTTGTCGGAGTTCGGGGTCGCGCGGATGGCGTGGGCCGGGCTTCGGAGTGAGGATCCAAGCGGGGTACATCGTCCTTATGGCCGGAGCCGAAATCCCCTAGTCCGGGGTCGATGCCCCTGGGACCGTTCAGGCGATGGCGTCCGAGGCAACACAAAACTTGGCGTCGCCCGCAATGATCGCGGGCGGCGAGTCGTCGTATGCCATCGTCATCCAGCGCCATGTGGGTGATGTCGTCCGGGTTGCACTCGGCGTTGTGGCACTAGTGATTTCGGCGTTGGCGGCGCGTTACACCAACGTGCACGTGCCTCGCCTTGAGGTGGACCTGTTCCGGGTGATCAATGACCTGCCGTCGTGGGTGTCGCCCGTTCTATTGGCGGTTATGCAGTTGGGCTCGATCGGCGCGGTCGGCGTCGCGGCCGGGGCGGCGCTGCTCGCGCGGCGGATCGGTCTTGCTCGGGACCTGGCCGCCGCGGGCGTGCTGGCCTATCTCCTCGCGCGTGTGGTGAAGACGTTGGTCGGGCGGGCACGGCCCGACGTCCTGCTCGATGAGCTGACGCTGCGTACTCTTCAGGGCGGATTGGGGTTCGTCTCGGGGCACGCGGCGGTTGCGGCCGCGTTGGCGGCTGCCGCGGGACCGTGGTTGCCGCGTCCGTGGCGCCGGGTCGCGTGGGTGGCTGCGGCGATCGTCGCCCTGGCGCGCGTCTTCGTCGGGGCGCACTTCATCCTGGACGTGTTCGGTGGCGCTGCGCTCGGCTGGACGGTCGCCGCCGGCCTGCACCTGCTGTGGGGAGCCCCGGTGCACCGTGCTGAGGCGCCTGCGATCAAGCGGGCCCTGGCCGCCGCCGGGTTGTGCCCGATCTGGGTCACTCCTCTGTCCCTGGATGCGCGAGGCTCGCGACCGTTTCTCGTCGCCACCGAGAATTGCGGAGAATGTACCGACTTGTTCGTGAAAGTCATCGGGTACCACGAACGCAACGCAGACTTGTTATTCAAACTGTTCCGCCACACCGTCTTCCGAAACGTCGAGGACGAATCCCCTTTCGCCACACCCAAACAGGAGGCCGAGCACGAATCCCTCATCGCGTTGCTAGCACAGCAGGCAGGTGTGCGGACCCCCGCCATCGTCTCGGTCGGAGTCGCCGAGAACGGCGACGCATGGCTGGCCGAGGCGCGGATTCCAGGACGTAACCTCGCTCGCTCGATGTCCGAGCCGGTGTCCGATGAGGTGCTGTGCGAGGTGTGGTGCCAGGTCCCGCTGTTGCGGGCCGCGCGGATCGCGCACCGCGACCTTCGCCTTGCCAACGTGCTGATCGATGAGCACGGAAAGCCCTGGATCGTCGACTTCGGGTTTGGCGAGTCCGGCGCCTCCGAGCACCGGCTCGACGCCGATGTGGCCGAGCTGCTCGTCTCGATGAGCCTGAACGTCGGTGTGAAACGCGCTGTGGCAACCGCACTTCAGATCGTCGGTCCCGATCCGTTGCGCGGCGCGGCGCCGCTGCTGCAGCCGCTGGCACTTGCTTCGGCGACGCGCAAGGCAGTGCGGCATCATCCGGGCCTGCTCGACGAGCTGCGCTCCGCCGTCGCCGATTCCACCGGCGCGGAACTGGCGCAGCGGGAGGTTCTGTTGCGGTTCCGCTGGCGCACGCTCGGCTGGATCGCGGCGACGATATTCGCGACGTATGTGCTGCTGCCCCAGGTCGGTCATCTAGGCCATACGATCGCTGCCCTCGACGAGGCGCAATGGCAATGGCTCGTAGGCACATTCGCGATGTCGGCTGCGACGTATGTGGCGGCGGCCCTTGTCCTGATGGGGGCCAGTCCGCGTCCGCTCGCGTTTGGCCGCACGGTGAATGTGCAGCTGGCGACCTCGTTCGCGAACCGGTTGATGCCCTACGGGCTGGGCGGGGCGGCCGTCAACGAGCGGTATCTGGAGCGATCGGGGCTGTCGCGCGCCACCGCCGTTGCCGCCGTCGCTGTGACGGTGACCGTGGGCGCGGTCCTGCACATCCTCGAACTGCTCGGCGTCGGATTGTGGCTCGGCCAGTCGCGCGTGGTGCTCGCCTCGGCACTGCCGAGCGGCTGGGGCCTGCTGATCGGATTCGTCGCTGTCATGACGGTGCTCGGCGTGGCGATCGCGGTGTTGGTCCGGCGCCGGGACTGGCTGGCGGACGTGCGCAAAGCCGCCGGCTCGATGGCCGACATCGCCCGCCAGCCGCGACGGGCAGTTCTGGTATTCAGTGGGCAACTGGGCACCAACCTGGCCTATATCGCGGCGCTGGGCTTCGCGGTGCACGCATTCGGCGGTCACGCGCCGGCCGCCTTGGTCGCCGCAGTCTTCCTCGGCGCTTCGGCACTCGGGGCGGCCAGCCCGACGCCTTCGGGCCTCGGCGTGGTCGAGGCCGCCCTTGTCGCCGGCCTTATGGCGGGCGGTGTCGCCAGCGCACCGGCCGTCGCGGGCGTCCTGGCCTACCGGCTGGCAACCTTCTGGCTCCCGGCGGCCGTCGGCTTCTTTTCCATGAAATCACTACAACGCCACCAACTTCTATGAGCGGCCACGTTTGCGTCGGCTCGCCTTAGGCACCGACTCTGCGGCGGCGCCCGCGCCCGGAGGCAACACGTTCGGGTAGCGTGCGATCGCATTGCGTGTTCGCGGCTCTTGTTCGCGCAGCCGGTGACGCGGGTCCCGAATCCGCGATTCCGTATTCCTCAACGCGGATGGTGACACTACTAATCCAATTCCGACAGCGTTCTTCTTGCTACGTACATAGGCCGTGTCTGTTCAAGGGAGAACGCGGGGATCACGTCCGAGATCGGGACTAATGCAGTTCACCGCGACCTCGAGTCATCGCGTGGCATGGCGGGTGACTCCCTCGTGACTGTACTCATTAGGGCCGCCGCTCGACGGCTTTGTCGGTGTCGGTGAGCCGGACGGTGCGGAGTCCACGGCGGCCCGCCGCACCCGCCGGCCCAAGACCTCGGTCTGACCCGCGGACTGTTCCGCGGTGTCGACCGCTATGAGCTTGTATCGACGTGGCATCACGCCTCCCTTCGGTGCTCTTCAGTGTGGCGCCGGAGCCGCCATGGACATCTCTACTAGGTCCCTTAGTATTAGGCCGAAAAGTCCCTCGGGCAGTCCAGGATCGACTGGCTGTGTTGCTGCTTACGGCAGACCGGTCTGTCAGGCGTCGAGAAGGGGACCAAAGAGCGTGGCGACCCACGACCGACGTCGTAATCGAAGCCGCTGATGTGGTCGCGATGCATTTGGACAGCTCGATGTATCCGCGTGGTGTTAGCCGCCCTCCACGCCCACCGGCGTGGAATTGGCAACGGACGAGGTGCAGGTTGGGCGTCGCTTGTGGCCCACTACTAGGTTGCACAGGACTTTGGGCACCGACCCGAAGTGACCTGATGCCCTACCGGGGAACGGCCGGCCCGAGGACAGTTGGTGGAAGTTTCAGGGAGGGGGAAACGTTATGCACCGCAAGAACTTAGCGCTCTACGCGGGCTCTGGCCAACCTGATGCAATGGTCGGCTTGGTAGCCCTACCTCGCCAAGAAAGTTCGTGATGCCATGAAGCTGTGTGGGGAACCGCCCAACGGCTTGTCGCCGCACCGGAACACCCACGATTTCGCGATGTGGGACGCCGCCTACGTGCTAGGTGCTCTGTCCTGTGCCGAGCGGCGAGAGTTCGAAGCGCACTTGGCCATATGCGCTTCGTGCCGGGCGGCTGTTGCGGAGCTCAGCGACTTGCCTCCGCTACTGAGGATCCTCGATGTTGACGAAGCCCGCGCGATCGGCGAAGGCGGCCCGCCTGCCTGCGGTGCGCCTTCATCGGCTGAATAGCGGGCCTCGTTCGCCTAGGCTCGGTGCGAGCGCCTCTGGCGCACCTCTCAAACGTGCGCTGATCACGCGCCGACGCCCGCGCCGCCTAGGGAAACACGACGGACCCGCCCGCTCGCGGCCCGAATTCTGTCGGCCGTCGCCAGCCACCCGCAGATCGTCCAGCCGGACAGGCGAGGACCGGCAACCGTTACCCACGCTGCGAAGCCAGCCAAAATCGAAGCTACACACGCTATTTCGTGCAAGCGACACCGGCCACGGGAGGACTCTGCACCGCGGGTGTCAGGCGATCCTCGGAGCTGGGCTGGCCGCGGCGGCCACTTGGTTGTATTGAGGTTTTCCTCATCGTCTCCCTTCGGCGCTCCCCATCTTGGCGCCGGGACGGTGCCGCCTCCCGACATCTCTACTAAGTTATCTAGTAATTAGGTCTAAAGTCCCTTGGGTACCCGATGATCCGCTGGCAGTCTTGCCGGGGACCACACGCCGGCCGGCGAGGCGATAGACGGGGATCGGATGAACGTAACGACCAAGGGGATGATGAACGTAACGACCAAGGGGATAGGGTCCACCGCGGTTGAGAGTCGGCAGTGGTGGGTGCTCGCAACGGTGGCGGTCGCATCGTTTCTGGTTCTGCTCGACGACACCGCCGTGGCGATCGCACTGCCGTCGATAGGCCGTCAGCTCGGTCTGGGCCTGTCGGGGCTGGAGTGGGTGATCAACATCTACACGGTGCCCTTTGCCGTGCTCACTCTTGCCGGTGGCCTGCTGACCGACCGGTTCGGTGCACGGCCGGTATTCCTGGGCGGCGTGGCAGCCTTCACCGTCGTTTCGGTACTGGCCGGCTTCGCCTCGACGGGCGCGATGCTGCTCGGGATGCGCGCCGCCCAGGGCGGTGCGGCGGCGCTGATCGCACCGTCCGCGTTGACTTTGCTCATCACGTCGTTCTCCGGGGCGCGGCGCGGCTTCGCTTTGGGCGTGTGGTCCGGCGTCGGTGCTGCAGCACTGGCGGTCGGCCCGCTGTTGGGGGCGCTGCTGACCGACGCGTTTGGCTGGCAGTCGATCTTCTTTCTCAATCTCCCGACCGGGCTGGCGATGTTGATTCTGGCCCGCGCCGCGCTGCCCAGGCCGCGGCCGGCTCGGCGGCCGCTGCGTGCGCCGGTGGATGTGGTGGGGCTCATCGCGTCCGCGATCGCCCTGTTCGCGCTGGTGCTCGCGCTGACGCAAATTAACAGCCTTGGGTGGACCTCGATCCGGCTGTGGGCGATGCTGGCGATCGCCGCGGCTAGCGCTGCGATCTTCGTGGTGGCGGAGCGGCGGTCGGCGGCGCCGTTGGTGGATCTGTCGCTGTTTCGCATTCCGAACGTCGCGGCGGCCAATGTGCTGGCGTTGCTGAACCTCGCCGTCATGTGCAGCGTGTTCTTCTTTCTTTCGCTGTACCTGCAACTAGTCACCGGGTTCTCCCCGACGCGTGCCGGCCTCGTCTTGTTGCCCATGACGGTGTTGATCGCCGTCCTCGCGCCGCTGGCCGGCTGGCTGGTGTCGCACGTCGGCGCGCGCGTCCTGATCGGTGCGGGCATGGTGCTGGCGGCGACGGGGTTGGTGCTGCTGGCCGGCGTCGATCCCGGGTGGGGAATGTGGCAGCTGCTGCCCGGGCTGCTCATCGAAGGTCTGGGTCTCGGGCTTGCCACGACCCCGATCACCACCGCCGCGATGCAGCAGGTGCCCGACGAGCGCTCCGGCATCGCCAGCGCGACGCTGAACGTCTCCCGGATGGTGGGGCTCTCGTTGGGCGTCGCGGTGATGGGGGCCGTGGTGGCCGCCCACTGGCCCGGAGACCTCGCGCGATCGGCCGTCGACGCCACCGCCTTCACGACCGGCATCACCATGGGTTTCTGGGTCAACGCCGTCCTGGCGGTCGCCGCCGCCGGACTCGCCATCGTCGCGATCCGCGCGCCGAGCCGAGCCACCTCCACCCAGCTGCCGTCCCCAATGACATGAAGGACTTTGCGATGACCGAACAGCCGAAAGACCGCAGCACCGCCGTGCTCGACGTGCGGGGAATGTTGTGGGCGTCGCAACAAAACCGGATCACCGCCGTGCTGGGCCGCCGCCCCGGCGTCCTGCAAGTGGACGCCAACCCGGTGGCGCAGACCGCGACGGTCGTGTTCGACCCGCAGGTGACGTCGCTGGCGCAGCTGCGCGATTGGGTGCGCGACTGCGGCTTCCACTGCGCCGGGCAGTCGGTGCCCCAGCATGTGTGCGACCCGATGGACGAGCCGGATCCACCCCCCACCGCACACGCCCACCCCGCCGAGCAGGCCCACGACCAAGCGCTGGCGGTCGCCGACGGTCACGCCGGACACGAAGCCCAGGCCGGAGCGGCGGCCGTGCGAACCCCGCAGGAGGCGATGGGGCACGGCGGACATGCCGGGGCATCGATGCAGGACATGGTGCGCGACATGCGCAACCGTTTCCTGGTGGCCGCGGTGTTGTCGATCCCGATCCTGTTGTGGTCCCCGATCGGACGCGACGTCCTCGGATTCACAGTGCCAGCACCGTTCGGGCTGCGCGACGACGTGTTCACGCTGCTGCTGAGCTTGCCGGTGATCTTCTACTCTGCCTGGATCTTCTTCGACGGCGCCTACCGGGCACTGCGGGCGCGGACCCTGGACATGATGGTGCTGGTCGCAGTGGCCGTCGGCACCGGCTGGCTCTACAGCCTCGCCATCACCGTCACCGGCGGCGGCGAGGTGTTCTACGAGGCCGCCACCGTGCTGACCGCGTTTGTGCTGCTCGGGCACTGGTTCGAGATGCGCGCCCGCGGCGGCGCCAACGACGCCATCCGCACCCTGCTGGAGCTGGCGCCGCCAATGGCGGTGGTGTTGCGCGACGGCGAACCGATCGAGATCCCCACCGCCGAGGTCGTGGTCGGAGACCTGCTGCTCATCCGGCCGGGCGGAAAGATCCCGGTCGACGGCACCGTCGAGGACGGCAACTCCGAAATCGATGAGTCCATGGTCACCGGGGAAAGCCTGCCCGTAACCAAAGCGCCCGGCTCGGCCGTGATCGGCGCCTCGATCAACACCACCGGCACCCTGCGGGTGCGTGCCACCAAGGTCGGCTCCGACACCGTGCTCGCCCAGATCGTGGCCATGGTGCAGGAGGCCCAGAATTCGAAGGCCCCCGGCCAGCGGCTGGCCGACCGGGCCGCGTTCTGGCTGGTATTTGTCGCGCTGATCGGCGGCACCGGCACCTTCCTGGTGTGGCTACTGGCGGGTGACAGCGTGCAGATGGCACTCCTGTTCGCGATCACCGTGGTCGTCATCACCTGCCCCGATGCGCTCGGTTTGGCCACTCCCACCGCGATCATGGTCGGCACCGGACTGGGCGCCAAACGCGGGGTGCTTTTCAAGAACGCCACCGCGCTGGAAACCTCGGCGCGCATCGACACCGTGGTGATGGACAAGACCGGCACCCTGACCAAGGGCGAACCCGAAGTCACCGACGTGGTCACCGACGGCATCGGCGAGGACGAGCTGCTCGCCCTCGTCGCCGCCGTCGAACGCGAATCCGAACATCCGCTGGCCGGCGCGATCGTGCGCTACGCCGCCGACCGTGGGGTGCCGCGACTGTCGCTGGACGGGTTCCGCAACGTGCCCGGGCACGGCGCCACCGCCGACGTGGCAGGCCGCCGCGTTGCGGTCGGCAACCGCAAACTCATGGCCGCCGACAACGTCGACCTCGGTTCGGTGATCGATCGGCGCGACGAGCTCGCCTCGACCGGCCGCACCGCGGTGCTGGTGGCCGTCGACGGGCGCGGGATCGGGGTGATCGCCCTGGCCGACGCCGCCCGAGAAACCTCCGCAGACGCCGTCTCCGCGCTGCATGAATTGGGCGTCGAGGTGGTCATGCTCAGCGGTGACAACGAGGCCACCGCCCAGCGCATCGCCGGGCAGCTGGGCATCGACACCGTCATCGCCGAAGTGCTGCCCGGCGACAAGGCCACCAAAATCGCCGAACTGCAGCGTTCAGGGAAGAAGGTCGCGATGGTCGGTGATGGCGTCAACGACGCCCCCGCGCTGGCGCAGGCGGATCTGGGCATCGCGATCGGTGCCGGCACCGACGTGGCAATCGAAACCGCCGACCTGGTTCTGATGCGCTCGGACCCGCTCGACGTGCCCATCGCGCTGCGGATCGGGCGGGGCACGCTGCGCAAGATGCGGCAAAACCTGGGATGGGCGGTCGGCTACAACGTCATCGCCCTGCCCATCGGCGCCGGCGTCTTCGAACCCTCACTGGGCCTGGTGCTTCGCCCAGAGATCGCCGCCCTGTCGATGTCGGGGTCCAGCCTGATCGTCGCGGTCAACGCCCTGATGCTCAAACGGCTGCGACTACCGCAACCACCACAACCCGATGCCGCCGCGGTGAAGCCATCCGGAGAGCCATCACCGGTCGGCGTTCAGTAGCCCCGCCGGCGCGGCTGGACGCGCGCCGAGCCTGACCCGTTGCCGACACCGCGGATGCGTCACACCCGTCTCGTGTCTACCGCCAATACAGAGGAGCAACCCATGAGCGTCACCACCCCGACTTCCGACCTCAGCACCGCCCGGCCAGGCGCGTCCGGCCCGCTGTCACCCGACGATCTGCGTCTGTTGGATGCGTACTGGCGGGCGGCCAATTTCTTGTCGGTCGGGCAGATCTATCTGCTGGATAATCCGCTGCTGCGCGAACCTCTGCAGCTCGATCATGTCAAGCCGCGGCTGCTCGGGCATTGGGGGACCACGCCCGGACTCAACCTGATCTACGCCCACCTCAACCGGGTCATCCGCGGGCGCGGGCTGAACGCGATGTATGTGATCGGCCCGGGCCACGGTGGCCCGGGACTCGTAGCCAACGCCTACCTGGAGGGCACCTACAGCGAGGTCTACCCCGGCATCAGCCGCGATGCCGACGGCCTGCGCCGACTGTTCCGGCAGTTCTCCTTCCCCGGCGGCATCCCCAGCCACGTCGCCCCGGAAACCCCGGGCTCCATCCATGAGGGCGGCGAGCTGGGCTATGCGTTGGCGCACGCCTACGGTGCCGCGTTCGACAACCCCGACCTGCTGGTGGCCTGCGTCGTCGGGGACGGCGAGGCTGAGACCGGGCCGCTGGCGGCGAGTTGGCAGTCCAACAAGTTCCTCGACCCGGTCCACGATGGCGCCGTCCTGCCGATCCTGCACCTCAACGGCTACAAGATCGCCAACCCGACGGTCCTGGCACGCATCCCCGACGACGAGCTGATCGACCTGCTGCAGGGCTACGGACACCGGCCGTATGTGGTGTCAGGCCACGACCCGGCACAGGTTCACCAGGACCTCGCCGCAGCGATGGACGACGCGGTCACCGAGATCGCCAGGATTCAGCGGGCCGCTCGAGAAGATGGCGACGCGCAGCGGCCGCGCTGGCCGCTGATCGTCTTAGCGACGCCCAAGGGATGGACCGGTCCGAAGGAGGTCGACGGCCTCCCCACGGAGGGGACCTGGCGCTCGCATCAGGTGCCGCTGGCCAATCTGGCCGACAATCCCGAGCATCTGCGCCAGCTCGAGGAGTGGCTGCGCAGCTACCGGCCCGAGGAATTGTTCGACGAGGCCGGCGCGCTGATCGCGGAGCTGGCGGCGCTGCCGCCGACCGGGTGTGCGCGGATGAGCGCCAGTCCGCACGCCAACGGCGGGCAGCTGCTAAAGCCGCTGCGGCTGCCCGACTTCGGCGACTACGCCGTCGCGGTCCCCGCGCCGGCCACGGCGCTGCACGAGGCGACGCGGGTGCTCGGGGCGTTCCTGCGTGACGTCATCCGGGACAACCCCCACAATTTCCGGCTGATGGGCCCCGACGAGACCGCCAGCAACCGGCTCGGCGCGGTGTTTGAGCAAACCGACCGGGTGTGGCAAGGCGAATCGCTGCCCACCGATGAGCACCTCGCGCGGGCGGGACGTGTCATGGAGGTGCTCTCCGAGCACCTGTGCCAGGGCTGGCTGGAGGGCTATCTACTCACCGGCCGGCACGGCCTGTTCTCCTGCTACGAGGCGTTCATCCACATCGTGGATTCGATGGTCAACCAGCACGCGAAATGGCTCAAAGTCACCAACGACATACCGTGGCGGGCGCCGATCGCGTCGCTGAACTACCTGCTGACCTCGCACGTGTGGCGCCAGGACCACAACGGGTTCTCCCACCAGGACCCCGGGTTCATCGACCATGTGGTGAACAAGAAGGCGGCGATCGTGCGGGTGTATCTGCCGCCGGACGCCAACACGTTGCTGTCGGTGGCCGATCACTGTCTGCGCAGCCGCCAGTACATCAACTTGATTGTGGCCGGCAAGCAGCCGGCGCTGTCCTATCTGGACATCGAGGAGGCGGTCGCGCACTGCACCCGCGGGCTGGGAATCTGGGAATGGGCCGGCAACGACGGCGGCGACGGCGCCGACGGGCTGCCGGACGTGGTGCTGGCCTGCGCGGGCGACGTCCCGACCCTGGAAACGCTCGCGGCCGCGGCGCTGCTGCGACAACACCTGCCCGCCCTGCGGGTGCGGGTCGTCAACGTGGTCGATCTGATGCGGCTGCAGCCCGATACCGAACACCCGCACGGGCTGCCCGACGCCCAGTTCGATGCACTGTTCACCCCGGACCGGCCGGTCATCTTCGCCTACCACGGCTACCCGTGGCTGATCCACCGGCTCACTTACCGGCGGGCCAACCACGTCAACATCCACGTCCGCGGCTATAAGGAGGAAGGAACCACGACCACTCCGTTCGACCTCGTCATGCTCAACGACCTGGACCGCTTCCACCTGGTCATCGACGTCATCGACCGGGTACCGGGCCTGGGCGCCGCCGCGGCGGCGCTGCGCCAGCGGATGGTTGACGCGCGGCTGCGCGCCCGCGCCTACACCCGAGCCCACGGCGAGGACGACCCCGCCATCAGCGGCTGGACCTGGCCCTCTTAGACCAGATCCCGACTGTCGCCGCCGGGTCGAGCCGCCTGGAACGTCGGCATCCGAACCCGAACCCAACCACCAAGGAGGAGAAACCATGGACAGCCATCGCGATCAATCTTTCGACGACCCGGCCAGCCAAGCCGCTGCCACCGCCGAGTATCGGGTAATAGCCAGCTACCGCGACTACACCCAGGCGCAGGGCACCGTCGACTATCTCTCCGATGCGGATTTCCCCGTGGAGAATCTACGCATCGTGGGCCACGGCGTGAGCACCGTGGAGGCCATCACCGGCCGCATGACCCCTGCACGCGCCGCCCTCACCGGTGCGGCCGGCGGCGCATGGTGGGGCTTGTTCATCGGCCTGCTGTTGGGAATGTTCGCCGCCGGCGCCGCATGGTTAGGCGTCATGCTCGCCGGCCTGCTCATCGGCGCCGTGTGGGGGGCGATCTTCGGATTCGTCGAACATTGGGCCACCCACGGCCGCCGGGACTTCACGTCCGTCTCCACCCTGGCCGCCGAGCGTTACGACATCGCGTGTACACCGGCCCTGGCCGCCAAGGCCGCCGATCTGCTCACCACCAGGCGCTAACCGACGATCAGGGGAGTTGCGTCATCACGGCCGGTGAGGCCAGCACCTCGCCCGGTATACCGCCGCTACGTCGTAGGGCCCCTCACCGCGGCGCCCCTTGACCAACCTATACCCCATGGGGGTATAATCTCCGATAGGGGTACTCCCCATGGGTATCTGTAGGAAAGGGGCGACGATGGACACCACCGCACCGGGTTATGTGGACTCCAAGAATGCCTACGTCCTGCGGCTGCGCCGAATCGAGGGTCAGGTGCGTGGGCTGGCTCGGATGATCGAGGAAGACACCTACTGCATCGATGTGCTCACCCAGGTCTCGGCCACCACCAAAGCGCTGGGATCGATGGCGTTGATACTGCTCGACGAACATCTGACGCACTGCGTCAGCGACGCCGTCCAGGCGGGCGGGAACGTGGCGGAGGAAAAGATCAACGAAGCTTCGGCGGCCATCGCGCGTCTCGTGCGCTCCTGAACAACCCATTTCCTGACCGACCCGTACCGCGGAAGGACTCAACACCATGGACCTGAAGCTCACCCGCTCGCTGCCGCCGGCTGCGCCCGCAACCGCCCGATGCAGTTGCTGCTCCACGCAACCGCAGACCGCATCCATTCCGATCACTCCGTCGAAGGACAACGCCATGAGCACCACCACCACCGCCAGCTACCCCGTCACCGGAATGACTTGCGCTCACTGCGTCGGCGCGGTCACCAAGGAACTCACCGCGCTGCCCGGCGTCACCTCGGTGAACATAGAGCTGGTCTCCGGAGGCGCCTCAACCGTCACCGTCACCAGCGACACCCCGATCGGCAACGACGAGGTCGCCGCCGCTCTCGACGAGGCCGGCGACTACCGCCTGGCCACCGACTGACAAACCCCGGCACCGCTTCGCTAATGCGTGAACGTGAAGGAGAGGACAGCACATGAGCACCACCGATCACGCCGCCGAACTTGACAACCCGCGCAGCGTCGAGCTGTCGATCGGCGGGATGACCTGCGCCTCGTGCGCCGTGCGTATCGAGAAGAAACTCAACAAACTCGACGGGGTCAGCGCCACCGTCAACTTTGCCACCGAAAAAGCGAAGGTCACCTTCGCCGACGAGGTGGCCCCCGAGGATCTGGTCGCGACAGTGGAGGCGACCGGCTACACCGCCACCTTTCCCCGGCTGCCCGACGCGGCCCGCGAGGAGACGGCCGGCCCGCCAGAACCCGACGAGGCCGCGGGCTGGCGGCAGCGGCTGATCGTGTCGACGGTGCTGACCGTGCCGGCCGTGCTGCTGTCGATGGTCCCGGCGCTGCAGTTCGACAACTGGCAGTGGCTGACGCTGACACTGGCCTCGCCGGTGGTGGTGTGGGGTGCACTGCCCTTCCACCGCGCCGCGTGGACCAACCTTAAGCACGGCGCCGCCACCATGGACACCCTGATCTCGGTCGGAGTTACGGCCGCATACCTATGGTCATTGTGGGCGCTTTTCTTCACCCACGCCGGCATGACCGGCATGACAATGACCTTCGACCTGCTGACCACCGGCAGCGCCGAACCGCACATCTACCTCGAGGTCGCCTCCGCCGTCACGGTGTTCATCCTGGCCGGGCGTTACTTCGAAGCCCGTGCCAAGCGGCAATCCGGCGCGGCGCTGCGCGCACTCCTAGACCTGGGCGCCAAAGACGTCGCCGTGCTGCGCGATGGATCGACCGAGACCCGAATCCCGATCGGCCAACTCGCCGTCGGCGACCAGTTCGTCATCCGCCCCGGCGAGAAGATCGCCACCGACGGAGTCATCACCTCGGGCACCACCGCGGTCGACGCGTCGATGCTCACCGGCGAACCGGTACCCGTCGAGGTCGGACCGGGCGACAGCGTCGTCGGCGCCACGGTTAACGCCGGCGGCCGGATCCTCGTGCGCGCCACCCGCGTCGGAGCCGACACCCAACTCGCGCAGATGGCGCGCCTGGTCACCGAGGCGCAGAACGGCAAGGCGCCGGTGCAACGCCTCGCCGACCGGGTCTCGGCGGTATTCGTCCCCATCGTCATCGGGCTCGCGCTGCTCACCCTCGCCGCCTGGCTGTTAACCGGAAACTCGGTGACCGCCGCATTCACCGCCGCGGTCGCGGTGCTGATCATCGCCTGCCCGTGCGCCCTGGGTCTGGCGACCCCGACCGCGCTGCTCGTGGGCACCGGTCGCGGCGCTCAACTGGGAATCCTGATCAAGGGCCCGCAGATCCTCGAATCGACCCGCCGCATCGACACGATCGTGCTGGACAAGACCGGCACCGTCACCACCGGGCGGATGGCCGTCGCCTCGGTGCACGCCGCCGGCGGCGAATCCGAGGCCGAGGCCCTGCGCCTGGCGGGCGCGCTCGAACACGCCTCCGAACACCCGATCGCCCGAGCCATCGCCGCCCACGCCGCCGCGCTGGGCCCGCCGCCGGAAGTCGAAAACTTCGAAAACCATGGCGGCCAAGGCGTTTCCGGTGTCGTCGAGGGCCACGCCATAGTCGCCGGCCGGTACAGCTGGCTGCGCGAGCAGTGGGCGCTGACCGCCCCCGAATCGCTGCAACTGGTCGTCGACGAAGCCGAAACGGCGGGCCGCACCCCCGTGTGGATCGCTTGGGACGGCGCGATCCGCGCGGTGATCGTGGTCTCCGACACCGTCAAGGCCACCTCGGCCGCGGCGGTCGGCGAGCTGCGCGCGCTCGGTCTGCGCCCGGTGCTGCTCACCGGGGACAACCACCGCGCCGCCCAGGCCGTCGCCCACCAGGTCGGCATCGACGAAGTCGTGGCCGAGGTGCTGCCCGCCGACAAGGTCGACGTCATTAAGAAGCTGCAGGGCGAGGGGCGAGTCGTGGCGATGGTCGGCGACGGCGTCAACGACGCGGCCGCACTCGCCCAGGCCGACCTCGGCCTGGCGATGGGCACCGGCACCGACGTCGCGATCGAAGCCAGCGACCTGACCCTGGTGCGCGGCGACCTGCGCGCCGCACCTGATGCGATCCGTCTGGCCCGCGCCACCCTGCGCACGATCAAAGGCAACCTGTTCTGGGCGTTCGCCTACAACGTCGCAGCACTCCCGTTGGCCGCCGTCGGGCTGCTCAACCCGCTGATCGCCGGCGCCGCGATGGCCTTCAGTTCGGTGTTCGTGGTGACCAACAGCTTGCGACTGCGGCGATTCACGCCTACTCGGTAGTGAAATGAGTTGGGCAGCAGTGTCTTTGGCGATACATGGGGCCTGCGGCCGTTCATCATCGGGAAGCGGAAGAGGTGGGATATGAAGCTCAATAAGATCGAGCGGGCCGCAATGAACAATCCGGTGCGGGCCGCGCACCAGCACCACCGGGAGGCGGCGTGGTTCCGGCGGCTCGCCGGCGGCGCATTGGCGGGCCAGCATGTACTCGAGGTCGGCTGCGGTCGCGGGGTGGGTGCGGAGGTGATCCTGGACCGGCTGGGTGCCGCCAACGTCACCGCGTTCGACCTCGACGAATCGATGGTGGAGCTGGCGCGCAAACGACTGCACGGACGTCCGGTGTCGCTATCGGTGGGCGATGTCTGCGACATCGGGGAGCCGACCGGCGGCGTCGACACGGTCGTGGATTTCGGCATCATCCATCACGTGCCGGACTGGCAGCAGGCCGTCACCGAGATCGCTCGGGTGCTTCGGCCCGGCGGCCTGCTCTTGTTCGAGGAGGTTCCGCGCCACGTGCTCGACAGCTGGGCGCTCCGCACGTTCACGGTGCATCCACCCGACAATCGTTTCGAGGCCGACGAATTCGCCGCCGAATTGGCCCGCCATGGGCTGCACGGCACCGGGCGGATCGAAGACCACCTCGCCGGGATGATGTTCGTCGGGGTGGCACGGAAGGCCTGAACCGGCGTGTTGAACCGGGCGTGTTCTTCGGCACCGCGCTCACCAGGCGATTCCGACCAATCCGGGCCCCGCCCTTGGCAGGACTGACCTGGCTGGCTGCAGACCGGTTCCTGCGACGTGAGGGCGACCGACCTCATGACGTGCGATTCGGCGAGCCAATCGATGGCGGCCTGAAAGTTTCGTGGTGACTTCGTCGGCCACCGGTGCCAGACCCGGTTCCCCGGTCACCGGCAGCCACGAGCGCCCCAGCACGTCTGCAACCAGCCATTGTAAGCACGGGCCTGCGCCGCAGGGAGGTCCTCCATCATCGTGGGCGACCGCGGTGATCGGCACGGCTCGCCGCGGTCGACTTTCGCGAAGTATGGACCAACTGCGTAGATCCCAGATAGGTTACGAAAGCGGCATCACGATCGTGCATGGTGGACGTGAGTCCAGATGTTCCCTGACATACGGCTGCAGGGAGTGTTGGGGTTTGGCGCCGACATAGAGGGGCCCGATGGGAGATATTCCTGAGCGTCGATCAAATAAGCCTCCGAACACCCGTGGCGCTGCTGCAGTGGACGGTTTGCGTGGGCGGCGGCACTATCGCAAGACTGCGCGCCGGGCATCTTCCCGGAGCGAAGCCGTGTCGGCTGGGCCCCGGCTTAGACCTCAGGGGAAGCGCCTACGTGGGCAACCGACACCACGAGGGTGTCGGCGCCCGACGCCGGGTCAACGCGGACTTCAGGCGATGCGTTCAGCGGTAATCATGGGCGGTCATCAGAAGCAGCCGTTCGGAAGGAGTGATGACAGTGAATAAGCACATGCATGGCGGGCGGGTTCCACGGCGTGTGGTTCGCGCGGCAGCAGCTGGCGTGGCGGCGGGAATCGTGGCATTCGCAGCAGCGGGCGCGGCGGCGGCGCAGCCACCGCCGGATCCGTGTTCTCCGGCAGCGGTGATGCGGGCACACGCCGCCGCGATGACCCAGATGGCCGACTATCTGGACTCCCGTCCAGACGTCCAGCAGGTGTTCATTGATGCCAGGAGCCAGGGCACACCCGAGGAGCGGCGGGCCGCGATCAAGGCCTACACCGACACCCACCCAGACGTGGCGGCCACGTTCCAGAACATCCACCAACCGGTCAGGGATCTGAGCGCCAGGTGCGGCCTGCCCATGCACCAAGGCATGATGCCCGGGGGTATGGCGCCCGGGGGCATGGCGCCTGGAGCTATGTCGCCTGGAGCTATGGCGCCCGGGGAAATGGCGCCTGGCGGTATGTCGCCCGGGCAGTAAGCGCTGCGCGATAGTGGTCTGAGCAGCGAGGCACCCCAGAAGAGCATCGCGGGCGACGCAGATTCTGTTTGTGCTCGACAGTCAGGACCTCGAGAGGGAGCACACGGTGTTCATAGACATGCGCGCCGGGCCGGCCCGCTCGAGGTGGCCGAACCGGATCCTCGAGGTCACTGTGGAGGCGGCCAGGCCGGCGGGTCTGCTGGGCCGCAAGCGGGTGCTGGACTCCACTCCGCTCGATGACGCATTGGATCGGTGGACACCGTCACATTGATCCCCGAAAGTCGCGGATTGGACCTGGCCCGGGTGAGCACACGCATGCGGCACACGCGATCCAGCGATCAATCCCGTCAAGATCGTTGGTGACGACATGCCCACCGGATTTGATCCGAACGTGGGGCCGTGCTCGCCGTGCGTGGCTCGGCTACAGTCGCCTGCCGAACGGCTGGAAACTCTGCGGGAAAGGGTCCTCGAACAGACAGACCCCTTGGTCACACTGACGCACCTGCTGCATCTGTGCCGTGACGAACACCAGGTGTTGTGGGCGCAAGCCACCGATCCGCGGATGCGGGCGATGCTCGCCACAATTCTTCGTCCGATTGAGGCGATCGCCGTGTCCCACCCAGCCGAGTCAACCCTCGACACGCCCACGCGTAGTGCGCTGGCGCAGGCCCTGATTCCTGTCGACAGCGTCGCGCCGGTGATGATCGCCCACGCTCTGGCGCGTTTCGTGGACGAACACTACGGCGAGTTTCTTGCCGACTCGTTCCGACGGCGCAGTCCGTATCAGCCGGCAGTTGGTGACCCGATCCCCTTGGGAGTGCCCGACATTCGCGCCGTGATGGACATGCGGCCCACCGCGCCGCCGTGGCTGTTGGCCAACCGCCTCGACGAAACCCGCCGAGTTCGGCTGGCCGGCGGGTGGGCCACCCAATTTCGAATCGTGTTCGACTACAGCCTGTTTGACGCATTGGCGGATCTGGTCACCATCGATACCATCATCGCCACGTGCCACCCGAACACGGCCTTAACGGAGTTCACGCTGCCCGCGGATCCCGCGCAGCCCGCATTCCCCATCCGGCCAACTAATGTCCGTCAACAACACCGCATCCTCGATGAGCTCATCGGTGCCGCCGCCGACGCCGGCGCCTCGATAGTGGTCCTACCAGAGTTGTGTGTCACCGAGTCGCTGTCGCGACGACTGCAGGCGTGGGTGCGCCGTCCGGACGGACCCCGCCTACTGGTCGCCGGCAGCTACCATCACAGCGATGGTTCACCGCGCAGGCGGCGCAACACCGCGATCGCCTGGGTGCGTGGGCATCCAGACCCGCTGATCCACGAAAAACACTCTCCCGCACAGCATCCGATCGTCGAAGACATCCAACCGCAGGGTTGGCCGGAGTTACGGGTGTACGTCACCGCCGCGGGCTGGCATATTGTGATGGCCATCTGCCGCGACCTTCTCAACCCGCAGGCAGTGCACGCCTTAACGGAGGCCGGTGCCAACCTCGTGCTGGTTCCCGCGATGAGCGAACGCCTGACCCCATTCACCGGCCAGATCGCCCACCTCGTCGGTTCTTCTCAGGCGCTGGTCGCGGTGGCCAACAACCCTGCGGACTGGGCCGATCCCGACAACCACGCCGTGCACCGTCCGGCGCGCGCGCTGTTCGGGCACCCCGGTCTGGGACAGCAGACCCGCCTGGTTGCGTCCGCGGACGCCGCGGCCGGTTTCACAACCATGCACGTGCGGTCAGCACTGATCGGCTGGACCAGCACAGAGGTCCAGGCCGGGCCTGACCGGGCACCGCATTCGGGTTCACCGTCACCGGCGGTGCTTCCGCAATGGGCGCAGTCATTGGCCGCGGCAATGGCCCGGCGCTACCCGCAGCTCACCCAAGAACCCCAGCAGGTCGTCACGCTGCGGCCAGCGGCAGTATTGGTAGTGCTCACCAGTGGACCGGCGGGGCCACGGGTGCTTCTCACCGAACGCGCCACGGATCTGCGCGACTACCCGGGTCGACTGACATTTCCCGGCGGCGGCCAAGATTCGGGCGACACCGGCCCGATCGACACCGCCCTGCGCGAGGCGGCCGAGGAGATCGGGCTCAACCCGCACAGCGTGCACCTCCTCGGCGCCCTGCCCGCGATGACCGACCCGGAATCGAAGTTCTTGGTGACCCCGGTACTCACCTGGTGTGCCCGCCCGGAATACAGCGGGCCAGTCAACCTCGCTGAAGTCGCCTCGATTCGCGAGCTGGACGTGTGCGCATTCGGTACTCGATTAAGCGACGCCAATCCGGCCCAGCAACAACAGCATTCGAATAGCGGCACGGAGCCAGACCTGAACCGCCTCGGTGCGCTGACCGCTACGGTGATCGACATACTGAGCGGCTTGCTCGGGGCGGACACAACACCAGATAAATCCGCCACGGATCCTGCAACGACATGAACTCGATTCGCACAGCGCGCAGGCGTGAACGGCCATCGGGCCGGCACGCGGACCGGTCAGTACATCTTTTTCCTCGAAGGCACAACACTTTTGGTCTTCCCGCATGCGCGGCCAGCCACGAGCCCTACCTTCGGCGTGGGCGCGACGTCAACGCGAGGTAGGCGCCCACCGATCCCAGGCCGGCACCCACGACAGAGACGGCCCGGGACCGTCGGTGGCGCGGATCGGCGACCATGACGTCCCCGATAGAACGCACCAGAGCGGCGATTATCAGCGCCGCACCTAACCGGTGACCGGTCGCCTCGAGCCTGCCGACGAATGGCTCCAACTCGGCTGCACGAAGGTGAACTTCGGGTCCACCGGCATCAAGCACGTCTCGCAACCGGCGCAACTGGTCCGGTAGTTCCGCGGTAAAGTCGAGCACGTCGACGCCGGCTTGGCCGAATCGGCGGGCCAATGCGTCCAGCGAATACCGGCCGGCGACAAGGCGACGGGCGTAGGGACCGATGATCGCGGCCAGCTGAAATGCCGGATCGAGTTCTGCCCCTAGGCCTTCGGCCATGACAAGCATCTTCAACTGCAACGCCAGTTCGCGCTGCAGTTTCAGGTGGTGCTGGCGGACCACCGCGAGTACATCGTGGATCAACGCTGCGATCGGGATGTTCCCCAGCGCTCGTCCGGTGTAGCGCTGCAGGATGGGCGCCAGGTCCGCGGTAAGTGCGGACACGTTGATCGTGCCCTTGGTTGAACTCAGTTCGGCGACAGCCGAAGCCACGCGGCGAGGATTCTGCCCGGCCAGCGCGATAAGCAGCGCGGCGAGTTGCTCGCGCAGGCGTTCATCGATCTCACCCGCCATGCCGAAATCAATCAGGCCAATGCGGCCGTCAGGTTCGACGAAGAGATTGCCCGGGTGGGGATCGGCGTGGAAGAACCCGTCCTCGAAGATCATTTTCGCGACCGCCCGAGCCGCGTTGTCCGCCAAGACTCGCCGGTCTATACCGGCGGCGTCGAGCGCGTGCACGTCATTGATCTTGATTCCCCTGATGCGCTCGATGGTCAACACGCGCGAGGTGGTGGTGTCCCAATAGATTCGGGGGATCCGGATCGTGGGGCTGGCGGCGAAGTTGGCGGCGAATCGCTCGGCGTTGCGGGCTTCGTGCAGGTAGTCGAGTTCGGCCCGCAAGGTATCGGCGAACTCTTCGGCGATGCCCACCAGGTCGTAGTCGGCGGCCGCCTCCCAGCGCCGACTCGCGCGTGCCGCGAGATTGCGTAGAACCTCCAAATCCTGCTCGACCTGTTCGACTGCATGCGGGCGGCGCACCTTGACCACGACTTCGGTCCCGTCGTGCAGGGTGGCGGCGTGCGCCTGCCCCAGTGAGGCGCTGGCCAACGGTTCCAGGTCGAAGGTCGCGAAGATCTGCGACGGGGGACCTGCAAGCTCACGTTCGACGAGCTCGGTGATCACCGGAGCGGGAACTGGTGGGGCCGAGTCCTGCAGCTTGGCCAATTCCTGTCGGTAGGGCTCGGGCAGCAGATCCGGGCGGGTGGACAGGATTTGGCCCAGCTTGACGAAGCTGGGGCCGAGCTGCTCAAGAGCCAGCCTCAGGTGGTCGGGGTTGGAATAGGGCTGTTCGCGGCGTTCATGACCCAGCAGTCCGTGGTGCAGCGGCACCCAACGTTGCAGACCCGCCACGCCGATGAAGAATCCAAAACCATGGCGCGCCAGGGTTTCCGCGATCTGCCGGTACCGCTCACCGTGGGCCATGGCTTACAACTTCAGCTCAGTGGGGGAGGGCTCCGGCGCCGCAGACGATAACGGCACTTCCCAGAGTTCTCCCGCGTTCAGTGTTTTTTCGATGCCCTCGACGCAGAGTTGGACCGGGGCTGCCGAACACGGCGGCAGATGTAGTCGTGCCCGCTGCTGGGTCAGATCGACGCTGATCGGCTGACCGCGGTAGCGTAGCCGAAACGACGCCTCGGTGAGCTCTGCGGGCAACACCGGGTGTAGCCACAGCACATCGCCTCGGGTCTCCACGCCGCCATAGCAGCGGATCACCATGTCGGCGGTGCCAGCCATGGCACCGATGTGGACGCCTTCGCGTGTGGCGCCTCCTTGGGTGTCGGCCAGATCGGCCTGCAGCGCCTCGGTGAACAGCGACCACGATCGTCGCCGGTCGGTGCGCGCCAACACCCACCCGTGGGCCAACCTGCTCAACGTCGACCCGTGGCTGGTGCGGGCCAGGTAGTAGCGAACCGTGCGAACAATCAGCTCCGGCGGCAGCTCGTAGCCGAGCTCGGCGAACACGGCGCGCAGTTCCTCGGCCGAAAACAGGTAGAACAACATCAGCACATCGGCCTGCTTGGAGAGCTTGTAGCGGTTGGTGGTGTCGCCCTCGGCGTGCAAGATCAGATCCAAACGTCCGATGTTGCCGTAGCGGCTGCGGTAGCGATCCCAATCGAATTCGGCCAGCTCACCGTAGCCTTCGAACTGGCTGATGACGCCGTCGTGGAAGGGGACACGCAACCTGCTGCTGACTCGGCGCCAATGGGCCGGCTCCTCGGGCTGGAGGTGGAGTCGACGCCAGAGTTGCTCACAGTCACGATGTGCCAACAGCGCCACCGTCTCCTGCGCGCGGGCCAGCACCCAGGCGGCCAGGACATTGGTGTAGGCGTTGTTGCGCAGTCCCTGCCCGGGTGTGTCGGGGTAGCCGTCGTGATATTCGTCGGGTCCCATCACCCCCACGATGTCGAAGCGGTCATCGGCCGGGTCGTGTGCCGCCAAGCTGGCGAACAGCCGCGCCACTTCGACCAGGATCTCCGCCCCGTAGTCGGTGAGAAATCCGATGTCGCCGGTGGCCTGGTAGTACTGCCACACGCTGTAGGCGACGGCCAGCCCGACGTGGCGCTGACGGTGCGAGTTGTCCGGTACCCATTGTCCGTTGCGGACATTAAGCAGTTGTGTGGGTGTTTCTTCGCGGCCCTCGCTGCCGGACTGCCACGGGAACAACGCACCGGCCAGGTCTGCGGCGCGGGCAGCGGCGCGGGCGGCGTCCAGGCGGCGATAGCGGTACAGCAACAAGGACCGGGTCAGCTCGGGTTGGCGCAGGGTCAGCATCGGATAGACGAACAGTTCGTCCCAGAAGATGTGGCCGCGGTAGCCCTCGCCGTGGAGGCCTCGGGCCGGCAGGCCGGCATCGAGGTCTGGGCTCGCGGCCGAAATGGTTTGTAGCACATGGAAAATGTGCAGATTCAATGCCAGCGACTGCTGCGGGCCCGCGGCCAGATCGATCCCGAATCGCTGCCACATCTGCTCCCACGCCTGCTCGTGGACCTCGAACAGCTCGCCGAATCCGGGAGCCCGGCCGATGCGGTTGCATGCGTCCGCGGCGGCGGTCGAGATGGCCCGGTCCCGAGAGGTGGCCACCGCCGCGACTTTCTCTATCGCCACGTGCGTGCCCGGCTCGAGGTGCACAGTCAAGGTGTGTCCTGCGTAGGCGGGCGCCAGCACAGGCTCGCGGTTGATCACTGCGTCAACGCCGCGGACACGGGTGCGCGCGACGGTGGCGATGCTGATGTGAGATTGGCTTGTCGCAACGTCGGCGAGCACAGTTTCGCGGTCGACTTCTGTTGTGGCTGTGGGGATGAGATGGTGGTGGGCCAGCTCGTGGTCGGCGGGCACATTGCGGTTGGCGACGTCCACGTTGATTCCGGACTCGACAATCATGTCCCCGGACCAGTTTTCGGATTCGAGCATGACTTCGAGGGCGGCCAGGTGTGGATGGGTCAGGGACTGTATCTGTCGTGACGTGAGTCGCACGGTGCGGCCGGCCGTGTCGCGGTAGCGGTTGGTACGTGTCAGGACGCCGGCGCGGATGTCGAGTGTCTGCTCGTGGCTTACCATGTCCGGCGATCCTGGACGCAACGGCGCCCCGCCGGCGAACCGTACCGTTAGATGCGTCCAGTCTGGGGCGTTGACTAGGTGTTCGGTCTCGACGGTGGCTCCGTTCAGATCGGTGGTGAGCCGGTTGTAGACCCCCGCGAGGTAAGTACCCGGGTAATGGACGTTGTCGGCGGTGCTGCCGGCGACGGCGCCGCGGGTGGCCCAATAACCGTTGCCGAGCGTGCACAGAGCCTCCCGGGTCCCTTCCTGTGCTGGGTCGAAGTGGTCGTAGACCAGCTGCCACCCGGCCTGGGCGGGGACCGTCGCGCCGCCGCACCATGCCCGGTCTGTGTGACCGCGGCCCGTCGAGGTCGGCGGCATCTGGGTGAGGTCGGTCACCACCACGTCCGCACCCGCGTCGGCCAGCGCTGATCCGGCTCCGGTGCGATCGACCCCCACGACCAGACCAAAACCTCCGTCTGCGGCGGCGCTGACACCGGCGGTGGCATCTTCGAACACGATCGCATCGCACGGCGGCACGGATAGCCGGCGGGCCGCCTCGATGAACATCGCCGGGTCGGGTTTGCCGGGCAGCGACAGCCGCATCGCGTCGATGCCATCGACACGCACCGAGAAGAAGTGTGTCACCCCGCCCGCGTCAAGAACCGCCTGACTGTTGCGGCTGGATGTCACCAGCGCCGCGGGCACATTGCGCGCCTGAAGTTCGACGAGCAGTTTTCTCGCGTCGGGAAACACCGACACCCCTGCCTGGGCAAGCAGGTCCTCGAAGATCCGCTGTTTGCGTGCGCCGAGTCCGTACACGGTCAGTTGCTCCGGGCCATCATCGGTGCTTCCGACCGGCACGTCGAGACCGCGCGAGGCCAGCAGTGCGCTTACACCGCCTTCGCGGGTGCGCCCGTCGACGTAGGTGCGGTAGTCGCGTTCCGCGTCGAAGGGCGGCTGGCGGTCACTCCCGATGGTGGGAAGGACCGTGTCGAACAGCATCTTCCACGCCGCCGCGTGCACGGTTGCGGTGTCGGTGATCACCCCGTCCATGTCGAAGATCGCCGCGCCGTAGCCGTTGCGGGTACGCCCGGCAGGCACCGGCAGGTGGTCGAGGTGCATCAGCAACACCGACCGGAACTGCCGGACCCGGCCCCGTCGCAGCGGGTCGCGGTGAACCGGCTGTCCCCGGGCCAAACGTGCGCCGATACAGGGCCCAATCGGGGTCCTGCCGGATGCGGCGGGAGGAGGATCTCGGCAGCCGGTTGCGGTCGGTCCTCGGGAAAGACAGCCATCGTCGTTATCGGTCCTTGATCGTGGCGTGCGCCATCTACTAGCGCCAACAGTACTGGGCAGGTGCGCATGAGCGTAGGGGCCCGATCTGCTGGTTGGCGCCAGACCGACAAGTTCAGGGACTTTCGTCAGTCGGATTTGGGCCTTTCGGTGGGCCGACAGCAGACGTTGTCCCATTGGGCTGCTCGCCCGAGGGGTGCAACGTTGGCGACGTAATGCACTACACCCTTAGCTACACGGAGGTTATCGCCGACAAGATCGACGAGGCGCTCGGCGCCGAGGACACGGCCGACGAGCCTGAACGTCGTCTCGCTGGTGGCACAGCGACATCGAACATCAAGAGACCGAGCACAGTCAGCCGAAAGGACTACATGCCATGAACATTCGGCTTGTTGCCGCTGCCGCAGTTGTCACGCTGGCTGCAGCGCTGGCGGGCTGTTCCGGCGCAACGACGGTTTCGTCAAACCAGCCACTGACGACAACAGCGCCGGCAGGGACGAGCAGAGTCGTCTCCGGGTCGGTGTGGGTGGCCGACGAGGGCGGTGAAAGCCTGACCGTCGTGGATGCGGCCACAAACACCGTGGCGATGACCGTGACCGGCATCAAAGGACCGCACAACGTTCAAGTCGGCCGCGCCGGGGCAACCGTGTACGCCGTCAGCGACAGCAACACTGTGATGGCCATCGACGCAGCCACGTACACGGTCGCCGCGGTCGCAGCCACAGGATCAGCTCCGGCCCATGTTATCGAGGTACCGAACGGCAAAGTTTATGTCTCCAATTCCGGGGATGGCACTGTGTCGGTGTACCAGGCTCGGGGCCTTGAGGCGACGGGCCGGATCGACCTGGGCGGGATGCCCCACGGACTACGCCCCGCCGCCGGCGGCTCGCTGATCGTGGTGGCCAACACGATGGCTGGGACGGTCGATCTCATCGACCCTGCCAACGATCGGTTCTTGGGCTCTGTCCCGGTGGGCCCCGGCCCGGCGCAGGTTGCAGTCACCGCCGATGGACGGTACGCCTACGCCGGTATCACCGACCCTCCGGCAGTGGTGAAAGTGGATCTGACCGCCCGCAAGGTTGTTGGCACCGCACAGGTGTCCGCCTCTCCGGTCCAAGTGTACCTGACGCCGGACGAGACAACTGTGTTGTCGGCCGATCAGGGCACTGCAGAAAAGCCCGGACATGCGCTGTCGGTGATCGATACCGCGGCAATGACCGTTCGCGGCACCGTCGGCACCGGCTCGGGGCCACACGGAGTAGTCATCGACACTTCCGGAACGCGGGCATGGGTCACAAACACCTACGACAACACGGTGTCCGTCATCGACCTACCCAGCCGGTCGATTGTGGCGACAATCGCTGTCGGCACGGGTCCCAGCGGGATCAGCTACACGTCGCGCCCCCCGGCCGCATCCGGCACAACGACCGCCACGCTGAAAGTCCCAGCACAATCCCCGAGCGTCCAAGACCACACTGCGCACCATTAACCAAGGCGGGCATGAGCAGACGCAGCGCCTTTGACGTCCGTGGACACGTGAAGGTCTTTTGTTAGTCCGAGATTGTGCCTAATGGACACCCGATCGCAGACGTTGTCCCATCGGCTCGCGCAGCTGGCCGATGCAACGTTGAAACGTCACTACTAGAACAATCACAGAAGGTGTGCGATGGCAGATGCAGCCTACGGCTTGTGGCCGTTAGTACTCGTGAACACCTTGCTATTCGCGGCATTTGGACTGAGTTTCTTTCACCCACGAACAAATCATGATTGGCGGGCGATGGGTGCATACACCGCCTTCTTGGTGGCGCTGTTCACCGAAATGTATGGCATCCCGTTAACCGTGTATCTGCTCGGGAGCTGGCTTGGATCACGGTTCCCGCTGCTGCGCGACACCCACGCCGGCGGGCACCTGTGGAATGACCTGATCGGTTGGACCGGCGACCCACATCTAAGCCCCTTCCATCTCGCCAGCTATGTGGCAATCGGCGCGGGCTTCTGGCTCATCGCAGCCGGCTGGCGGCATCTGCACGAGGCGGCCCGGGCCGATCGGCTCGCCACCACCGGACCGTATGCTTGGGTACGGCATCCGCAATACGACGGCTTTCTGCTGGTGATGATGGGCTTCTTGTTGCAGTGGCCGACAATCCCCACCCTGATCATGTTCCCCGTGCTCGTCTATATCTACGCGCGACTGGCTCGCACCGAAGAACGCGCGGTAGCGGACCGATTCGGCCAGCAGTGGAACGAATACGCAGCGCGAACCTCGGCATTCGTGCCCCACATCCGCTCGCTCACACGTAAACCGCCCCATACGCCTCTCGTTCAGCGGTGAGGACCGTCGCGACTGATTGGCCAGTAGGTGAGGTCGCCGGATGCGATTACTGGCTCTCGGGGATACGGCGCGGTGGGCGCACGGGCCGACCGGGTGGTCGACCTGCACGATCCCGGTGCCGGTTCCCTGCGGGCGGCGCTGGGCGAGGTGGATGTCGCGCTCATAGTGACGATGGGACCGGGCGCCAACGATCCGACGCTGCAAGTCTTTTCATGCCGAGTAAGCCGCGTCCGTCCAACCACGGCGCGGATTTCGTGCGCAGGCTGAACGCGAGCGCCGAACGGCGAAGCGAACAGTCAAGGATTGGGGAGAAGCTCAACGCGGGGTCGAACCGCCAACCACAAATCGCGGTGCTCACCGAGGCGCTGGCCCGGGCTGCCAGTGCATGTCCCCGGGCACGACACCGAGGGCAAGCGGGAGATCCTGGTCTGCACCGCCATCGCCGAGCGACCCGGGCCTTCGCTGAGCACTGCAGTGAGCAGAGGCCGTTACGCCTACGCTGCTCGTGCGCATCGGTCTCGCCGCGTGCTACTTGCCGGATCGGTCGGTGCGTTCGTTGGTTGTCATGAGTAGCAGGATCAGCGGTCCGACGATCATTGCCAACGGGAGGAGCAATAGCGCGATCCCGTGGGTGACCAACACGATGGCGGCGAAGAGCACGCCCAAGGTGATAAGGACGTACGCAGATATGTGGTGGTTGTTTGACATTGCGCCGCGTGCCGGTCGCGTGCCTAGAGGACAATGTCGATCACTGCAGGGCCAGATGTCATTCGCGAGCGCCGTCATCTTGTTGGTGACGCCAGGCAAAGCCGCCCTGACAGCCTGGCCGCGGCTCGTCATTGTGGCGCGGACAGAAGACATTTCGTGTGCGGCGCCTCGCTGAAGTGCTCCCGAAGTCACTCAGCCAGCCAGCGCAGGGCCGAGATGTCGTCGCCGAGTCGCCCGACTTCTCGCCTCACCGACCGAGCCGGCACAAGTGCTAGCGTCGCGTCCGTGACGGGAAATGCGGCCTCCGCGCTGCGGATTGGCATCCTGGGCGCAGCGTGTATCGCACCGATGGCGCTCATCAAGCCAGCCAAACGAAACGACGAGGTCGTGGTCGCCGCTGTGGCGGCGCGCGACGTCTCGCGTGCCCGGGCCTTTGCCGCCAAACACGGCATCGCCCGGGTCCACGCAAGCTACGAGACACTGATCGCCGACGCGGACCTCGACGCAATCTACAACCCGCTGCCGAACAGCTTGCACGGCCGGTGGACCCGCGCCGCACTGGCCAGCGGCAAGCACGTGCTGTGCGAAAAGCCGTTCACCGCCAACGCCGCCGAAGCCAGTGAGATCGCCGAACTCGCCGCGAAGTCCGGCCGGGTCGTGATGGAGGCGTTCCATTACTACTACCACCCGCTGGCTGCGCGAATTAGGCAGATCATTGCCTCGGACGAATTGGGGAAGCTTGAGCGGGTGGAGGCGACCTTGTGCTACCCGCTACCGAAGTTCTCCGACATCCGCTACAACTACTCGCTCGCCGGCGGCGCGACGATGGACGCCGGGTGCTATGCGGTCCATATGGCCCGCACGTTCGGCGGTGCAACTCCGGAAGTTGTTTCGGCGCAGGCGAAACTGCAGGATCGGCAGATCGACCGGGCCATGACGGCCGAGTTTGCCGGCGGGCACACCGGCCGGGTCCACTGCTCGATGTGGTCGTCGGATCTGCTGCAGATCAGCGCGAAGGTGGTTGGCGACCAGGGCGAGTTGCGCGTGCTCAATCCGGTAATGCCCCAGTTCTTTCACCGGCTCTCCGTCCGATCAGCCGACGGCACGCGGGTGGAGCGTTTCTCGCGCCGCGCGTCCTACGCATATCAGCTCGACGCTTTCGCCGCGGCAGTGCTGCGCGGCGAACCGGTGACCACGACGTCCGAAGACGCGGTCGAGAACATGACCGTCATCGATGCGATCTATCGCGCCGCTGGCCTCCCACTCCGCGAACCCAGCTGAACGCGCCCGACGCGTTGCTGGCTTGCCGTGCCGCGCAGGACCGATCCGTCACGAGGCGAAACCGCTGGTGAAGACGCCGGCAGCGGAGTCGTCATCCAGCAACAAGGGTGCGGCCCTGCTGGCGTGAACGTGCGAGCACCAACGAAGCAACAACCAGCAGGCCGCCGAGCCAGGCCAGCCCGGCCAGCAGTGGTCCGGTCTGGTCGAAGTGTGCGGTCAGGCCGGTGTCGAAAAGTACCTTGGTCCAGCCGTATCCAGGTAGCAGATTTGCCCATTCCTCGGGTACGGGACGAAGCATCGGGCTCTGAGCGATCCCCAGATCGAGAAACGGGACCAAGAAGGCGATGAACACCCCAGCCACGCGGCCAAACAGCGGTCCGATGATCACGCCGACCAGCGCATAGGTCATGCCGAGCAGTAGGTTGGCGCCGGCGTACCCGGCCCATTGAGCGGCATCGAACACGGTCGCCGTCATGGCCAGCGCGGCCACCGATATGACGACAACGGCAACGGCGACGACGCCGAGCCGGGCCGCCACCACGACGCGCGTGCGGTAGCCGGCCAGCCGCAGCCGTCCGTCTCCGGCTGCGGCGTCGATGACCACGAACATGCCGGCCAGGGCGGCCAGCCCCGCGATCGCGATCGGTGCCATGGTTCCGGCATGCACCTCTGGGAACCAGAACGATGCGGTGCGGGAGGCGCCGTCCTCGGTCACGGTGAGGAGTAGGTTGCGAGCCGGTGTGGTGATCTTCGCAAGCAGCACGAACAGCACCGGCACAATCACCAGGAGTACCAGCAGCACCGGGTTTCGGCGCAGATCGACCAGACCGAACCGCAGCGCGGTAGCCAACTGTCCAGAAGTGCGATGGCTGCGTCGGCCGGTGCGTGAGCCCGCCGCCAACACCGCCGCGGCGACCACAACCGCACCCACGACCCAGACAAGGGAAATTCCGAGATCGCCCAGCCGCCCACCGTGACGCGATGGCAGGTCGACCATCCACAGCGTGACGAAATGCGTTGGGAAGAACCGCGATATCACGTAGTCGCCACCGCTGCCCCCAGGACCGAAGAACACGTCGATTATCCAGATGAGCAGGATCGCCACCGCGCCGTTGACCGGATTGCTAACCGCCACACCCACAAGCGCGCCGATCGCCAGATAGATGACGGCGAACATCAAAGTGCCAGCGATCACGCGGCCCGGATCGTCGATTCCCGTGCGCACCGCCAACGCGACCAACGCGACCGCCGACACCAGGCCAGCCAGCAGCAGCCCGGTGCCCGCCCGGCCGGCGATCAGACGTGCCGGCGGCAAGCCGGCCAGCAGCATCCGCTTGTCAGCGGCGCGGGCTGAACGGACTTGGAAGTACATCGCCAGGCTGGAGAGGAAGCCGGCCGCCCAGCCCGCCGTCGTGGTCTCAAGCGCGGGGCCGAGCTCCCCGCCCAACAACTCCATCGCATCGGCCAATGAGCGGGCCGCCACCATGACGAACACCAGCGGTACCAGGACCATGACTATCAAGTTCACTGGATTGCGCACATAGCCGGCGACAAATGACCGGGTCAGCAGCAGTGTTGGCCGCCATTGCTCATGCACCGCGGTCGTCATCGCGGGACAGCCTGCCCCGTGCACACCTGCCCGTTGCAGAGCTGAAGGATGCGGTCGAAGCGATGTTCGTCGGCCACGAAATGGCTGATGATCAGCACCGATCGTCCCGCTTCGCGGCGATGGCTCATCAACTCCCAGAACTTCAGGTAGGTGTCCCAGTCGAGTCCGGCGTAGGGCTCGTCAAGCAACAAGACTTGAGGGTCGGGCAGCATAGCTAGGGTCAGGTTGAGCTTGGCCAACGTGCCGCCGGAGAGGCGGTCGGCGCGTGTGCCCGCATATCGTTCAAAGCCCAACGCTTCGTATAGGTCTCGGCGGGCACGCCGTTCGGCCTCGTGGGTCATTCGGTAGGCGCGGGCGAACAGTTCGATGTGCTCGTCGCACGTCAGCCGGTCATAGACGACCGGCTGCTGCGGGCAATAGCCGAGGATCCCCGAGCGGGTCACGGTCCCAGCGTCGGGGGCCAATTCGCCGACGAGGATCTTCATCATCGTCGACTTGCCGGAACCGTTCTCGCCCACCAATACGACGACCTCACCCGGAGAGAGGGTCAGATCGACGCCCCGCAGCACCGACTGGCGGTGCGACACGGGCCACATGCCCTGGCGAAACGACTTTTCAATCCCCTGTGCCGACAGCACAGACAGGGACGACCCTGTCACCGGCTCATCGGATGTCGCTGTTGCGGTCGCCTTGTGATTCATGATCGATCGGTACTCGATCGGTTAGGAGCGTCCGGAGGAGTCGTGGTGTTGATGCGTGTCATCGCTACTGCCATCGGACCCATGACCGTGGCCGCCACCCATCATGAACATCATCATCAGCGGGCACGCCAACACCACCAGCAGGAGTAAGAGCGTCGAGATTGGCACCCCGACGACGACTGCGGCGACGATCGCGGCGGCCAAGGCTATTGCGTACCACGGGTAATACTGGCGCTTCATCTTGTTTCCTTCCGTTCAGGTTTGGATTAACGGTGCGCCACTTGCGTGGCGAAGCCAATGGGACTACGGACTTGATCCGTAGCACAAAGGTCATCATCTGTATGGACCAAAGTCCCTATGGGTTCGCGGCCGTATCGCCGTTGCCGGGATGCGGTAGCCGCCAACGGGCGCGGCGAGCGCGACGCTCAAAGCCAGTACTTTTGACCCTCCGGGCCGCGCCGACAAGGAGCATGTCGTCACAGCGGGGCTCGATCGTCCAGTGCCGTGCAACCCATGGCAGAGGTGATTGATTAGTGTTGGCGGCGTGTCGATGACGGTGCCTCGCTCGAGTTGCACTTTCAGATCGACGTGCTTGGCCCCCATCCGTTCACGCGGCCTCTAGGCCGGCTGAGTCAAAGTGGCTGGTGGGCGCTGCTATGCACAGGTCTCGGGCTCATATTGGCAGCACCGTGGTCGTCACGAATTGGTCGCGGATCCAGCCGACGAAAACGGCCCATTCACCGGTCACCAGTGCGATGCCCACGGCGATCAACATGGCGCCACCGACGATCTGTATGCGGCGGGTGTTGCGCCGGAGCCACCCCAACCAGCGCTGCATCGCGCTCGTGCTCAGCGCCAGCAGGACAAATGGCACGCCAAGTCCTAGGCAATACGCGACGATGAGAAGCACCCCGCGTGCCGCAGTTACGCCTTGCGTGCCGGCGGACACGGAGAGGACGCCGGCCAGCGTGGGTCCCAAGCAGGGCGTCCAGCCGAGCCCGAATGTCGCGCCGAGCAGCGGTGCTCCCACCATGCCGGTCATCCGGCGTGGGTGAAACCTGATGTCGCGCTGCAGCGTTGGGATGAACCCGATGAATACCAGGCCCATGACGATGGTGATTACGCCGCCGATCTGCTGCAGCAGGTTGCTGCTGAGTGCCAGTGCGCCGATCAATCCGAACACTGACGCCGTCGCTGCAACGAACACGACTGTGAACCCGGCGACAAACAATAGGGCAGCACCGGCTGCACGCCACGAATCCCGCGCTGCCGGCGGCTCATCTGGTGAGCCGTTCGCCCCTGCGGCGCCGGCGAGGTAGGACAGATAGCCTGGCACCAAGGGGATGCAACAGGGAGACGCGAAGGAGACGGTACCGGCTAGTGCGGCCGCGCCCAGCCCGAGCAGCAGCGGTCCGGACGCCGCCGCCGCGCCGAAAGCGTCACCGATGCCCTGGGCGTGTGCGCTCATGGCTCTGCCGCGATCCGCTGCACGGCGGGCCGCAGATCCTCGGCGAGCAGCGTCCGCAAGTAGACAGCCGCGACCCTGTGCTTGCGGTCGAGGACCAGCGTGGTGGGTACCACGCTGGTGGGGTAGCCCTTGCCGAGGGCGATCAGGCTGCGCATCGCAGGGTCGAAGATCGACGGGTAGCTTACATTGCGGTCGGTGACGAAATCCTTTGCCGCCGAACGGTCATCCCGCACATCGATACCGAGGAATGCCACGCCGAGGGGTTCGGTCTCACTGAACACCTGCTCCAGCTCTGGAGTCTCGGTGCGACACGGTGCGCACCAGGACCCCCAGATGTTGACCACGACCACCTTGCCGGCGAAATCGGATAGATGGATCGCTCGATCGTCCATCAGCGCGGGACCCGTGAGGTCGCCGATGCTGCCCCGTGACTCCGGCGGATCGTAGTAGAGGTCGGTCTTGCCCCCGGGTGACACGAACTCGAATGTGCCGCCCTGCGCGACGGCATCGCGTCCAGTGGCGCATCCCACCACGATGAGGGCCGCGATGGCGCACACCCCGAGTGCACGCAGGCGATTGGGCATCGGTTCTCCACTGGTGATGGATTTCCATCGGGTCTACTATGCGTGTACGTAGATCGTAGGTCAACGCGTGCGAACGACGGCGCGCAGGATCCTACGCGCCGAAGGGAGTCCCGAATGGAGCAGCTACTCTTGGCGGCCGCCGCGCTGGCCTGCCCGGTTGGTATGGGCGCGATGATGTTCCTGATGATGCGGCCCAGTCGCGGGACGGACATGCCTGAGCGTGAGGAAATGACTCGACTGCGGGCGGAGGTCGACCAGCTGAAGTCTGAACGACAACACCACATCTGAGGTTGCCGAACTCGTTTCCGGCCTGGACGCTGCCCTGTTGACGTGTCCTGCGAAGAACAATTAGGTCGAGGACTAGCTACTAAGCTACGCAGTAGCTTCAGGTGACGACGCGTCTGCAGACGAAGGGAGCGTGTTCATGGCGGCGAGGAAAAGCCCCCGTACGACGGTGAAGTCTTCACGAGATGGACGCAAGGCCATCGCGCGTGCGCAGTCGAGCCGGCGTAGCGGCTGGCTGTGGCTGGCCGCCGGCGTTGTCTTCGCCGCTCCCATTGTGGTGATCGTGATTATCAGCATCATTAAATCGCCCGGACAGCCCACACCGGACACGGAATCGGCGAGCCTGCAGAGTCCACCGGCCACCGTGGCCGCGGGCGGCGAAACGATGCCGCCGTGGCCGGCGCCTGCGGATGCGAGTGCGGCGGTGGCCGCAGCCGGGTTGCCGATGTTAGGTAGCGAAGGGGCCGTGGAGCACATTCACGCCCATCTGGATGTACTCGTTGACGGGCAGCCTGTGGCGGTTCCAGCCGAGTTGGGTATCGACACCAAGCGCGGCACTATTAGCCCGCTGCACACCCATGACGGCAGCGGCGTGATTCACGTTGAGTCCCCGGTGAAAAGACAGTTCAGCCTGGGGGAGGTTTTCACCGAATGGCAGGTGAATTTATCGGCGGACAACATCGGGGCGCTGCGCGCCGTCGACGGTAAGGCCGTGCGCGTTTTCGTCAACGGCGCACAGCAGACCGGAAACCCGGCGGCCATCATGCTGGGCGATCGCGACGAGATCGCCCTGGTCTACGGCGTCCCCCGCCCTGGCGAAACCATTCCCTCGACATACGACTTCGCCGAAGGCGTGTGACGCCAGCCCGACGGCAAGGAAAATTGCACAGGCCGACCGCGAAGGAGGCGACATGGCGGATCTGTCCGAATTCCAGCATCCACGGTTCGCACGCATGTATGAGCGGATCAGCGCCGAGTCGGAGCAGCGTGGCACCGCGCAGCATCGCGACCGAGCTCTTGCTGGCCTGTCCGGCCGGGTGATTGAGGTCGGCGCCGGCAACGGCATGAACTTCGGCCACTATCCGACTACGGTCGCAGAAGTCGTCGCGGTCGAGCCTGAGGATCACCTGCGGACACTGGCTGAGCGGGCTGCTGAAACCGCAGCTGTGCCGGTACACGTGGTGGCCGGTCACGCGACCGCGCTGCCGGTGGCAGATGCCACCTTCGACGGTGCCGTTGCGTCGTTGGTGTTGTGCTCGGTCGCGGATGTGCCGGCCGCATTGGCCGAGCTGCGGCGGGTGCTCAAGCCGAACGGCCAGCTTCGGTTCTTCGAGCACGTGCGTTCGACCAAACCATGGTTCGCGTTGGTGGAGGATGCCCTCACGCCGCTGTGGTCACGGGTGGGTGGGGGCTGTCACCTCAACCGCGACACTGCGGCGGCTATCCGCGCCGCGGGATTCGCCATCGAATCCCTTCAACGGTTCCACTACGCGCCGCTGCGGTTCTTTCCATCCCAGGCCCACATTCTGGGAATCGCCCGCCCCGGCACGTGAGTTACTCAGGAGAGGGATAGAGGATGCGGCGCGTCACGAGATGCTTTGGGTCGGTGAGGATTTCCTCGGTGATACGGCCGCGGTCGTCGAGAGTGAGCTGAACGTTGATGGAGGCGGCGGGATAACCCAGCGCCAAGCGCACCACCGTGCCTGGGGGCGAGGTTCGCGCCGCGATCGGCGCGGTGCCATCGGCATAGGGCTCCTGGGAGAGGAAGAAGGCGGCGTCCAGGTCGAGCCGGTTCGGTTCGGGTGGGTCGGCGGTGGTGTCGCTGGTGACGGTTTCATAGACCGCGAGCCTGCCGGCCGCGCGGGTCGCGGCGACGGCTGCGGCCAGATCAGCCGCGCCGGGACGCGGTGGCCACGATACGATCAGCCCGGTGGCGCCGCCGGGCCAGCCTGTGGCTCCGGCGCGCAGCGTCAACACATTGTCACCGTCACGCCACGCCAGCCGCGTGAAATAGCATCCGCTGCCGCAGCCGGTCAGCGCGAGAGCCGACTCACCTAGCGAGGCCGCCAAGCTGTAGTCCTGGCCGGGTTCAGCAGCGTAGTAGTCGCCGCGCCGCGGTGTGGACAGCCGGACCACGAGCAGCCCTTCACTGGCGGTCAGGCTGATACCGACCTGGCCGGCCAGGGTGCCCAGCGACACGACAGGACCGGTTGGTTGCGGCGGCAGCGCCGCCGCCGTCCCGGTGGGCGGCGGTGTGGACACCAGCACAGCGCTGGCTGCCAGCACGACCACCAGAAGCGCGGCTTCGATGGCCATCGCTCTCCGTATCCGCGTCGCCTGACGGGTATCGCGGTGGATCAGCCTCGAGGACAGCGCCGCCGCCGACGCTGCCACGACGAGCCCGAGTTTGATCAGCAGCACCTTGCCGTAGGTGGTTGAGACCAGTTGCGGCAGGGGGACTAACATCAGCGCGCTGATCACACCCGTGGCCACCACCACGACATAGGTCACCACCGCCAGCCGGACATAGGAGGCCAAGACCCAACGGAGGGCGTTTGGCACCGCTCGCCACGCCACCACCGCCCGCGTTGTGTGCACGAGCGCGCCCACCCAAACCGTGACCGCCGCCAGGTGCACCCCGGTCAGAACCGCGCCCCAGCCGCCGAATGTTGTGCCCGCATGCGAGCGGATCCCGTCGGCGGCGATCACCACCGCCAGCGGAACCAGAGCCCACCGACCCCGACTCGCAAGGGCCAACGCAGTCAACAGTCCACCGGCCTCAATCAACAGCAACACACCCGCGCGGCCATCCCACACCGCACTGACGGTGCCGGCGTCAAGGGCCCGACCAGCGACCAAAGCCATCGCCGCGATGAGCGCAACCACCATCCCTGCAGGCGCCCACGACCGCACGGGTGACAAATCCGGGCGTGCAGCACGTGCAGCATCGGTCGCACGGCGACCAATCAAGCCACCGACTGCGGCGGCCAACCCGGCGAAAAGCAGCCAGCGCAACGCACTTTCACCCCAAGCCGGCGTCGCGGAAGCGGTTGGCGCGGCAGCCGACAGCGTCACGCCGACCGCGAAGCGGAACTCCTGCTCGACCTGATCACCGTCACCGCCGGTGACGCGCCAACGGACCGCATAGGTCCCCGGCGCTAAAGCAGAAACCGGCGCGGCGGTGACGAAGCGGCCGTCGCGCGCGAGGTTGGCCGGCCCGACCGGTACGTCGCGGCGGGATTGATCCAGCACCACAATCGCGCGCATGCCGATGGTGACAGGTTCGTTGAACAGCAGTGTGATCGCCTCGGGTGACGTCGCAACCGCGGTCTCTGCTGTGGGTTCGGTGAACAGCAACGTGGGATGCGCCTGCGCGCTACCCGCCCCCGGCCCCACCGATATCTGCACGGCGAACGCAAACGCGATGAGCCCACACCGCAGCGAGGTGATGATGCGGGGACACCGACTCGGCCATTGGGCGCCGTCGACACAAAGGGCGCCATTGTGAAGCCGGTGTCTGCAACCCTCGCTTGCCGGCCCCCTGACACCAGGTAACGACGCGCCCGGCGCGGTCGCGCGTAACCTAGCATCGGTTGATGGGGACATGGCCTTCGTTCTGCTGCTAAGGCAACGATTTTCGCCCATGGCAAGAACCGGGTGAGGCGGATTCTTGGCCGTTGTCGGGCGCTATCGCGGCAACGGCAGTCGTCACCGGCGGGAAGAAGCTGCGCCAGTCTCCTTCGTCCCATAATCGTCGCGAGACGGTGGCGGGCATCAGCGGCTGCCGATCCGGGCCTGGCTGAACGCACGAAGTCTGCGCGCTGCACCCGTGCCGCCTTTGACGTTATGCATGGGACAAGCCTTCGATTACCAAACCGTATGGAACGGCATTACGCTCTTGGTACGTAGACCATACGCCGTTCCGCCGAAGGGGCGCACCATGCGTGACAGAGGCTCGACACGGACAGCCGGGAGGCCAACGGTGCGTACACGCGGATTTGGCGAACTCGAAGCCGTCATCATGGACCGCATCTGGAACCGTGGTTCCGACACGACGACGACGGTGCGAGAAATATTCGACGAACTAGCGGCAGAACGCGACATCGCCTACACCACAGTAATGTCCACGATGGACAATCTGCACAGCAAGGGCTACCTGGCCCGAGAGCGCGACGGCAAAGCTTACCGGTATTGGCCCACCTTGACCCGGGAGCAACACAGCGCAAGCCTCATGCGCGCGGCGTTGGACTCCGGCGGCCAACCCGATCTGGTTCTCAGCTACTTCCTCGAACAAATCGGCCCCGAGGAGTCGGCGCGCCTGCGTGCCGCGCTCCGTCGACGGACGAAGCGAGCGGCCAAGCGCTAAGCGCGAGGGCCGGCTCTCAATGGTGCGCGACGCGAGAGGTGTCGATTCGGCGGACGCCGCGAGACGAGTTCTTGCTGCAGCCCGCGGTGACAGAGCCGGTCAGGGGATCCGGTTGCGCGCCGGAGAGAATCGCTCGAGCTGAACGGGTGGCCCTCCGAGCGGCGGCGGAGGCAAGACGCGGGGCTGCCCGTCGGCCACCATGGTGACCGCACCGTTCTCTCGATCTATGTTCAGCGTGCCGTGCTGGAAGTTCTGCACAATCCATTGCGGCGCTTGGATCTGGCCGCTTGTGGGCAAGCCGAGTGTGCTGCGCTCGTAACCCAGCGTCGCCCAGGCGTCATAGATCGCTCCGGTCAAAGGTTGCGCTCCGGTGGCCGGTGACCAGTAGATCGCTCCCTAGGAAAAGATGACGTAGCGCGCTGGACCAGCACCGGGGGCTTCCGGCGACCTCACCGGACCCAACACACCGCTGGCGCCACCGAGCGCTTGCCATCGCGCAAAAATCGCCCCACCCCGCATCGACTCCTCCACGTCCTCTGCCGTGGGAGGCTGGTTGAAACGCGCGGCGATATCGCGGATCCGATCCAGGAACGCGTAGGCGGCGTTGCCCGGGCATGCGGTATCGCCGACATCGCGGTGAGCGAAGATGCTCGGCAGCATGCGGGTCATCCCCTGCCGGAATCGGGTGTAGGGGCCACCGGCAGATGTCAGCGCGACGGCGCCTCTGGCATCGACGCCGCCGAGCGCCAGCCGCCATCCCAGCAGCCGGCCAACCGATCGCAGCTGCGCTGGCGTCGGTACTTCTCTGCCGTAATCACCGATCAGGCAAACCGCCCACGTGTCTTTGTTGAATCCGCCGGTATGCGATCCTTCGACCGGTTTATCAAGTCCGCCGAATCTGCCTTCGAAAACTTGACCATGCTTGTCGACGAGCGCGTTGTAGGCGATGTCCGCCCAACCCATCGAGCGTGTGTGATACGCGTAGATTGACCGCACAATCGCTACCGACTCGTTGGGCGCGTAGTTGTTGCCCGTTGCGGAATGGTGGATGATCCCGGCCCGAATCGCGTTGTCGTACACCGGCGCTGCTCGCCGCAGCGACTCGTCGGCGCCCCATTGACCGCGGCTGATAATGGGTATCGGTGGTGTGGCCGTGGCCGTGTCCGCCGACAGAGGCGGCTGCGCTGGCGCGTGCGGTGTCCCGAGGAGCAGGGGCGCGGTGCTGGCTAGACCGACAACCGCCGGCGCCGCGGCCGCCAACCTCAGGACGGCCCGCCGCGAAACGGGCCGACTTGGCCCGCCCGTGCATCGATCACACACGGCGACAGGCTATCCCGTGTCAGCAAATAGACGGCTGCGACCCGCCGCGACCGAGCTCCATTCTGGCGCGAATAGAGTCGCATACCGGCCGGAAATCCGAGTCGCAACGGGCTCCCTATCGAGGGTAACGGCGATGCCGCAATGGCATTCCCCGCCACTCTGGCAGGCGATGCAAAGTATGCCGTCGGATCGCGAAAGGTGAATCCCTGCAGGGCTAATACTGTTGCGTCGTGGCGTAATGCTGGCATGAGGCCGGCAGCCGATTGATCGTCCTCAAGCTGTCAGACGCGAACCATCCCTTTGGTGCCGAAAGCGATTGGCTAAAGATTCATTAGAGTTGGGGTCGGCTAACTGCGCCGAGCACACCACGCTATACGCCCCTCCTCACGCGGTGTTCGCCGCAGGACGCACCGTTGGCCACATAGGTCAAGCGGGGGCTGCTGCTGCCGCCGGCGTCACTACCCTGGCGCCGAGCTGGGATCGCGACGGTGGTGAGCGGTTTCAAGCTGGCGATCTGGCGGGGGAGGAGTCGCGTTCCCCGCCAGATCCATGCCGCGGGGACCGGACCCCGCAATGCAATCTGGATATCGCCACGAGCCGGCGAACTGTTAGCAGCGGGAGGAAGATTGGTCTGCGGAGGGGCAGTGCAACATCGGCGAAGGCACTCATTCGCGTGCAGCGGGCGGACTTCGGAACTGTGATGCTAGATGCTGAACTGAGCGAAGACCGACTCGATTGTGCGGCAGGGTCGTCGAGGTGCGGTATATCGGCGTCATTGCCGGAGGTCGGCACCTGTACAGTACTATCCGCCGTAGTAGACAAGTAGGTAGCCCGCGAGCATGCCGAACCCACTGAGGCCCGAACACGAGTGATTGCGATAGAGGAGTATGTCTGTCCTGATTGAGAAGTCAACCGTCGCTGTCGTGCCGCAGAGGCTGCCGTGACCACCCTGGTCGCTTCCTTCCCTAGTCCGCCACAAGGGGTGTGGCATCTTGGCTCACTGCCGATCCGGGCTTACGCGATGTTCATCGTCGCCGGCATCGTCGCCGCTCTGCTGATAGGGAACCGCCGCTGGATCGCCCGGGGAGGCGAACCGGGTGTCGTCTATGACGTCGCGATATGGGCAATACCGTTTGGATTGATAGGTGGCCGGCTCTATCACGTGATCACCGACTGGCGCACCTACTTTGGTGATGACGGTCTTGGGTTGGACGCCACATTGAGAATCTGGGACGGCGGCCTAGGCATCTGGGGTGCGGTGGCCCTCGGTGGCGTCGGCGCCTGGATCGGCTGCCGACGACGCGGTATTCCGTTGCCCGCCTTCGGCGATGCCGTCGCGCCGGGCATTGTGCTGGCTCAGGCGATTGGCCGCATCGGCAACTACTTCAACCAGGAGCTGTACGGGAGGCCCACCGACCTGCCGTGGGGATTGGAGATTTACTACCGCCGTGACCCTTCGGGCGTCGTCGACGTGCATTCGGTCGACGGCGTGTCGACAGGTCAGGTCGCGCAGGTCGTGCATCCCACCTTCCTCTATGAGTCGCTGTGGAACGTCTTGGTCTTCGGCATGCTGATATGGGTCGATCGCCGATTCAGAATCGGTAATGGACGGCTGTTCGCGCTTTATGTTGCCGGCTACTGTGTCGGCCGGTTCTTCGTCGAGTTGATGCGCAGCGACGCGGCGACCCAAATTGCCGGCATCCGGATCAATTCATTTACCGCAACGGTGGTATTGATCGGCGCCCTGATCTACTTCTTCCTCGCGCCGAAGGGTCGCGAGAACCTCGCGATCAGTGCAGCAGGCGAAGCCGAGGCGACGCGGGATGCTGCGGTCAGTCGTGACGACGCCGCCGCGCAGGCCGAGAGCGGCGTGGATTCAGGTGACGCGGCACCCGCGGACAAAGGGCTCGCATCAGGTGACGCGAAAACGCCCGATGACGACCGCGACAGCCAGAGCGAGAAACCTCATGGATAACGATTCCTCAGTTACTGCAGGTTGAGTAGGTGGTGGTGGGAAACTCAGGCTGGATTATGGCGGCGGCGCACGATGCGCCGCGTCTGGATGAGGGCCACGGCGAACAGGATCAGACCGACGGCGTAGATCGCTGCGCCGCTGGCGATTTGGGTGGCCGTTGGGGGCTGCGTGCCGGCGGGCACGTAGAGCTCACGCTCGGCCGAGGTGGTTCCTTGCCAGCCGGAGTCGACGGGCAGCCACGCTTCGATGGTCTCGCCGGCGCGCCGGAATTCGACGTAGACGAACCACCGCCCGTCTTCGGGAAGGCGAATGGTGGCGGTGAACTTGCCTGTGCCGATTTCATTCAGCCGCGCGGTGAGCGTCTGGCCACCTCGGCGAGCCACGATGCTATCCGCGACAAGCTGGGAGCCGGCATCAGGGGCAACCGCGTCGAGCCGCACATTCCCACGGCCATCCCCGACCACCGTCAGCCGCACCGACATGACCGGTTGTCCCTGTCCAGGATCGTGGGCGTTGGCCTCTGGAACGGGCCCCAGCATCAACATGCCGGCGCCGACCAGTAGCGCAGCGGCCGTCGCGCCAACCGCATGTGCGCGCCAGGAGGTGGCCAGCACGAGCGCGACGCCCACCACGATGACTGGCGCAGCGACCACGCCGACGGCGGCGGCGGGCTGGCTCGCCACGCCGAGCGCCGATGCGATCCAGGCCAGCGCGGCGACCGCGGCACCGGTCGCCCCGTAACGCGCGGCATGTCCGCGCCACGGAAGGTCGGCCACGGCCAGACCAAGGACTGCCACAGGAAGATCGGGCGAACTGCGGCCGAGCAGGATCAGTACGGCGATGACGATGAGCCGCACAACGAGGTAGAAGGCGACACCTCGTGCGACGGCGTAGGGCCGCGCAACGAGCGCACGGATGATGGCCACAGTGAGCAGGCCGGAGACCACAACCACCGGAAGGTAAAGGGTTTGACTGAACTGTGGAACATCAGTGTCGTATTCGAGGACCGTCATCAGTGCGCTGCCAAGCACCACCGCGGACAGGGCGGCCTCGACAATCCCGTGCCGTGTCGGTCGCAGCCCGGCCAGTAGTCCGATGGCCATCGTCGTGGAGGCGAACACGACCAGCATGTGCGGCGGACTCCACAGGACGGCGTCGCGCCCGAAGGCGTCGTGCCAGAAGGCGTCGAGCGGGGCCGCGGCGAGTGTGACCGCGCCGCCCAAGCCGGCCAACAACAGGCCTGGCTGCCGCAGCGCGGCGCGGATCGAACGAGTACGCGCCAGGGCAACCAATCCCCAGCCGAGGACCACGAGACCCACAACGGCAACGCTGCCGTACAACGCCAGGTGCGGCGGGATCAGGGCGGTGTCTCGGCCAATGTCGGTGTGCCAGGCGTCGTCCCAGTAGGTGGCGAACAACGACACAGCGCCACCAGCGGCGGCGAGCGCACCGTAGACCGGCGAAAGTGTGATACCCGGCGCGTTCATATTTGAGACCCGCATGTCTCAACTATGATGTTCGTGTGGCTCAGAGTCAAGAGAGGCCCGGAAACTCCGCCGAGGTTGATCCTCGGCTTATCGATGCGACTGCCGCGGCGATCGCTCGATGGGGTCTGACAGAGACGACGCGAGAGCGGATCGCGGCCGAGGCCGGCATGTCGCGGGCGACGATCTACCGTCGTGACGTCACACGCGATCAGCTCGTCGCGGCACTGACTGCACGCGCCGCGCAGACGTTTCGCAACGCGATATGGCCAGCGATCACGGGACGCGGAACCGCGGCAGAACGGCTAGAGGCCGCACTCGAGGCGATGTGCGCGGCCGCCGACGAATACCTTCCCCTGCTCGCGGGAATGTTCCTCGCGCACGGCGAGGTTTTCCACCGGCCCGGCCCCGACGCACTGACCGTCGAGGTCTTCGCCGAACCATTCGAACGCCTCCTCATCGACGGCGCCGCGGACGGAACCGTGCGCCACGTGCCCGAGACCGTGACCGCGACCGTCCTGTTCAACATGGTCGGCTGGGGCTACATCCACCTGCGCGCTAGTCACCACTGGGACGCGGAAGCCGCCCGCCGCAGCGTCATTGGACTAGCGCTCCACGGGCTGATCACGAAGGTGAGCTGACTCAGTTCCGCGTCTCGACTGCGCCTGTGAATCATTATTAACTTTCGATAATCCGCGTCACATACGGCGTCATCCCACCAGTTCGTACCGGTGAGATCTTGATCGGTACTCCGCTTTGCTGGGCTTCAAGCATTTGGCCGCCGCCCAGGTAGAGGGCTTCGTGTTGGCTGCCGCCCGGACCCCAGAAGAGCAGGTCGCCGCACTTGGCCTGTGAGGGCGGTATTTGGCGCCCCGCGGTGTACTGGTCCCCGGAGAACCGCGGGAGCATTACACCGACGCCGGCGAACGCGTAGCGCGTAAGGCCCGAGCAGTCGAAGCCCACCGTGTCAGCGCCGCCGTCGACGCCGCGGCTCGGACCTGTCAGGCTGCCACCGCCCCAGGAGTACGGCACACCTATCTGGGAGCCGGCGCGACGGATCACGTACTCGATCGCCTGCCTGCCGTACACGCGGCGTCCGGGAGCCACAGTCGTTGGACTACCCCCGATGCCGAGGCTACTGAGGAACTTTCGACCTAGGTCCAGCGTGGTCTGAGTGGCTACATTCGTCGCTTGCAGCGAGGCATTCGCGATCGAGACGGGATCGCCTGGTGCGCCAGCGCTAAGGACTTTGCAATGTCGGATCCCACAGACCCTCGTCGGCGACGGCCCGCGGGGGCACGGTGAGGCCGAGCAGCAGCCCCAACAAGACCAAGAATGACTCCCAACCGGGACAAAATTGTGCCCACCCGTCAGCAATAGTTTGCAGTCGTCGACGTACGTAATAAGTACGTATAAATTCACCGTAAGTCACTTCAGCCCCACAAGCAACAATCACCACAAATTACACTCCTGTAACTTTGAATAACAGCTCTTTTGCGCGGCTGCACCCCTCTATGTGATCAAGCCCAATGGCAGCCAAAGAGCGCGAAGACACTGCCACCGTTTTGCGCAGCTAAAAGCGCGTAAGGGTTAGCGCGAAGTACGTGGGTTACGTCGCGGAGCCGCGCATGTCGCTGCTCGGCAAATCGATTGAATCGCCAGACGAGACGAGGCGGGCGGCGATGTCGCCAGTCGGAAGTGAACGGGATGGAGCAGCGCATGTCGACGTTCGCCCGAGCCATCACGGCGGAGGCTGTGTCTGCGAAGGAGTATCGGTCTGCAGGGCACGTCCCTGATAGCGGATACCGTTGTGGATTGTGGTCCAGTCCGTCCTTTGTCTGCTGAGTGTTTAGTACCTTTGCAGCGAGACAACACCCGACGGCGCCCTCGCGACCCGCAGATAGCTTTCGACGCGCGATATTGGAGACGTACAGAATGGGTAGTTCGCCACCCACACCCCGCAAGAACCGGAGGCGTGCGTGGTTGATTGCGGCCGGGGCGGGTTGCGTAGTGATCCTGTCCATAATCGCCGTCGCGACACGCGGTTTCGGCCTCGTAGACTCTACGGACCGTGCCTCGAACGAACGTACGGCGCAGGACCGCTGCGAATCTGACGTGCTTAAGCGGCTGGCCTCACCCTCAACGGGAAAACTGTCAAACGTCGAGGTGGCAAGTACGGTCCTAGACCCTGACAGCAAGGATCTATTCTCACTACTCGACGACCCACTCAAAGGGGTCGACCACTCCCGCATCACGGTACTGAACGTCTCTGGTGTCGTGGATGTCAAAGGCGACGCGTTTGGGGCGACGATCCGTGATCCCTTCAGTTGTCGTGCCTACCTCATCGACGGCAACCTGGCCAACACCCTCGTTCTTTTCGACCACGACCATTAGTCCCTAGGCACATGACCGAAAGTGCGCTCCGTCGCTTACGGTGCAAGGCTCTGCAAGGTGAGATCCTCATTTGCAATGGCGCAAGGTGGCGGATCCGCCATCTGGATGAGAATCGATAACTTAACGCCCGCCGAGGGAATCTCGTGCAGCTGGCATTCGGCTTGAGTTCCGTCAACACCGTCTCGGCAGCGACAAGGTACGAGAGTCTCGGATCTTCAGCGCAGCGTTAGCTGCAGCAGTTCGGGTCCAACACGGCGCACAGCGCACCGACTGCATCGCGGTGTGGCCGGTGGTAGACATTCATCCCGCGGCGCTGGGACTCCACGAGCCCGGCGCGCCGGAGCTGGCTGAGATGGTGGCTGACTGTGGACTCGGTCAAGCCCAAGACCGTCGCGAGGTCGCTACTGTTCTCCTCACCCGAGGACGAGCTGAACAGATACGACATGATTTTCACGCGGGCTGGATCGGCGAGCGCTTTGAGGCGGAGTGCCACCTGGAGGGCGTCGTCATCGCTCATTGGGCCAGCGGCGACGGGCGCACAGCACACCGGCGCGGACATGTCGATCACCGGCAAGGTCTTGGGCACAACGTCCATGTTGCCGAAGACATTGACATAAGTCAAAGAGGTATGCACTATGGGGACAGTCAGCTACTTCGATATAAGTCACATATCTAGGAGGGTGTCCCATGTCTCGTGTACAGCTCGCACTCAACGTCGATGACCTCGGCCAGGCCGTCACTTTCTACTCCAAGTTGTTCAACACGCCACCCAACAAGGTCAAAGAGGGCTATGCCAACTTCGCCGTCACTGAACCGCCGTTGAAGTTGGTGCTCCTGGAAAACCCCGGCAAGGGCGGCACGATCAACCACCTCGGTGTCGAGGTTGAGTCCAGCGACACCGTGCACGCCGAGATCGCACGGCTCACCGACGAGGGCCTGTTCACCGACGAAGAGATCGGCACTACTTGTTGCTTTGCCACCCAGGACAAGGTGTGGGTCACCGGTCCAGCGGGTGAGAAGTGGGAGGTCTACACCGTGCTCGCCGACTCCGGCACCTTCGGCACCAGCCCACAGCACCTCGTCGAGGACGGCAATTCCGAGGGTGGCGTCTGCTGCGGAGGTACCGCGTCTGACGACGCCAAGGTGGCTGCAGAATCATCCTGCTGCTGAACCCGCCTCGCATCAGGTGCATGATCGAGGAATGGCGGACGAGCATGGAAAGGTCGATCGTGCCGACATCGCCGCGGACTTGGAGCGGGCACGCATTGAGTTCCAGCGGCTACTCGCCGCAGCCGGGCCAGAGGATTGGTGTAGCCCAACTTCCGGAACACGTTGGACCAATGAGCAACTGCTGTTACACATGGTGTTCGGCTATATGGTCGTGCAGCGGCTACTTATTCTCGTGCGGATCTTCAGTCGCTTGCCCGATCCAGTGAGCCGCGCCTTCGCCAACATTCTTGACGCCGCGACTAGGCCGTTCCATCTCATTAACTACTACGGCTCGTGCGCGGCGGCGACGGTCTACAACCGGCGCAGGATGGGCGCAAGACTCGACCGTGTAATCGGCTCGCTGCAACGTAGGCTCGCCCGCGAGAATGATGCCGACTTCGCTCGGGGTATGCACTACCCGACCAACTGGGACCCGTTCTTCGAAGATTTCATGACGTTGGAGGATCTGTACCGCTACCCCGGACGGCACTTCGCCTTCCACGCTCACCAGCTCACGCTCACCGCAACACAGTGACACTCGGAGCATGTTCACCGCCTGTTCGCTTGCGGCTTGATTCGATGTTTGTCAATATCGATGGATGTCGAAGTCAGGCCAGCAGCTCACCGACACCACGGGCTGCGTCATCGCCCCCCTGGCCCGACAACCCGTGTCCCCGGAAGCTGCCACCGAGCTGGCGATCAAGCTCAAGGCGCTGTCTGACCCAGTCAGGCTTCGGCTGCTCAGCGTGGTCGCCAGCCATGCCGGTGGCGAGGCGTGTGTGTGCGAGCTCTCTGCTGGGATCGACCTGACCCAGCCAACCATCTCCCATCATCTGAAGATCCTGCGCACCGCCGGGCTTCTCGACAGCGAACGACGGGGGTCATGGGTCTACTACCGCGTTGTCACTGATGCGCTGCAACAGCTTTCGTTACTCCTCGAAATCGACACCCTGCGGATGAGCAGCTCATGATTCATCCGGTTGCTATGCCTCGACGGCTGCTCGCCGAGTTCACCGGCACCGCACTGCTCGTCACGGTCGTCGTCGGCTCCGGCATTGCGGCCCAGCAGCTCTCGCCCGACGACATCGGTCTGCAACTCTTAGAGAACTCGACCGCCACCGTATTCGGGTTGGCCGTACTGATCCTGTTGTTCGGCCCGGTATCCGGGGCGCACTTCAACCCCGTTGTGTCGGCGGCGGACTGGCTGCTGGGACGCCGTGCCGGGACCGGCATCAGTGCCAGCCACGTGGCCTCCTACACGGTCGCTCAGACCCTCGGCGGCATCCTCGGCGCAGTCCTGGCCAACGTCATGTTCGACCGCCAAGTGATCGAGATCGCCACCAAGAACCGCATCACCACTGGCCACCTCGTCGGCGAGATCGTCGCCACCGCAGGACTGATCGCCCTGATCTTCGCTTTGGCGCGCACCGGGCGGGCGGCACTGTCCGCCGCCGCCGTCGGCGCATACATCGGCGCGGCCTACTGGTTCACCAGCAGCACGTCGTTCGCCAACCCCGCCGTCACTGTCGGGCGAATGTTCTCCGACACCTTCGCCGGCATCGCCCCCGGTTCCGCGCCCGGCTTCATCGCCGCCCAGATCCTCGGCGCACTCATCGGACTGGCGCTGGTGGCCGCCCTCTACCCGGACGCCGCCGCCACCGCCGACAACATCGTCGTCCCGCACAACACCGAAACCCATCACGCCGATCAACGGAGTTCGACATGACCGATAGCCCCGTACCACTGGCCACCCACCACCACGCAGATCTGTCCATCGACCAGCGTCTCGCGCTGCGGACCGCCGCCACCCGACTCCACGACGAGTTCGGCGAGCACTTCGGCGTCGAGACCATTCAGCGGTTCCTGCACACCTCCTACGACCAATTCGCCGGGCGCGCCACCGTTCCCAACTTCCTGCCGCTGCTGGCCGAACGATGGGCACGCCAACGCCTCACCGCCCTCGCTCGGGTCGAGGGCAAGATCACCGACACCAAGCCCACCGTGCTGTTCCTGTGCACCCACAACGCAGGCCGCTCCCAGATGGCCCTCGGGTACTTCAACCACCTCGCCGGCGACGCAGGCGTCGCCTGGTCGGGTGGGTCCGAACCCGGCAACGAGATCAACCCGTCGGCCGTGCAGGCGATGGCCGAGGCCGGCATCGACATCACCCGCGAGTTCCCCAAACCCTGGACCGACGAAATCGTCCAGGCCGCCGACGTCGTCGTCACCATGGGCTGCGGTGATGCCTGCCCCATCTTCCCCGGAAAGCGTTACGAAGAATGGGTACTGACCGACCCGCCGGCCAGACCGTCGACGCCGTACGTCCGATCCGCGACGATATTGAGGAGCGCGTCCGTCGTCTGCTGACCGAGCTCGGCATCACCCCCGTCGCCTGACCGATAGAACATCATGACCGAAACCCCCACGCCCTCTGTGCTATTCGTCTGTGTGAAGAACGGCGGCAAGTCGCAAATGGCCGCAGGCCTCATGCGTGAAATCGCAGGCGACGCCGTGCAGGTGTATTCGGCGGGCACCAAGCCCGGCAGTGCCATCAACGAGCTCTCCGCCCAGGCGCTCGCGGAGGTCGGCATCGACATCAGCAAGGAGACACCCAAGCCCATCGACATCCAGCTCCTGCGCGACGTCGACATCGTGGTCACCTTGGGTCGCGAGGCCCACGTCGAGCCGGTCGACGGCACCAGATTTGAGAACTGGGAGACCGATGAACCCTTCGAGCGTGGCGTCGACGGCATCGAACGGATGCGACTGGTCCGCGACGACATCACAGAACGAGTCGCCGATCTCCTCAAACGCATAGAGACCCTGATGTCCTAGTTCTGGTCTTGCATAGTGGCGTGCCGCGCACAGGTGATGAGGTGGCGGCCTTGACCCGGTAGTTGGGTACAGGGTTCATGCTGGTGGGGTGAGAACCAGCGAGGTCGCTACGCAGGCGCAGGTCAACACCCAAACGTTGCGGTACTACGAACGCCGGGGACTGCTGCCCGAACCCGAGCGGACTCGCTCCGGGTACCGCGCCTACACCGCGGACGCGGTGCGGGTAGTGCGCTTCATCAAGCGTGCCCAACAACTCGGCTTCACCCTCGATGACATCGAGGACCTGTTGCACCTGGCCCACGGCGGATCCGCGTCGTGCGAGGAGACGCGGGCCATGGCCCGCACCCGTATCACCGATCTGCAACGGCGCATCGACGAACTTGTTGGCATGCGCGATGCACTGGCCCGCCTCATCGACACCTGCGGTCAGCCCCGAGCCGAACGGAACTGCCCGATCCTGCTGGACATCGAAACCGCCGCCGCGCAACGCTAACCGCACTGGAGTGATCACCATGCGTGTTGAAGTTCTCACCTCACCCGGATGCCCCAACGCCGCCGCCGCCAAAGAAACGGTCGCGGCCTGCCTGGCCACCCTCGCCCTCGACCTGCCGATCATCGAGCGCGTCGGGCGCTATCCCTCACCGACCATCCTCGTTGACGGCATCGACGTGATGCGCCCCGAGGACGGCGAGCCGACCGGCGACGCCTGCCGACTAGACCTGCCCACACCTCGACGTGTGCTCGACGCGCTGCGAGGTCACCGAAGCAGTCCTGTCCAACCGCCGCCACCTTCAACGGAGTAACCGATGCCCGACCAGTCCGAGACCCCCCAGTCAGTCGCCGCCTCGGTCGAACAGCTGCCGCCCGCGATCCGCGAACTCCACCGAGCCGTGCTGCGCGGCTTCCGCGACAGCGCACAGGTCCATCGCGACGACCTGAACCCGACCGCTGCCGCCCTCGGCGTCGACCTCGACGATGCGCTGCAGCAACTCGGCAGCGCCGACCTCGTCCACACCGCACCCGACGGACAGATCGACATCGCCTACCCCTTCGCGCGACGACCCACCCGCCACAGCGTCCACCTCACCGGCCACCCGCCGGCCGCAGCAATGTGCGCGATCGACGCGCTCGGCATCCCGTTGATGACCGGCACCGAAGGCGTCATCGACTCCACGGACCCGACCACCGGGACACCCATCCGGGTCCACCTCCGCGATCACGAATGGACCTGGCATCCCGCCACCACCGTCGTCGTAATCGCCCACACCGACTGCTGCGGAACCCTGGCCGATACCCTCTGCGGTTCGATCAACTTTCACGCTGACCAGAACCACGCGCAGTCCTACCTCGACAACCACCCCGAACTGCATGGCCACATCGTCGACCAGGCCGACGCCATCGCCTTGGCCGACAGCGCCTTCCGACACTTACTCGCCAGCTGACGAACCATCCGACACCCGTCCCATCTCGTCGCCGTCTCGACGTAGGTACACACCACAATCGAGCCGTCTCGTTGCCCCTGAGCGAACCAGCGTCAGAAGGCGGTGTCACTCCTCATGATGATCATCACCGTCAGTGTCGTGTGCCGGATCCGTTGCGGGAGGCGGAGCTTCGACAGGAGCCGGAGCCGCGGGTGGGCGGATCACCTCCGCAATCGGCTCCGGATGATTTTGGTGGCCATTTTCGTGTCCGATGCCCGGCTTGTGGTGTTCGGCTTCTGCGCCGGCCGGCGCATGGTGGCCGTGCTGCAGACCCGAAGCCACTCCTACCGTTGCCGCTGCAGCGATCACGGAGCCGGCGCCGAGGAGCACAATCACGTTCGAAAACGCTGATATCTGCTCGGGTTGACGGCCTCGGTACCACACCCAGCCAGCTCCCATCACGACGTAGACCTCGAGCAGCAGTGCGCAGAGGCCGGCGGCTTGTACCAACTCGGGTTCTCCGGCGTTTGGACCGAACGGCGCCCCCGCGGTCCGAGACAGGGCCCAAAGCGCGGCGGCACCGACATTGGCCGCGATCCCAGCGGCGAGCACTGCCGTCGTCGGCCGAGCCAGCACCACTCGCGCCCAAATCAGTTGAAACAGCGCGATTGAGACAAAAAACAGCCCTGCCGGCATCCACTCTTGCCAGTGTGTCGGCACGACGGCGAAGTGAATAACCGCTGCGCCGAGTGAAGCGATCGCCGCGAGACGAGCAGCCAGTCTGCTGTCGGTCTTCTTCGCTGCTCTCGGTGCCATCCGTCCGATGATGACATGGCCCGTTCAAGCCTTGATGAACTGACATCACATCTCAATCGCACTGAGATTTCCCCGTCACCGTCTCTCGCTTACCAAATGGGGCACGCACCGCGTTGGAAATTGTCACAGAGACGAACTGAGTGCGGCGGGTCTGGCGCTGCGCCCGATATTGCGTCGTTGCGTCAAGGCAAGGCAAGGCAGTCGGGTGTTATCGGATGTTGTACTAGCGGGATGTTGGTAGTGGCAGCGTCGGCTGTGCAGTGCCGCGCGATCTGGGTAAGTCGAAAACTTTGGATCGTCTGCGCCGGCTTTAAGGCTGACGTGGTTTTTGCGGGTGAAAATGCGGTGGTGGACCAAGCTATGGGAATGGTTCAATCCCAGTATCGCGCACCATGTTTGACGCAGGTGAGAATCTATTTCTTAGACCGGAATAGGCCAGCATGAATTGCATGTGAACTGGTCATGCAGGGCGCTAGCAACCCACCTGAGAGGTACGTAGCCGTGACCACCACACCTATCGCCCCGAGCTGGGCGTCGGGCGCCGGGCCCGCGAGTACGAGGCGCGCGCTGTCCGCTGCCCCAATTTGAAACGCCGCACCCGGGCAGGCGTGCGAGGGCCCGCTCAACGGGTTTCATCTGAATACGACCCACCGATACCGCATGACGGTCGCCCAGGAGCGGAGAGCTTTGCCGGGTTGCTCATCGAGAGCGCGGAATTGGTGCGCTCGACATCCAGGCCGGCGCGGATACCGCCTCGACTGCTTACCCCACTCGGCCCGCCACTCCACTCTTCGGTTGGGGTCAAACTCGTCCGGGCGGCGCTTAGGTGCTAGCCCATCCAGTCGTCGGCGATGTCGAAGGGCTGAGTCCAGCTCTTTAGCGTGGCGGCGATGTCCTGCACGCCCTTCTGGCCTTCAGCGACATCAACGACCAGGGCAACGATGTCGCCCTGATCGGTGGAAATCGTGTAGCCATTGAACATGTAGAATATCGCCGTTGACGCCCAAGCCGTGCGCTTGTTCCCGTCCACAAACGGATGATTCCGCGCTAATGCGTGCAGCAGTGCAGCAGCCTTCTCGTGCACAGTCGGGTAGGCATCCTCGCCGAATGCGCTCGACTGAGGCCGTATGGCAGCGGCTTCGAGCAGACCAAAGTCGCGGAGCTTATCCGGTCCCACGAAGTGGGCATTTACGTCTTGGATCTCATCTGTAGTCAGGAACGTTGTCATCGCGTTTCTTCGGGTTAGACGAGGATCTGCAGGTCACAGATCCTTAAGCTTGTCGAGCGCAATCGCGTGTTGATCAAGCACCTTCTCGAACGCGGCGCGTACTACGTCGGTGCGGCCGTGAACTTTCAGGTATTCGACAAGCGCACGCTTTATCACTTCGTTCCCGGAGGTCTCCGTGACAAACGCGTAGTTCTTTAGAGCGTCTGCAAGCTCTACAGGCAGACGCAGAGTTACCCCTACTGTCCTCTGGTCTTGATCGGTCATGGCTGAATCTCTCGGTGTGTGTGTCGGTGTGTGTGTCGGTGTGTGTGTCGGTGTGTGTGTCGATGTCGGTGTGCGTTGTTGGATGACACCATGATGTCATGGTGTGTCCTACATTGTCCACCGTCATCATTATTGACACGGCGCAGGTCAGAGGCGGTTTCCGCAACACATCGGTATAGACATACAGCTCAGCCGTACCTACGGCACCATGTCGGTGCCGATCGCTACAGTTCCCGCTCTAGGTAATGCAGCGCCCGAAGCCGTCGTGCCCATAAGGAAGTTGGACCAGGAACTGGGGAAGCGCGCGCATGAGCAACGGGAGCGCGCCACCTATCAAGCGAGGGGGAAACGATGTACCTGCACAGTCGAACAAGGCGGTGGCTCAGCGTCCTGCGAAAGGCGGAGGTCAATACACGTCTTGCCGTCGATCAAATTCGTCAGTTGGCTGAAGCACGGAAGCAGTACGGCGATCGCGTCCGCGCCCTCAATGAACAAGACAAGCGTGTGCTCATCCTTGAAGCGAGCGACTCCATCGCCTTGACCCTTGAGAGTCAGCCGCCGGCGCCTGGCTCATGGCTCGCCGAAACCCTCCACGCCGTCATCGATGCATACGGCGGCTTGTCTTATGGCGACGACTTTATCGGCAGCATTGATAATCTGCGGGTCGCTATAGAGGCCGCGATACCGCCGTTAGCCGAGCGCGTCACGGAACCTGACACCTCGATCGACGATCTTGTCTCTGAACTTGAGCGCGCAATGCTCGTGTCCCTCTTGGTGACCCTGACGTCGCATAACGTGCTCGTCGAAAAGGTGAGCGATTGGGAGCAGCCACACCGAAGATTTATGCAAGGAGGGAATGTTCCCGGCGATGTCGGCCACTACTTCGAGGTCAGGACCTTCACCTATGTCGACGGTCCAGGCAGTGGACTTGTCCATATGCAAGAACTCATCTCGGCAATAGATGCAGGCACCCTAATGTGGGTAGGAGGTACGGGCCGTGAGGAGCTCGACAACTACCCTGAAGTACAAGCAGTGGCGTACGCACAGTGGTTCACCTATGTGTTCGCACTTTGGGAAGAGCAATTTCGAGGCCGAATCGCGGCCTGCTTCAATCAGATCGGTGAAGCGCGGATTCGCGGAAGCGACATACTGATCGACTACTTCGGCGACATCCGCTTGATCCGTAATGACTTCGTGCACAACAAAGGCATCTGTAAAGAATCCGCGAACCTTAGGTTCCTTGATTGGGGACTAGTTCGCGGTCAACCAATCGAAATCAACGCCGCACAGATGATGTCCCTGATCGAACTATTTCCTCGCAACGAACTCCGCACTGCGCCGACACCGCAACCCCCAGGAGACGCCCAACGAGTGCCCGGCAAAGTTCACCCGCAGCTTCTTGAGGATGTACAGGAAAGGGCGCAAGACCTGGGGCTCAACGACCACCAGTTGCTCGACGCGGCGTTGAGAGTATGGCTAGCCTAGCTGCGAACCCCCGGGCCTAGCGCCGATGCACAACGGAGACACCCGATTCCGCGACTAGACCTGTGGCGGTCGATGGTGTTCGACCCACAGCCTGACACTCGGCGGCATGTCCCACCATCGGCCACCGTAGTTAATTGCCGACTGCTGGATTGCGATCTCGTACATCCTGAAGATGGCTTCGGCGATTGCGGTGTCGTCCGCATCGGGAAAAAGATGTGTCCTAACTTCTGGGTTGGCGACTATGAGTTGGGCCATCGGCTTGGCGCGTTCTTCATCGAACGCCGCCGACGACGGGTATCCGGAGCCATGTCCTGTACCCATCGCGGCAACGACGAAACAATACGCGATGTCGAACTCGCACAACGAGTTAAGGGCGACATCGCTGCCGGTGATCTCCTCAGCGGGTACCTGCGTATCTGCAAGATCCGGCCGCATGGCCGGATGCTCAACCATGAGTTCACGTGCCGCAGAGATAATGAATCCGCCACGGGGATCCTCGGTGAGGTTGGCTCGCGAGGCAAGAGTCTGACCATGCCGAATCCACGACGACCAGACGTAATCGTCGCCATAGGTTTCAGACGGAACGGGGCGCAGCGTCAACGAGGTAATCGTGTCCCACGCCTCCAATCGAACCGCAAGACCACCGACCACGTAGAGACGCTCCACAACGGCAAGGCGTTTGCGGTTCGCATCGTCGTCGAGATCGAGCTTCTTGTACACGCCGAGAAGTTTCTCGATCGCATCATCGACGAGATCGGAGCGTTCGAAGTAGAGGCATTGGGCGCAATAGACCGTCCACTTATTGAGTGCATGGTTGAAGTCCTCAAGGTCGCTCGATCCAATGGGACCGCATAGGGCCCGCATGAACTGGCGGAGGCGAACTTCGTCGTCGGACTCCAGGAGCGTGGCTATCGCGCCCGCAAACGTCGGTTCATCCATCTCCATTAAGAGCGGCACATCGATTGCATTGCCCGAAGATGACGACGCTTGCGCGGCGACAAACTGGCTCAACACGGTCTGCGCAGCCGCAGCACCCTCGTCGCGATGCTGCTTCGCGAAGTCGGACAAGATGTCCTGCCAGTGCGCGTAGCGGATGGGCACGTTTTCGGGGCCCTCTCGGACGAAGATTTCACCCTTACGAAAGACGGTTTGCATCTTCCCGTTTGCGTCGGCGTATTGGCCATCCTTGCTGAACGGGACTGGCAGACCGCGGTTTTGAATGTAGACCACCGCGATTTCGTTGCCAGCTTGCTCCTGCACCTGCACGAGGACGTGTACATCGGCCTCGACGTACCCGCGGATCAGGGCGCCGATCCGAGACCCGTCGAACCGGCTCCGGTCCGGGATGGTCCCGACAGGCATACAGGGGTTGCCGGAGTCGTCAACGCCGATCAAGATGTAGCCACCTGGCGGGCGGTTCGACATCGTCACCGCATCCTTGACGAACTTCAACTTGTCCTCGTTGTCGGCCAGGTTGACCTTGGCCTTCAAGTCAAGATGGGTTTCTTCTGGGTTGCCCAGAAGCTCGCGTAGCTTCTCGGGATCAGTCCGTCCGTCCGGAACGATCAACGGCCTACACCAGCCTCATGTCGTGTTAGCGGTCGGCTTCGGATGAAACGCTACCCGTCATGCGCTGACGTACCGCTCTGGTCGAATGGTCCAGATGAACACCGTCGACACGGACAGGTGAGTGCCGCGGCCTTCTCTCGCCGGGCAGCAGTACATCGCTCGACAACGTGTCAACTCCGCAACGGCGCGTGACACACCGACGACCGCAGAGCACGACCAACCACAGAGGCTCTGATCTGCGCTTTGCAACGAAGATTAACAAGCCGCCGCGACACGCCGAAGTTCTGTCAAAGTAGTCAGGCGTGTCTTGTCAATCTTCGCTGCATCTCGACAATTTTTTAGTTAGGCTAGCTAACATGTTCTCGGGAGATGCAGCGAAGATTGACGAACAAGTGGAGCTTGTTTAACAAGCCTGCCAGTCATGGCCTTTCGCGCCTCGCTCGCACAAAAACGCTGCCGACCAGGGGCGGCCAACTTTGACAGGCGCGCCGCAGGCAGGCACGCCGACGTTTTGTCAAAGTAGACCCGCGAGTCCTGCCAATCATCGCTGCATCTCGACAGCGTTCGTCAACCGTGTCCGTCCGAACGCCGATAGTGAGTACAGGCAACCGCGGCGGAGGGATCGAATTGGGCACCGAGCAGTTCGCCGATCCGGAATCAGGCACGGACTGGCAGGACACCGAGGGCTACGGCTCCGAACGTCAGACGCCCCCGCCCCCGCGGATCGACGCCACGGTGCGCGCGCCCCTGGACTACGCCTACACCGCGATCGACATCATGGCCGCGCTGCCGCGCTCGCAGGCCGTCGACGCCGACGCGTTGCCCGCCGACTTGCAACGCAAGGCCCGAGCACACGGCGACGACCTCGAGAACATCGTCGAATCCGAAGAGTTGACCACTCGCCATCGCCGAGACCTCGTCTGGACCGAGATCGCCCGCGCCGGCCGCTTCGTCGAGCCGATCGCCAAGTATGGCGTCCCTGCTGCCGCGGGCATCGCCGTTGTCCTGATGGTGGGGCAGTGGTGGCGGCATGACGGTGCAACCGTCGTCGAGATCCTTGCCGCTTCAAACCCGTTCGGCTACCTCGCCATCGCCGTCGGCACGGCGGCACTGCTGGTACGGTTCGCGCGCCGGCGCGCTGCGACAGCGCCGCACTGGGTGTACACCGACGATGAACTCGCCACCCTGGACGCCGCCTCCATCGATTGGCCAGCAGTGCCCGAAGATCTTGACCGCTACGCCAACGGCGAAGCGCTGCGCCGCGAATGGCACAACCGGTGGATGTCGCGGATCCAACCCGGGGGAGCGGCCCTCGTTTGGCGAGAACCCCACCTGGTCGCCGTGGCCACCCTGCTCGGGCGAGACATCCGATCCAGCCCCGCATGGAACAGCGACCTGCTCGACATCCACCGCGTCAGGATCGACCTTGAACGCACCCTCGACGACATCTACCTACGGGCGCACCGCATTTGGCGCGCCCGCGCCAACCTCGTCCCGCCGCCCAGCAAGGACCCTGCCGACGTGGTCGCCCGCCGCAACGCCGAGATCACCGACGCCGCCGGAGACGCGTGGAACACCCTGGTCACGCTGGTGCGCCAGTTGCAGGACTACCGCAAATCCCTCACCCCGGTCGACGCCATCTTCGCCGAGATCCGCGCGCTGCAGCAGAGCAGCCTGCGCATCACCGATGACGCCGTGCGTCAACTGCACGTCGACGCCGCCGGCAACACGCTGCACACCGGCGCGGTCGGCGCGGCCACTGTCGAACTCGCTGACCTCAACGCCAACCTCGCGGCGCGGCTATCGACCCTGCGCCAAAGCCTCACCGCCACAACCAACGGCCTTGTCCTGCGTGCGCCATAGTGCGCCACACCAGAACGGAAGTGCGCCATGACATATCAACCCCTCGCCATCAAGACCGATGACCTTACGGTCGGCCACCTCGTTGACTGGCTCGACACGGCGCGCAGCGCCGGCGCCGTCGCCGACCAACCCCTCGGTATCGAGGCCACAGACGCCGCGGGCAACACTATCGCTGCCCACGAGATCTTCGTCGAGATCGACCAGTAATCGCGGGCACAGGAGACCAAGAACAGAAATGGCCACCAGCACCATCACATTCCGCACCGACCGCGGCATGGTCGCCTACAGCGCGATGGAACGCCCGCAGCCCGACGCACCGGGCGGCGTCGCGGACGGACTCCTCGGCGGCGAACCCTCATTGGTTGCGATCGTTCGCGAGGTCCTCGCCGGCAGCCTGCCCAAGCGAGTGCGCATCGCCGAGCCCAACCTCGACTACGTGTTCACCGACAGCCGCAACACCCTCGCCGACGTCGCGGCCGCGATGCTCGTCGCCGGCAACGGTAGAGGCCGACTCTCCGATGCCGGCTGGGATGCCCTCGACGCCGCCATGGCCGACCGACAGGCCCGGACAACGACAGCCCCGGCGGAACCGTCCGGTCAGCCGCGGGGCGCTGATCCCGTTTAGCACACGAGATGGCTTGACCGAGCCGACGTCGACGAACTCGACTGAGCCCACGAACATACGAGCACTTGGAGAATCGATGGTCGCACCACTGATTCAGTACGACCTCTTCGGCGAGATGGAGGCGGCTGAGAACGCGGCCCAGACCGCCGCTGGCGCCCGGTCTGCGGCCGCTAGATCCTTCCTCACCGAGACACCGTGGCCCGATCTGCTCGGCTGGTGGCTGCACAGAGAAGCGATCGAAGCCAAGCTCGACCGCGGCGAGGCCAAGGCCAACTACCGTCGCGGCCCCGCCGGAAAACCTGGCTGGGCCTGGGCGATCTGGCGCGACGGACTGCGATTCGAGGCTGGTGACTCGTGGCAGGGATGGGATCAGAGGCCCAGGTGGTGCATCCCGTGGACCGAGCTGCGCGGTCTGCGCGACTCGCACCCTGAGGTCACCGCGCAGCTGTGCACCCTCGCCGGCGGACGCGGACACCCCAATTCGGCCGGCTGGCGGTGGTGGACCGACCCATTCGTGCTGCACCCCGACGGCTGGGATTCGACCTACCTGGAAGCCGAGCAGCATACGGACTGGTATGACGGCTGCGCACGCCCCAAGACCGCATACGCCGACCGCCTCGAAGCGTGGCGCCTCGTCCTCGGTGTCGTGGGCGGCCCTGCCGCCCTCGCGGTCACAGAGACGGGCCAATGACACCGCGATCCACTCACTGGGGAGTACCGAAGTCGACTGCGACACCGGACAATTCGCTGTGGTTCAGGTGTTGTCCCTAGTGCTGTGGTCTGGATCGCGATCGGCCTGAAGTGTCGCGCGCATGTTGCGCTCATCGAGGGCGAGCAGTAGACATTGATCGCCGAGTCGGGGGGAGTACTGCGTGGTCTCGCAGGCCCGGCAGAAGTGCGTGCGGTGAGATCGCCCGCAGCGGCACTGTGCGATTCCAACCAGTACCTTCCTGGGGCCGAGTGCGGCGCCACACTCCGTGCAGTGCGAGGGCCGGGGCTCGGTCCATCCGCGCGCAGTCTGATGCAACTGCACGTCCGGGCCCGGATCCCGGCTCGCCATTTGGCGCAGTCTAGTCGAACGCATGTTCGATCTGGAAGTGGGCCCGTAGGGGCGCCGTCTTACGCTTCGACTTCGACGGGGCTGTCGGGACCGCCGAACCACAGGCGCAGTCGCGACGGTCCGAATGTCAGGAACACGGCCTCACGCTCTGGTAGGCCGTTGCCTTCGTCAGGCAGGGTGACCTGCTCGACGCGGTGAACCGCGAGGCCGCCGTCGAGCCGATCGCCCACGGCGACGTCGGCAGCGCGCTTGATGATCATCGGCATACCTCCGTCGCGCTGGCCCATCAGGGCGCGGCGTTCTGGAACGCAGCAGGACCAGCAGAGCCCGGCACAAATAGTACTTGTGCAGAAGCACAAGCAACGCTTGTGGGTGTCATGGGTGGTGGATAGCATTCCCGGTGTGTTGAGAGCGTACGCAGCGGAGGTCGTCTCGTGACGACTGGCGATCCGACTGTTGCGCTGATTCAGGCTGTGGCACAACGCGATGCAAATAATTTCGCCGCCAAGATGGCCGACTCCTCATTGGAAGCCGCCGTGGACATCTGGCTGCGCCGCATCGCCCGGCGCAAAGTCAGCCCCGCGGCGCGGTCTCGGCTGGTGCGGGCGGTCGAGCGCGGCGATGCGGCCGAGACCAAGGATGTGCAACTGACCCGTGCAGCGCTGTTGAGGAAGGCAGGGCTCGACGAGCGGCCGGCAGCCGCCGCGGCGATCGCTGCGGGCGCGACGTACACCGAGGTGGGGGCCGTTCTCGGTATGACACAGCAGGGCGCCAGTGCGCGGATCCGCTCCTTTCTGGCCACACATAGGGACGCCAGCGGAGTGCAGTCATGAACCCCGGTGGCGGATCGGTCGACCGCCACGTAGTAATAGTCACCGCAGCCGGATCCTTCACCGTGGCGGGGGAGCGGCTGACCGGACCCGTCGACGCCGTCGACAAACTCGAGAAGCTGATCGACTGGGCGCACCAGCGTGGCGCTCTGCAGCCGCTGGCCGCCGCCAGTGAGAACGTCGATCCCGAGCCAGCGCGGGTATGGCTGGTCGGCGGCGCATGCGGTGTGCTGGCCGGCTCCGCGGCCGCGGCGGGCGCGGAGGTGACCGAACAGATCGGTCAGGCGCTGGCGCCGCTGATCACACGCGGATGGGAACTGCGTGCCAGGCCCACCACGGCCCTGATGCTGACACGCAGTCAAGGCGCACAACGACTTTCCGTCGAGATCCTCGCCGAGCCACTGCCCTGGCTCGCCGGCGGCACAGCCTCGGTGACCGAGAATCCGGCCGAACTCGGACGCCGCCTACGCCAGTGGTACGCCGCGGTGGGCACGCTGCCCGCAGCGAGCGGTGCCGCCTCAGCCGCGGTCCTCAGCGACGCAATCATGCGCGGCCGCGCCGGGCGTCGCGGAATCGTGGTGTCGACATCGGGGGTTCCGCCCGTCGGAGTGCAGCCCGAGATACGGATCCAGCCCGAGTGGTGCGCCTCGGCGGCCGAGGTGGAGCAGGAGTTTGAGCGATGCGACGAACTAGTATGGCTGGCTCAACAATGCCCCCAGCTGGCCTCGGCAGGGATGCTGACATTCGGGCACGGCGAGCCCCAAGTGCTCGACGCCGCCGCTGCGGCCGCGGCCGCAGCCGAGTCGAAGCGCCCGTTCGGCCTTTGGCGCGTGACCCTGCCGCCGGCCAACGACCTGACGCTGCCCGCGATGTTGCCGCCACCGCACCCGCAGATGCGCGCGGACCAGCCCGCGCGGGCCTGGCTGACCACCGAGGACCTCGACGGCCTGGCCAAGGACGTCCGTGACGGCGGCGCCGCACTGACCGCCGAACAGCTCGCCGTCGACGAAGCGATCGTCTGGCCCCAGCAGGGCCGGATCCTGGAAGCCTGGGCGACTCGGCTGCGCGAGGCCCGAGAAACGTTCCGTGACGATTCAGCGCTGCAGGGTTTGGTCGAGTCGGCCGCCGCCGACTACCTCACCGCACTGGCCGAACCGGACGCCTGGAGCGCCGAGGCCTGGCGTCACCACTTCCAGCCCGTCTGGGCGGCGGCCATCGCCACTCACGTCCGGTTGCGCGGTCGACGAGCAGCGATGCGGATCTCCCGCGAGTACCGGACATGGCCGGTGTACGCCCACGACGCCGACATGATCTACACGCCCGGTCGCGACGAGACCACCGGGACGCCGATTGACCTGTCCGACACCCACACTCGCCTCGGACGCATGGTCATCGCCCAACGTGCGGCGATCACCGACAAGACGATCCTCGCTGTGCTGCTCGCCGAATCGGAGACCGAGGTAGCCCAAGCCCTCACCGCCCCGCTCGGCGTTCCTGACGCCTACGCCGCAGTACCGGCGCCGACAGCGCCCGGCAGCGACCCCCCCGAGCCCGAGGCTGCCGTCACCGACCCGGCTGTCGACCGGGCGCCGAGCGTCGATGCGACACCTGCCGGTGACGAGGTCCCAGCACCATCGGCCGACGAGCCGCAAGCAGAACCGGCCGCTGAGGCCCCGGGAACACGGCGCTCAACCGGCGGCGCGCAGATCGCCGCTGGCGGCGCACCGGCCGCGGTCCTGCACACCGACGGTCTATGGCTCACCGACGGAACCCGCATCGAATTCGCTGAGCCGATCGTGCACGTCGGACAGGTCGCCGAGTTGGCCTACACCCACCACATCGGCTACCAGCTGACGGCGAAATTCGCAGAGCCAGGCCAGATCTGGATCACCGAGGACGCCTGCGCCACATTCGGTATCGACGTCGAGGCGATCAGCCGGCGCGACCGCGCCAAGTCACTGCGCCAGCTCACCGAGGGCATCGACTTCGTAACACTGGCAGTCAACGAAGGGTGGAGTCTGGGCGGAGCGGGAGAAGACCCCAACGCCCAACGACTCGGCACATGGACCCGCGTGTACCGCGAGGACAAGCGCGGCGTGATGATCGCGCTGATCCCCGGCATGGGGGCCGGGCCAGACGAAATGCCCATCCTGGCAGACGATCCGGCGCCGGCCCAGATCGCACGACGTCTGCAGCTACTCGCCGACGCGCTGCGCTTCCCGTGGAAGATCAACGCCGGCGTGACCGCGGTGGACCTGATGCTGCAGACCCGAACCAAGACGTGGTCACCGCAAGAGTGGAAAGAGGTGGTGTTCGCGCCGTCGACGACCAGCCCACCGTTCGGCATCGGCGACGTCGAATCCGACTTCGACTGGTCGCGAACACCGACGACCGAAGAAGGTCAGTGCCGCTACGTGCACGCCTACGACCGCGGCGGGTCCTATGTCGCTGGCATCGCCGGCCTGGAACTGCCCATCGGCGATCCCGTACACCACCCCGACGGCGCGGCGTTCGACGCTAAGACGCCCGGGTATTGGCTGGCCGAGATCCCCGAAACCGCTGACTGGCGCATGCCATATGTGCTCAACCCCAGGGGAATTCAGTTCACCGGCCCCAAATGGATGGCTACACCGACCGTGGAGCGCGCTCTGGCGCTCGGCTACCAGCCAGAGATCCTGGAGGCCTGGACGTGGCCGCAGCACGGCCGCGTCCTGCTGGGGTGGTACGAACGGTTCCGCGATGCGAGCAGCTCGCTGGACACCGACGATCCCGATGCTCAGGCGGCCCGAAATCAAGCCAAGGTCATCCGCACTCACGGCATCGGCATCATCGGCTCCGACGAGCATCTCAAAGGAAAGACCGCATACAGCCCTGAGCGGCGAATACACGTGCTCGCAAAAGCCAAGGCCAACATCGTCTATCGGCTTCAGCAGATCGGAGAGACGACAGGGCAATGGCCGCTGGCGGTGGCCACCGACACCGTGCTGTACGCCTGCGACGACCCTGACCCAGTGACCGCATGGCCTGGAGGCCCAGAGTCGTTCGGCCGCGGTTTCGGACAGTACAAGCCGGAAGGATCGGCACTTCTTGCTGAGCACCTCGAGCACCTCAACGGCCGCGACTACCGCGGCAAACGCGACTTGATCCCCGCGGCCGATTGGCGCGCAACGCTGCCGACTGGCGCCGACGATGACAGGAGCCGCTGATGGCACGCAATCGGCGGCGCAGCAGGATCGACGCCAACGATCTCGCAGGGTACGGCTCGGTCGCCAATGGCACTGTCAACGTCGACAAGGCCGCGCGCGGACTCGGGGCGTCCAAAAGCGCGGTACGCCAAGCGATCCGGCAAGCCGAAGCAGCCCAGAGCAACACGTTCTATCGGCGCATCTCAGGGCGGCGTGAAGCTGACTCCGCCGAGGGCACCAGCACGCGCGGCATGCTGCAAGCGGTGTTCGGCCGCGGCCCGCGTGGAGGCGCCGTCAACGCCCGCGCCGCCGCACAGTCTCTTGGCGTCTCCCCAGGCACCGTGCGCCGCTGGGCGGCCGGGACCCAGAAGCCCTCGCCGGGAAGGCTGGCGGCGATACGGCAGGCGGCGCGGCGCACCTCCACCACCAAGCGCGGCCGGCGAAGTGCGACCGCAGACTTCCGGACCAGCACGCAAGGCAGCCAGGCGCTACGCGGCGGCAGCAAAATCTGGGTCAGCGGCGAGCAAGGGGTGGGTGGATACGAGCAGGGCTATGCGCGCGATCGCCGCGTCGCGACTGACATCAGTCCTTCCGAGATCGAGGCGATGCTGCGAGCCTACGAGGACGGTGGAGACAGCGGCCTACGCGACTGGATGAGGGAGTTCTTCGACGATAAATACGTCGACGGCTGGGACTTCGTGACCATCGACGACTTCGGGATCGGTACACCCGAATGAGTACCGGCGCCAACGTGATTCGTCCGGCCCGCGGCCCCCGCTGGACGCGGAAGCGACTCACCGCCATGCTGCTGGACTGCTACGGCCCGACGCCGCGCGGATCGGTAGACGTGGCAGCAGTCGCGCACTACGCCGGCGTCTCAACGTCCACCGTGCGGCGCTGGTTGTCGCGCCCCCAACCGGGAGCTCGGCGGTTGCCCATTCCAAAGCGCCGGCTCGTCCAACTTCAGCGAGGCCCTGAGGAAGTGGAGCGGCGAAACGAGCAGCAGTATCGCCACGCCCTCAACGCGCTCGCGTCGATCGACGACGAGCGTTCGGTGATGCCGGAATGGCGAAAGCAGGGCTGGCTCAATCAGCACACCGTTGCCATCATCGCGGTACACGGACGGCCGTGGCGCCAGGTTGCCGTCACAAAAGGGAGCCGGCGGGCCCTCGGGGAGTTGCACCGCCGCGGCGCCACGGTGGACAACCTGGTCGTGCCGACGCGATTTCACGCCCAGGTCCTCGCGCACGCCGTCATGCTGCGACAGCAAGCGTGGCGAATCCATCCCGCCGCGCACCGGCTTTCGGCAGGGCGCACGCAAGTGTGGATGGCCGACGCACCGACCGTCGACCTCGCTGCGCTCGCGGCCGCTTCACCGGCCAGAAGTACTGCCGCCGTCGAGATGGCTGGTTAGGCTCACGCCGTGGCACTGATCAAGAGGCTGGTCGGGCGGCGCAAGATCCGAGGAATCACCGAAGAGGAGCTCGCGGCCAACCCGCTGTTTGCGTCGAGATCGCAAGGGGCGCCGCGGCAAGAGCCGCCCCCTGCGCCGGCACAGCCGCGCACACCTGCTGCGGTGGTGCAGCCTTCACCGCCGGCCGCGGCCGTATCACCGCCGCCGGCGGATCCGGCGCTGCCGCCGCCGTCGGTGGATCCGACGGCGGTCGCGGATCGAATCGTCGAGCAGATCATCGCGCGCGTCCGCGCGCCGCAGAGCGCCGAACCAACGTCACCGGACAGTCCGGCATCCGCACCTGCGACCCCGGTGACACCACCACTTGAGGCCGCTGCAGGACCGCCGGCAACGGGCCAACAGGCGCCGCCGGCCCCATCACCGCCGGCCCTGACTCCGGAAGAGCAAGAGCACCAGCGCGAACGCGAGCCCGACGCACCTGAAACGTCCGCTGAGTCAGCACCGTCCGGATCAGAGGCCGGCGAGCCGTGGCAACTTCCGCAATGGCAGTACAAGAAGAAGCGCGCCCGGATAAATCAACGCCAGAACCGCAAGTAGCGCGACCCTACAGATGCTCGGTGTTCAACTGGTGAATCTCCCCAGTTGAACACCGCCGGGGCCAGGAGCAGGCGCGGACGTTCAGCGTGCCGGATGGTAGGCAGTTGTGCGGCTTGCCGGGTGCAGGTAGGGCGGGCGCACCGTGGCGGCCCCGAGTGGTCCGGTGCCGCGGCCAGGGTGATCGAGGCAGCGCGGTGGGGCGGTGCGGCCCAGAACGCCGGGCTCGTGTTCGTGGCCGGCCACCCAGTCGGGCACGTCAGGAGTTTCGCTGACCTCCCAGTGCGTGACCAGACCTTCGCCGACACCGCGGTGCTTGCCGATGGACGGCAAGTCGGTGAGCAGATCTCGGATCCGATCGGGATCGCCGACGGCGCGCCAGGTGAGCCTGGTGGCCGGGTGGGCCATCACGGGCACGATGCGCCGCTGGTATCGGCCGGTGCTGTCGGAGACCGCCTGGCTGCCGATGACGGGGCTCAGGTGCTGAAGACGGGTTCTATCAGTCCGTGAACTGCGCCAGCGGATGTCGGGTTCGGTGGCGTCCTGAGGGTGGGGGTGCAGGTCGGCGAAGGTGGCCATCCAGTGCCAGTCGGCTTCGTGTTCAGGGTCGCCGCAGCGGGCCAGCGGAAGATCGAGAGTCTCGGGGGTTTGGCTGTGCTGGTAGGTGAAGTTTTCACCGGCGGCGCGGGCAGCCCACTTGCGGCGATGCCACAGCACCGAGGCCAGCAGACCATCCAGGGCCACACCCCAGGGGCGGGACAGCACGACACCGTGTGGCGTGGTGGCGGTGATCTGCAGCGCGATCATGCGTGGCTCAGCTCAGTTGGGCGAGCGCGGCGATCGCCTCGTCACGGTGTGCGCGCAGCTCGGCAACCCAGTCGGCGCTGTCGTCGGGCAGCTGTCCGCGCAGCACGGTCGCGGTGATGGTGGCGGTGACCTGCCCGTGGCCGGCCGCGATGCGGCCGCCGAGATGACCATGGCTGGCGAAGTCGGCCAGGACGTCGCGCAGGAATGCAGCCTGCATGGCGGTGGCGTTGGCGAGCCGGACCCACGTCTGCAACCGGGTTCCCGCCGGCAGCGTCTCGACGCCGAAACGTCCTAGCGGACTGCTGTTTTCGTCGAGGTCAGCGCGTGGGGCCTGGGCGGTGGTGATGCGGTGATCGGACAGGTGGCTAAACGATTCCTCGGCGACCCCGAGCACGGCCGGCAAGGCAGTGGACTGTGGTGGCCGGGGCAGGATGTGGGCGAGTTCGGCGATCTCGGGCAGCACCTTGCCGACGGTGAGTAGTCCCGACATGATGCGACCAGAGGCCGCGCCGCCGAACACCGCGATCTGAGGCAGCAGAGTCTTGAGGCGGCGTTCCTCCTCGTCAGTGAGTGGCCGCGCGGATTTGGCCAGCCGGCCGCCGTTGGTGAGCAGATGCGCTGCCGGGATGGGCAGCGCGGTGTTCTCGTAGTTGAGCACGCCGGCGGTCAGTGACTCACCGATGCGGCGCAGAATGCCGCGGAGACTGCTGCCCGAGACGATGGGGACCTGGATCACCTCACCGGTAGGGCCGAGGATCTTCTCGCGGCGGAACAACGCGAAGTTGTCCGTGCCGACGGCGCTGTAATCCTCGCGGTGCACGATCGAGGACTGGGCCAGGACGTCGATGTCGAAGTGAACGCTGATCAAACTCATCCGCGTGCTGCTTTCCGCTGTTCTGCAACAGCTTCGGCGATGATGCGCACCCTCAGCAGCAGTGCCGGCAGGCTCTCCCGCAGCACGGCGATCACCGGCAGTGGTGGTTCACGCAGCAGCGTGGCCAGCTCGAGGCGGCGGTCACGTTGTCGAGGCGCGGGCGCGCCGAGCTGTCCGGACACATCCGACCACCAGCGATCGAGGGTGTCGGCGCGGTAGGCGGCACGCCGAACGCGGCCGGGCAGCTGCTCATCCCAGTACGTTTTGCGGTACCTGGGGTCGGCGACCCAGCTGGTGTCCCAGTCGATGCTGTAGTGCAACAACAGCAGCAGCCGTTCGGCGGTATCGGCGGGGCTGGTGACCGGCGGCCCGTCAGCGGTATCGGGCGGGCTCTCGAAAGGCGGAAGTTCAGGGACCATGGCCTGCCACGCCCGTGTCGGGGTGGGAGCCGCTGTCATGGGCGAAGCGTAACGGCCAGTTGTGCCACGGCCGGGTGATGCGAACAGGCGTGGCTAGGCGAGCTCGGCGGCGGCTGGCGGCGGGTTGGTGAGGGACCGCGCGGTAGCCCACAGCGGAGGGGTGATGCGCCACGTCTGCAACGCCGGCCAGGCCGCAAGGATGCGCGGCCAATGCTCGGCTGGCTGCGTGCGCAGCAGCCGCGATGGTGGTGCCGAACGGCTCAGCTGAGGCCAGGTCGCACCCACGGTGGTGCGCAGCCAGACCAGGTCTGTCAGCCGGGCGGCCGCGGGGGCGTCCCAGGGCACCACGAGACCATCGGTGGCGAGGTGACCCCACTGGGCAGCCGGCAGGATGTGCCGGCGGCGCGCGGTCGGCAGCACCACAGCCTGCGTGCTCGACAAGGGGCCGTCAGTGAGGACATCGGCCAGAGCGGCGCCGGTGGAGTACTCCGTCACGGTCGTGGCGGTGATCAGCAGGGCCGGCTGGGTGGTGGGTTGACGGGTGTAGGCCCAGGCGCACGGCACACACAGCCGGCGGGAACCAAACGGCCAGGCGTCGAAGCCGGTGAACTTCTCGGAAATGATGCGCGCGCTGGTCACCGTCGGACCGTCCTCGCCGCACCGCCCGCAGCGTCCATCGACCGGTGGAGGTGCGTCCACGGCGGGTCGACCGGCGGCAACCCACGCCGCAGCGGCAGGGTCGGAAAGCATCTGGCGATAACCCTACGATCGCTGCTTTGGTCACCGTGTCGCCCATCGCCGCTACGGTCTCGCGGTATGGAGAGTGCAACGAGGATCGACTGGGCTGCAGACCGGCTGCGGCGCGACCAAATTGTCGCCGAGCAGTTCCTCGACTGGCACCGCAAAACCGCTCGCCCCCCGCGACTAGGGGTCTTGCGGGCCGCGGCCGGCTACCGACAGTGGTGCTCCGATGCGCGCTCGGAGTTACTGCGCGTCGACGTTGGGAACCCGGTCGACGTTGACGCGTTCGAGCAGCAATGGCGACTCAGCGCTTACGCGTCGGAGATTCGCGCAGAGTCCGGCTGGGTCGAAGCATGTCTTCCCTTGATTCCCCTCGCCCTGGCGACATCCATCGTGATGGCATTGACCGGCAGTTATGTTGTTTCGGCGGTCGCCGGCGCGATCGCCATCGCCGCCTATCTTGTTCTCCGAAAAGCGAAGCCGGCTCTGCTCGTAGGCCCTGCGGGGCGCCCTCCGCCGTTCTGGATCACGGGGTTAGATAGACGCTGATCGCGTACCCTGGTGGGCACGAAACGCACACAGGGGTTGGGTGAAGGTTCATCCGGCGGTCCCGCGGACTAGGCAACTGGCCCACGGGGCCGCCTCCCTTCTTCTACGGCCCAACGCCCGGCGATCACGCTCCGTGTCCAGCTCGGCCCATACACTGCGGATTGACCGTCCAGCTACGGAAGTTTGAGACCGCGTGGGTGCCAAGACCGCCAGACCGAACCGCGAGCAGCCCATCGCCGTCGACGTCGAAGGCGGCGTCATCTCGGCGCGCGACGTCAAGGCTGCCCGCGAGGTCGCGGCCGACGCGATGACCGAGCGCGACTTCCAGCGCCTGGCCAACCAGATCACCGACGAGGCCCGCGATGAGGACACCGCACTCACGCGCGCGGCCCGCGACCGCGACCGGGCCACACCTCGAGACGCCAGCCAGGTCGCCTCGGCGCGTCTGCGCGGCGATCTGCCGGCTGAAGGCGAGTTCCGGCGGGCGCTCAGCGGGCGACAACGAAAGATCCGCTCGGCGATCAAGAACCAGGTCATGGCGTCGGCTCCGGCGTCACAGCACGCGGCGATCCGCACCATGCTGACCGAGGAGGACGCCGGGGAGTGGCGGCGCGTCAACGGCGGACTGCACGTCGCGGCCGGCGATGCCCAGAAACTCGGCGACAGTGATCGCGCCAAGGTGCAGCGACTGGACCGAGCCATCCAGTCATACGAGCGTCTCAACGACCGCACCCACAAGGTCTATGTCGCAGTAGAACTCCCGGACAACCACCAAGATGTGCGTGGGCTGCGCGACCTTCCGGCGAATCTGCGTCCCGGCTCGGGGGTGGCGTTCGATCAATTCACACTCACTCGGCACAACCTGCACGAAACACCGGGGCACGACAGTGATCGGCACGTGGTGTTCGAGGTTGTCACCAGCCGCGGAATGTATCTGGGCCGATCTGACAGCGTGGAAGACACCACCCACCTTCTGCCCAGGGGCATGCAATTCGAGATCGCCTCTGCCGACTACGCCACCTACGAAACCCGTTCCGGCGGTTTCGGTGAACGTCTCGTCCTGCAACTGAGGGAGCGGTGATGACAAGCAGCGAATGGCTCGTGCATCCGAACCGATCGGAGCTCGGCCCCGACAAGCCCGGCCGCAACGGGCACTACCGGCCCATCCGAGACGCGCGCGCTCGCCTGCCCGTCGAGACATGTGAAGCGCGAATCGCGTTGCCGCGAACCATGTCACGGCTCGCGGACCGAGATGGCTCGGTGACCTTCGCCGGCGCCAGCTGGCTGTTCGTGGTCGGCGCCGCCCGCACATTCGCGCGTACGCACACCGACGTAGACGTGCCGCCGCCGTTTGGCTTCAAGGACCGCGGGCAATGGTGGTGGTGGGACAACACCACATCGGAGGAATCGATCCTCGACGGAGATGATGCTGCTGGCTACGTGCAGGAGTACCTCGAACGCCTGTTTCCAGGTATGCCAATCACGTTGTCCGACAAGCAATGATCCCGCAACCGGCGGGTCTGAACCTCCAACAACTGCGCGGTATCGCCGCCCGCCGGCGCGGTTCACGAGCGCACCAGCATCTGCTCGACCGCATCAGTGAACACCTCGACGAGCACGACGGGTTCGTCTCCTGGAGCGGCGGGAAGGACTCCACCGTCGTCGTCGACCTCGCCCGCCAAGTCGACCCGCACATCCCGGTGGTGTTCTTCGACAGCGGCCTGCAATTTCCCGAGACGATTCAGTACCTCGAGGACCTGGCAGAGGCGTGGCGGCTGAACTATCACGTCATCACCGCTGACCCGGACCTGCTGACCGTGCTAGTCGCTGGCGGCGGGTTCAGCCATGAAGCTCCGGACCGGCGGTTGCGCGGCCAGCTGGCCGACATCATGATCACCGGCCCCGCCAACGAAGCGCACCGCCGCTACGGCAGGGGCTCTCTGTGGGGTGTGCGCGCCGAGGAATCTCACGGCCGGCGCATGCTGTACCGGCGCGGCCTGGGGGCTGAAACCCGTGCGCGACAACAACTGTCACGCGAAGATGTGCGGGCCGAGGCAGGCGGGGTGGTGCGGCGCGCCGACAGCACCGTGACCTATGGCCCGATCTGGGACTGGCAACGCTCGCACGTCTTTGAGTACCTGGCCGGGCGCGGCATCGAACCCAACCCGCTGTACCGCAAGCTCGCTGAGCTCGGGGTGCCGGAGCAACAGATCCGTGTCGACTCCATCATCGACGCCTCGAAGTTGTCCAATGGTCACATCGCGTGGCTGCAGAAGGGATGGCCTGACTTGTTTGATCGCCTCGCCGCGGCGGCGTTGCCGAGGCTTAGTGAATGGGTCTGACGTCTGCGGGCGTTGGTAGCATTGGTTCACGACGGGCAGGCCGGCAAGGGGCAGGCCCGGCAGAACTCCAGGAAGGGAGAATGATTATGACTGTTGGACTGGCAGGTGTGTTGCCTGCCGCTGTCCGTGACCAGGAGGACGACATCGACGAGCAGCCGTACCTGTGGTCAGACCTGCTCGCGCGCCGCAACGCGCTGAGCCTGCAGGTCGAGGATCTCGTACCGGTACTTCGGGTGGACCTGCGTAAGTACCGCTCGCGGGAGACTGGCGCCTTGGAGGTCGGCCCGGATCTCGTCGACGAGTTGATTGCGATGGAGGAGTTCGTCGCCGGCGAGGCGAGCAAGCTGCTCGACGCGGCGCCGGCCGAGGGAACGGTGGTGCTGCAGGCCGTCGTCGACCAAGGCGACTTCGAGACCGCGTATCCGGACGCGCGCACCCTGCGCGACCTCGTTCCCTACCCGATGTCGCTGCAGCACGTCGCTGTGGGCCGTGCCGCTGCTGAGCTGAGCCGGCGGGGCCGCAACGTCGACGTGCACCGCGGCGATCGCCGCGCTGACCTGACCGTGCGCCGGCTCGCGGCCGGCCTGCTGAAGGACGAAACCGCCCGGCTCCTCGGTCTCGACGAGAAGAAGTACGCCAAGTTCGAGCGCAGCACCACCGCGCCGCCGGCTGGGCTGGTGGCAGAGCTGCAGGCGGTCGAGGACTTCATCACCACCAGCGCCGACCAGCTCGAGGTCACCGAAGCCGCCGGCGTAAGCGTCGTGATGATGATCGACGACCAGGATTCGTTCGAGCGGGCCTACCCGCAGGCCCGCACTCAGCGCGACGGAGTGGTCTACCCGCGTCGGGTGCACCGGGTTGCGGCGGCGCGACGGGCCCACACCCTCGAGGCCGCCGGCGGATCGGTGCGCATCGCGGTCGCGGAGCGGTAGCCGAAGGTCGCCGATGGGGTTCCGAGGGAACCCAAAGGCGCTCAATGTTAACTACCCACTCCCCACCCGGCACAGGGGTGGGGAGTGGGTAGTTAACGCGTTGCCGCCGTGACGCTGCTGCTGTCGAGATGCAACGAAGATGAACAAACGCGCCGAATTGTTAAACAAGGTGATTAGCGCATCTAATCATCGCTACTCAGCGATTAAAGCCCAGGTCAAGGCCTTCTCTCTTGCTGGCTCGACCTGAGCAGGATCGTTCAACTTGCCGTCGGTTCCGTTCAAGTTGCTCGTCGCGGTGTCGTAGTGCCTCGCCGTCGCCTGCCTCTACGGATCGAGCCACTAGCGGGTGAGGCGGTCGATTCCTGGCTCGAGGCGACGGCGGCGCACATGGACATGACGGTCGGTGTGCTCGCGCGAATGGTAGGACTATCGGTCGCAACGAGGCCGGCATGGATCAGGTGGATCGGCCCCGACGAGTTGAATGCCCTGGAGGCAGCTACGGGCGTATCAGGAGTCTCGATCCAGTCGATGACGCTGCAGGCCTACGACACCAGAGCGCTGGGGCTTCAACCGATTTCGCACCGGCTTGATCCGGCATTCCCATTCGGGGCGTTGCCGCGTTCGAGGTTCTGCCCGCGATGCTTGAGGGCGACGCAGGGCCGTTGGCAACTTGGCTGGCGTCTGGGTTGGTCGTTCCTGTGCGTTGAGCATCGATGTCTACTCGTTGATGTTTGCCCCAATTGCGGGAAACATCAACGGCGACAACAGAACTATTCGCGCACACCCACGCCAACCAAGTGCGCGTGCGGCTGCGACTTGATCGGAGTTCGCAGCCAGACGCTCGGCGATGAGCATCCATTCGTCGAAGCGCAGCGTGTGGTGTCCGAGATCATCGCCGGCGAGGTCGCGACGTTCGGCATCTTCGCGACCATGCATACTTCAGCGCGGGAAGCCCTGACGCAGATCAGAAGTATCGCCAACCGCGTCTTGAATTACGCGTCGATCCACGGCCTCGAAGCAGTGCAACCATCTGAACTGACCGATGGACTCCGTGCCGATGTCATAGCCGGTAAGCCGTCGCAGGCGAGGCACACCCTGAATGACAGTGCGCCTGCGCGGGCTGTCGATACGGCCATAGGAGTCAGCGCAGCGCTCAGCATCTTGCGGCTCCCGGATGTCAGTCGCGCCGGCGTGAGCGCACGGTGGATCGTCGATGGGCAGAACGCGGATACCGGACCAGCCGAGTTGAGGTCGTGTGGCCGTGACGGGGCACTGTCGGCGGCGATCGCGATCGAGGCCCGCCGTCCAGCGCTCGGCCCGGAACTGCAGTTGCGGTACCGGGCAGCCGTGACGATGCCCTGCGCGCCGGATATCGACCTGCCACGTGTGTCGAGCATTGCGGCGTCGTTGCCAAGTGTGCTGTGGCGTGAATGGTCGGACCGGCTCCTGCTGGACGTTCGCCGCACCTTGGCGATGCGGAGGACGTTGTCTTGCGCAACGCTTCTGGTCGGGAGTACGGTGAAACCCGTTGCGGCAGCGCGGCTTCTCGGCGAAGTCATCACCCCGAACGCTCTGAACCATCGATTGTGGGTCCTGCAAGGATCAGCCTACTGGTTGCCGATGTGCGCCGCGCTGATTCGGCTCAGCGACTACCTGGATGCCAACGGCGCGCTCATCGATTACGGGCGGCGTCGCCGCCTCGACTACTCCACCCTCCTGCGAAACGACGCATGGCAGCAAATGCGCCGTAGCGACGGCAGTCAGCTACGGATCCGTTCGGTGGCGGCCGCACGCAGCTACCTCGTCGCCGAATTAGGTGGCAGCGCGAGGCGCGATACGCAGGATGTGGTATCGGTCGCGGCCTTCGAGAAAGCGCTGACTTCCGACTTGAGAACGACTTTGGCGGTGAGGGCGCAAACCTTTCTGTTCGAGCAAGGAATCGACGAGCCGGTCTCGTGGCACCCGCCGCTCGGTCTCCTCAAGGATCTGGCGCTGCCGCAGCCGAAAATGACACGCGTCGGAACGCACGCACAGCAAACTCAATGCGCGGGTTAATTTCCTGCTAAATGCGGTGATCTGGTGGTGCAGTTACCTCCCCGTGGGTTTAGCGTCTCGTTCCTGACTGTAGGGACAACCTGGGAGGTAGACAGATGACTTCGCGCACATCGACGAAAGTTCGATCCGTTGACGAACCGGCCGCCGAGCTGTGGTGGTTCGTGCGTTTCCACGACGGTGACGTCATCGAGTGGTGCTGGCGTGATAGTGGGGCTCCGCCACTCGACGAGCTAGCCGCGATCCGTACTCCGCGGTCTTCGTCGCGCAATCGGCACATTCCGGTGTCCGCGTACTCGATGACGAATGCTGCTGTCCTTCATCTGGAGTCAGGGCTCGAGCACGATCTCCTGCGACGGCTCGACCGCGACCCAACGATCCGCCGGATGGTCGCTCAACCGCTTCGGCTGCAATGGACTGGTACCGAACCGGCGAGCCACACCCTTGATCTGCTGACCGTCGATGACTCCGGTGCTGTGACGGTGTGGGACGTCCGCGCGCTAGACGAGCAAGATGATGACTTCCGCGCCAAGAGTCGGGTCACTCGCGACGCCTGTGGCATCGCCGGGTGGCGTTACGAGGTCTTCAGCGGCCTCGACATCATCGAACGCATGAACCTGTTGTGGTTGCACGGGTTCCGGCGGCGACCACCATGGGCCGACCGATATGAGGACGCCATCCGCACGATGGCCTCCGCCGGAAAGGTCACCCTCGCCGCGCTCTTCGGTGCGGACGACGGCTCCGAGGAAGTCAAGCCGGTCGTGTGGCACCTGCTCTGGGCCGGCGACCTGTGCGCCGACATGAATGCGCCGTGGACGCCGCACACCGAGGTGACGTTGGGTAGCGGGGTGCGTCATGACTAGTGTTCGCACCGTCCTCGTCGACGGCGCTCGACTCCTAACCGATTCCGGCACAGCCCAGGTACTTTCGGTCGACGACAGCGGTGTGGGTTTGCGGTACTCCTGGGGCGACGCAAGCACGATCAGCTGGGCCGACCTCGGCACCCTCCGCTCCATTGAGGACGGCATTGCCGAAGCGCTGAGCGAACCGCTGCAGCCAGTGTGGGACGGTCTCGACGAGGCCATCCGCTCCGCCGCACTCACGCGACTGGAGATCGTGCAGGAGATTATTACCGGCTACCGCGACGGCCATCCCGCCTTCGCGCGCGAGGGTGAACCGCGGTCACCGTTCGGGCCGGGATTCGGCGTATCCGAGCACAAGCGCTGCATCGCGATGGCCAAGCAACTCAACCTCGAGGCGAAGTTCGATCGCGACCTTCAACGTCGCCTCGCCGAAGGTGACCTCAAGTCCGGGGGCGTCAGCGAGCAGACCATCAGACGTTGGGTTCGGGAGTTCAAGCGAGACGGGCTACTTCACTGGACTTGTCAAAGGTTGTTAAGGGGAGCCGCAGTCCATCTGGCGGGTGGTTTGCTTCCGTCAGCGGCTTGGCCCCATCACTCCGTGACCCATACCGGGACCCATCATTCCGTGACCCATGCCAGGTCCCATCATCCCGCCGCCCATCATTCCGCTCATCATCGCCGGCATCCCTTCGACGACGAATCCGGTGACTTCGCGGGCGTGTTCGCGAATGGCGTTGGTCAGTTCTGGGTCGCTGGAGGTTTCGACCACCACCACGCCGCTGGGTGTGAGCGTGATCTGACGTTGATAATCGGCAGCGCGGCGGAACAGGGTGGGCAGGCTTGAGCTCATGCAGGTGACTTCACTGCCCTGATCGAGGTGGGTGTACATCGATGAGACGTGGGCCTGCAGTTCGGTGACGAGGTCGGCGGAGTCGGATTCGGTGGTGGTGCGCACGCCTCCGGGAATCTCTTCCACGCTGCGTCGAAGCTCCTGATGCCGCATGAACATGTTCATGTAGGCGCGCATGTCCATGCCGGTCGCGCCACCCATCCCGGGTTGGGCACGGCTGATTGGTATGTCGATAATGTTGCGCAAGACATACCCCAGGCCGAAGAGGGCCCCACCGGTGGCGAGCATTCTCAGCGCCGCTCGCCTGCTCATTCCGGTCATTTCCGATGATCCCTTCGCGTGCTCGACGTGTGCCGTGACAATCGCGTTGTGGGCGAACGCCGCGGTGCGAGTTGCGTCCGTCTTGGGGCTATGGCGGCTTCGTGGCCGACGATGGCCGACTCGACGAGACAACGTGAAATTGCTGCCGTCGCAGCGTGAACCTGTGCTTGTGCGCTACGGCCGAGGTGTGGTTGGAGTGGTTGTCGGCGGCTGCGACTGGCCGGGCCCCAAGGGGCCAGAGGGCCCCATGTTCCCCGGTGGCCACGAGCCCTGCGGTCCCATCATGCCGGGTCCCATCATGCCGGGTCCCATCATGCCGGGTCCCATCATGCCGGGCGTTCCTTGACAGTGCCCCCGATTGCCGCCGAAACCGTCGGTGGCCCTGCCGATGAAGAACCCGGAAAAGAACACCACCGCAACGATGAACACCGCAGCGGCGGCAATACCACTCCACGCCAAGGCGTGGTTCACCCCTCTGCGCTGTCCGGCCGCGGCGATTCGTTCGCTCGTTGATTCAGGTGTATCGGTCATTCTTTCAATCTCCTTCGCTGCATCCATTTTTGAGGTCCTCGGTCGACTGGCACCGCGCTATCGGCCGACGCTGAGCTGTCGGCACGTGAGTCATCGCGGTTCCTGGTGTTCGCGCAGCAGCGTCATCCGCCGCAGATACTCATCCTCATCGATGTCGCCGCGCGCAAACCGTTGGGCTAGAGCATTTTCCGGCCGCGACCAGGTCCCTGAATCCGTGCGGTTGCGCTGTGCATCGCTACCGGCGAGATGCCGAACGGCCAGCACGACCGCGGTGATCAGGGCGGCCGACAACAGCACCATCACCACGCCCATGAGGATCCAGCCGCCCCATCCCCAACCGCCCCACATGCAGTCGTCTGTGCCGTACATCATGGTGGTGAACCCCTTTCATCTGACTGGCCGGGAAATGTCTCACCTGACACCACGATGGACTGGCAGGGCGCTCGGGCGGTAGGGCCGATGTGCCTCAACATGCCCGCAAGCCGTGCCGAAACCAGAAAGTGCCTGTCTCCGTAGTTCGGCGGCATTGGCTCGAGGATCATTTTCCTGCTACCTCTCAGCGTGAACCCTATTCTCCAATACCCCTGCGGGTATAGCAAGGGCGGTTTTCGGGGCGGATCCAACACGGCGTGGCGATCCGTGCCGCTCCGGCGACCCGACCGCCCGCGGATATGCCCTTGACCGGCCCTGTGTGCGCGGTGTGGTGGTGTGTGGGTTGGCATGCGGCCTCAGCCCGGTTCGCTTTCCCTGCCACGGGGCGTGTGCGCTGATGGAGATTGTCGGACAACTCCCGCCGATCATGAAGGCGCCGCTGCTGTGTGGGCTGTTGCTGGTTGGTCGGCCGGTGCAAGGGGCAGGGGCTTGGCGCGGCCGGCGCGCACACCGTTGGCGATGACGACGACCTCGGCCAGCTCGTGGACCAGCACGACGGCGGCCAGACCGAGCACACCGAGCAGCGCCAGCGGTATCAACACGATGATCAGCGCAAGTGACAGGCCGACGTTTTGCAGCATGATCCGTCGGGCGCGGCGGGCGTGGCTGAATGCCTGCGGCAGGTGGCGCAGGTCTTCACCCATCAATGCCACGTCGGCGGTCTCGATGGCTACGTCGGTGCCCATCGCCCCCATCGCGATACCGAGGTCGGCGGTGGCCAGGGCGGGGGCGTCGTTGATCCCGTCGCCGACCATGGCTGTGTTGCGCTGGGCACGCAGCTCTTCGATGAGCCGCGCCTTGTCCTCGGGACGTAGCTCGGCGTGCACATCGTCGATACCGACATCTTTGGCGAGCGCGGCGGCGGTGGTGTGATTGTCGCCGGTGAGCATCGCGATGTGGTAGCCGTCGCGGCGCAGCTGGGCGACGACCTCGGCCGCCTCGGGACGGAGTTCGTCGCGCACGGCGATCGCGCCGACTGTTTGGCCGTTGTCTTCGACGAGCACGGCGGTGGCGCCGGCCTGCTGCATCCGTACCACGGCATCCGCCAACGCGCCCGCATCGAGCCACCCGGGGCGGCCCAGGCGAATCGTGTTGCCGTCGCGGCGGCCGGTGAGCCCGGCGCCGGTCACCGCCTGCACGTCAGTAGCCGGGGTGACCTCGTTGACGGCGGCCAGGATCGCCGCGGCCAGCGGGTGTTCACTGCGCGCTTCCAGCGCTGCGGCCAGATCGAGCACCTGCTCGCGAGTGGCGCCGTGGGTGGTGGCCACCTCGATGACAGCGGGCCGATTGGCGGTCAGGGTGCCGGTCTTGTCCAGGGCGACGCCGCGCACCGCGCCGAGCGCCTCCAGCGCGGCCCCACCCTTGACCAGCGCACCGAGCTTGCTGGCCGCACCGATCGCGGCGACCACGGTCACGGGCACCGAGATCGCCAACGCGCACGGCGAGGCCGCGACCAGTACCACCAGAGCACGTTCGATCCACACGGCCGGATCGCCGAGCAGGCTGCCGATCACTGCAATCAGGGCCGCGGCGATCATCACCCCGGGCACCAGCGGTTTGGCGATGCGGTCGGCCAATCGCTGAGAGGCGCCCTTGCGAGACTGTTCGGCCTCCACAATCTTCACGATGCGGGCCAGCGAGTTGTCCTCGGAGGTGGTGGTGACCTCGACCTCCAGCACGCCGGTGCCGTTGATCGAGCCGGCGAACACCTCGTGGCCCGGTTCGGCTTCCACGGGCACCGACTCACCAGTGATGGCCGAGACATCCAGCGCGGTGCGGCCGTTCCGGATGATGCCGTCGGTGGCGATCCGCTCGCCGGGCTTGACTAGCATTCGGTCGCCGACACGCAATTCACTTGAGGACACGACCATCTCGGTGTCGTCTCGCAGAACGGTGGCCTGGTCAGGCACCAGCGACAGCAGGGCGCGCAGTCCGCGACGGGTGCGGGCCAGCGAATACTCTTCCAAACCCTCGCTGATCGAGAACAGGAACGCCAGCATCGCGGCTTCGCCGACTTCGCCGAGGAGCACCGCGCCCACAGCGGCGATGGTCATCAACGTGCCCACCCCGATTCTGCCTTTGGCCAGACGCTTGAGCGTGGACGGCACAAAGGTATAGGCGCCGACAACCAAGGCGAGCGCTTCCAACGTGAGCACGACCGTCGGCGGCGCACCTGCCCCGCCGGCGATCAACTCGGCCAGCAGGAACACGCCCGCGACGGCCGCGAACTGCAGTTCCCGAACCTGCCACAGGGATTCGGCCTGCTCCTCGGACTGCTCGCTGACGTCGGCCTCGTCTCCGCCGCAACCGCAGGTGTTACTCATTTCTTGGTCACCGTCGCTTTCTTCGTCGCATCGGCTCCGTAGATAGAGCACAGCACCACCTGGTTGCCGGTCGCGGCCAGCAGCGATTCCGCCGACGCGAGCAGATCCATCAGCTCGGGGCGAGTCAGGGAGTAGAACATCTGCCGGCCTTCCGGGCGCCCGGTGACCAGGCCGCACTCGCGTAGGCAGGCCAGATGCGCCGACACAGTCGACTGCGCAGTGCCCAACACCCTGGTCAGATCCACCACCCGGGCCTCCCCTTCGGTGAGGCGCTGCAGGATCGCCAACCGGGTGGGATCCGATAGGCCGCGAAACAGCGCTGCCGCCGGCGCCAGATCCGCGGCCGATGGGGAAGTAGCCCGTCCTTTTGTCATCGCCATTCAACGATGATAGCCGCAAACGCCTATCAATCGCCAGGGGTCGCTGGGCTCACTCGTCCGATGTCAAAACAAAGTCGCTGCAGAGTCCCATGCCGACGGCGCGACGGCGTCTTAGGCCCTTGAGCCGAGGCCGGGGATGATGTCGTCGAGCCGGAAGACAACTGGTTGTTCGAGTTGGGCGTAGGTGCACGAGCGTGGGTCGCGGTCGGGCCGCCAGCGGTTGAATTGCGCAGTGTGGCGGAACCGGTCGCCTTCCGTGTGGTCGTAGCGGACCTCGACGACCCTCTCGGGTCGCAGCGGGACGAACGAGAGATCCTTGCCGGCGTTCCAGCGGGAGCTTTCGTTCTTGCGGGGTGTGCGGTCACCGGCTTCGTGGGCGGCCCAGTTCCACGGATGGTCATCGAATGCGGTTATCAGCGGCTGCATTTCGGTGAACAGCTGGCGGCGCTTGGTCATCGGGAACGCGCCGATCACGCCGACGGAGGCGAGGGTGCCGTCGTCGGTGTAGAGCCCGAGCAGCAGGGAGCCGATCGCGTCCTGGCTGGCCTTGTGCACCCGGTAACCGGCGATGACGCAGTCGGCGGTCCGCTGGTGCTTGATCTTGAACATGACCCGCTTGTCGGGTTGATAGGTGGCCGTCAGGGGCTTGGCGACGACGCCATCGAGACCCGCCCCCTCGAACTCTTCGAACCACCGATGCGCCGTCGTGAGATCCGTCGTCGCAGGAGTTAGGTGAACCGAGGGCCCGGAGTCGGCCAAGGCCGTGACGAGTGCGGCGCGCCGCTCGGTGAACGGTTTCCCGGTGTAGTCATCGTCGCCCAAGGCGAGTAGATCGAACGCTACGAAGGACGCAGGGGTCTGCTTGGCGAGCATCCGTACTCGCGAATCGGCGGGGTGGATGCGTTGTTGCAGTGCTTCGAAATCCAGCTCGTGGTTGGTGGCGATGATGATCTCGCCGTCGATCACGCAACGCTCGGGCAGTTCGGCGGTGACGGCGGCGACCAGTTCGGGGAAGTACCGTGTCAGGGGCCGCTCGTTGCGGCTACCCAGTTCGACTTCGTCGCCGTCGCGGAAGCAGATCGATCGGAGGCCGTCCCACTTCGGTTCATAGGAGGCACCAGAGGGGATTGTCGGCACCGACTTGGCCAGCATTGGCGAGACCGGCGGCATGACGGGAAGCTTCATCGTCTCATTGTGGTCTCTGCTCGGCGAACGGGTTGCCGCCGTGTGAAAGTCGTTGCTGGGCCTCGGATTGGCGGACGCGCAGATGCTTGATGCTTTCTTCGAGGGCGGCGACCTCGCCGAGCCATGCTCGGTCCTTTGCTTCGACGAGGCGCTGCTCGGCGTTCTCGGTCATCTCGTTGATGCGGCCCAACTGGGCGGGGTCGACGCGCAGGAACCGGCATCGGGTACACGCGTGTTCGTGGACGCAGGGTGTGCCGTAGGGGCGGTGGCACTCGCCGAGGGCAACGCGGCGCAGTAGGAAGTGCTCTTCGAAATCGGCCCATTCGTCGTCGTCGGCGACTGTCGCCTCCTCGAATGGGCGCAGTTGGCGGCGACGTTCGATGAACGCCTGATGGGCGGTGACGATCTGCTCGGGGAACACGGCGGTGTAGCCGCGGGTGGTGTCGAGGTTGAGATGTCCGAGTAGCGCTGCGGCGATGTGCAGCGGCAGACCGTTGTTGACGGCATCGGTGGCGAACAGTCGGCGGAAGTCGTGCGGGGTGAAGTGCACCGGTCGACCGGCATCGGTGAGCCCGGCGATCGTGGCGAGGTGGACCAGAATCTGGCGCACGTAGTGCCGTCCCAGCACTTCGTGACGGGTACCCAGAGGGCGTGCGAACAGGTGCGGGAACGGTTCGCTGTGGACCTTGTCGTTGGTGTCGTAGGCGATCGACAGCGGCACGTGATCCTTGCCGGCCTTGGCGCGGCGCAAAACCTCCAACAGCACTCCGACCAGTTCCGGAGTCATCGGGATCAGCCGCTCGCAATCGGTCTTGGACGGCACGATGTGGAGCAAGGGCACCAGCGTGGCCGTTGTGGAGGCGGTGTAGTGCCGCAGCGATAATTGGGTCAGTTCAAGAAGTTCCTCGATGCGAATGCCGGTGTGACGCAGTGTCTCCACGAGCGCCCAACCCCAGAAGCCCTCCTCTTCGAGCGCGGTTACGTCGATGCGCTCGGCACTGCCTCGGATCCATCCCGGCCGCTGCTGTCCGGGTGCCAGGTGCGCCCAAATCCGGGCGCGGGCGTCGCCGTCGCGCCGCAAGGGTGGGCAGTGCCGAAGGAAGGTGAAGCCGTCGATGACGAATTCCTGGTCGTGCGTGCAGGTCAAGGCACGCTGCAGAAGCGTTGCGGTGCGGTCCTTATGCGCTGTAGCCGCAGCCAGGAGTGCCGGCAGCAGCGGGGTAAGCATGCGGGTGCGATCCTGCATGGAGGCCTTCTGGCGGCGTTTCTGCTTGGCCGCCGCGCGACTGAGCGCCCGCGGTACTGGGCACGGCGCGACCCAGACACCCCAGCGGACGGGGTCGTCGTGCGACCACTCGGCCAGGTCGCGGTACATGCCGCGGATGGCGAACAGGATCGAGTGCACTTCGCGTCGCGGGCGGCCGTCGAGGGTCATCGCCAACCGTTCCCGCCACGCCGTCACCACCTCGGCCGAGATCGCCAGGTCCTTTTGGTCCGGATTGATCTGCAGGATCTCCCACCAGAACAATCGGGCCAGGCGGTAGGCAAGTCCCTCCAGCGAGCTGTAGTCCATGTTGGGCTGTAGCTCCTCGAGGTAGCCCACGAGGAGGTCGCGCACTCCTGAGGCGGGGATGCCGTATCGATCGACTAGCGTCGCAGCGCTGTGTTGGCGTGTGTTGCCTCGCGCCGACCACGTCGCCCGCAGCGTAGGCGCCTCCTCGGCCAAGGGGCCCAGGGCGACCAACAGCTCCCAGATGAGGTGTTCGCGGCGCTGTCGCCCCGAGGTGCGCACCACGTCGGCGTAGAACAGCAGATCGTCGCCGCACAGTTGTCCGATGTTCTTCCCGGTGCGGATCATCACCCGCGCCAATGCCTTTTCGGCGTCGTCCTGGTATTTGGGCACCGCGTCCCGGTAGGCGGGCAGCGTACGCAACCGTTCCAAGTCCGGCCCGCCATTGCTGTCGAGGAACCTGCCGAGGGCTACCCGCTGCTTGGAATCCAACAGCCAACTGTAGGACGGCCGCAGTGCGCGTACGCGCAGTAGCGCATTGAGGGCCTTGAGCGTGGGTGACCAATGGTCGTAGTGCGGCAACGCATCATGCTCGATCCAGGTGCGCGGAGCGGCGTCGTAACCGCTGGCCAGCCACCGCTCCTCCCACGTCTGCCCTGAATATTGAGCCAGGACACCCAGCAGGGCCTGCGTTCCCCGAACCATCGGCTGAAGCTGCTGGGGTGGCAGCGTCCGGTGGCGCTCGGTTACGACGTCGCACAACTCAGTGATGGTGAGATGCTGCATCGTCACACCGCGGGCGCCCTCTGGCGGTGATGGGGGCGCGTGGTTGGCGTCGTAGCCCCACAGGGGCCGGGCCAGGCCGGCGGGGCCGAACCGGCTGTCTGCTGGGATCGCTTGCAGATGCGGTGAATCAGGCCGTGACAGCAGCTGGACCTGTGGGCTCATCGCCCGCCGCGTCGCGGCGGCCTGCCGGCGTTGCGGTGATCGGATGTCCTCAGCGCTCAATTCGGCAGCCCCAACAGTTCTCGGACCGCTGCGGGGTCGTAGGCAGGTTCGATCGTCGATGCTTCGATCTTCGGTCGGGCGTGATGCTCAAGGACCTTGCCGATCAAATCTTCCAGGCGAGGCTGGGTGTAGATCTGAGTGGTCGTCACGCTGGCATGCCGCAGGACGGTTTGCACGTCGACCAGCGTGAACGCGGGGTCGGCCAGCATCCGCGCGGCGGCGGTGTGGCGGAAGTCGTGCAACGACCAGTTCGCGCCCAAGCTGGCGTTGGCGCGGCGCAGCACCGCGCGCATTGCGTGGTAGTTCAGCGGTGCAGGCTGAGAGCGTCGGGTCCACCACACCGGACCACCCGGCTCGATCGGCGGGCGTCCAGCCAAATACAGCGCCAGCCATACGAATGAGTCCACTGAGGCCGGAACGGTCTCCCGCATGCGGCTGCCCTTGCTGGTGACCGTGATTGTGTAGCGGCCGGCATCCAGATCACCGTGACGCAAACCGAGCAGCTCCGATGCCCGCACACCCGAGGACAGATAGAAACTCACTAACGCTCGATCGCGGTGGCTGCGCAACGCGTTAAACAGCGCTGCGGCGGCGTCATCGGGGATCGCCCGCCACACCGGCCGTGGGGTCTTCTGCCGGTAGTTGGCGCGCCGAAAGATAGCGAAGTCTTCCATCGGGTTGTGGTGCGCATGCGGTCGGCCACCTTGCCTAGCACGTTGTGCAGGAACGGGATTCACCAGCGGACCCAGATCGACGGCACAGGCGTGGTCATAAAACCCGAATAAGACTGACAGCTGATGGTTGATGGTGCGGGGGGCGTACTTGCCGGACAACTCCGCCTTGCCGGTCACTGCGTTCACCGACCCCGGTGGCGGCCCATCCGGTCGTCGGCGAAGACGTTGCGGATTGGGCGCCGCCCGCAAGTGCTCGACGAACGCGCGGACATCTACGCGCTCGGCTCGCTCCCAACTGATCAGGCGGTCATGCAGGAAACGGAACCACCGCAGAAGGTCGAACGCGTAACTTCGAACTGTGAGTGGACTGCAATCAGACGCCGCCAGTTCGCGAAGGTATGACGTCGCCCCGGGATGCTCGGCATCGGGGAAGATCACCCGCCACGGCAACCCGCTCGGCGCCGACTCCACCCGACCCACCTCGCCCATAGCCGGATCCTCCGCCCGCCGCAGCCACTCCATCGGAAGGCTCGCCGAAGTTCAGTCAACTAGACTTGCGCTCATCGATGGCCGCACCGTACGCCCAAGCAAGTCCTACGACCGGATCGATCAGCACTACCGGGACGCTGCCATTAAGGTGTTGGACTCGCTCGACGGCGACCGATCCACCATCTCGATCGAAGAGATCAAGCGACAGACGGAAGTCAACCTGAAGAACAGCGGACTCGCGCATATCAAACCGCCAGAACGCATTACGCGGCAGTACTTGTCCAACCTCAAACGCGAGCGCGGTGACTCCACCCGAGCTCAACTCAGCCGCAGACTGCGGCACGTCTCGGGGACGAAGCACTACCCTGCGATCCGGCCTGGCCAGGTGGTGGCCATCGACGCGACCCGCGCCGACAACCTGGTCTACGACCCCTACACCGGCAAGCCCTACAGCGTCGAGATCCTGACGGCTGTCGACGTCGCCACGCGGGTGGTCCTCGCGATCCGGGTCGTGGCAAGGAGTGCCAACGGTATCGAGGCGGGGCTGCTGGTCTACGACATTTGTCGACCGTTCTCGATGATGGTCGACGGGACCTCGATCGGCCACTGGAGATGGGTGGGATTACCCGAACAGCTGGACTTCACACAGGTGCCCGTGCGGGCTGGTCAGCGGCTCTTCGCACCCGACTTCTCGACACTGCAAGGAGAACACGGCATACCGTCGGTGCTACCTGATGCGATCCGCTCCGACCACGGAGCCATCTTCGTGTCCAAGCACTTCCGTGCGCTGCTCGACAATATGGGCATCGACCTGTTGCTCAATCGCGGAGGCAAGGCCAACGACAACCCGCACGTCGAACGCTGGCACGAAACCGTACAACGGGCACTGCAGCAGATACCGGGATACAAGGGCCGCAACACCTCTGAGCGAGGAAGGTTGGTCAGCAAGGAGCCGATGCTGACCGCCACCGAACTCGAGCAGCATCTTCGGCGCTTCATCGCGCTGGACTATCACCGCAGCGGCCACACCGGAATCATCCAGCCGGGACAGGAGGACGCACGGGTGTGCCCGCTGGAGATGTGGGACGCGATGGTGTCAATGACCGGGCGCATCGACGTACCCCAGCGGCCCGACCTGATCTACCAGTTCCTCCCCGTCCGCTGGGCAACCATCAGCCATGACGGGGTGGAACTGAAGAATCTCGTCTACGACTCGCCGGTGCTCGCTGATTACCGTTCCAAGCGGGTCGGACAGTTCCGAGCGCAGGACGAAAAGGCGCCGTTCTTCGTCGATCCGCGAGACCTGTCCCGCATCTGGTTCCAAGATCCGGCGACCAAACTCGTCCAACCGATCGAGTGGCGAGGCATCGACCGAACGCAGGCGCCGATGGCAGCCGCCATCGTTGGCCACGTGTGCCAGCGGATCCGTGAACGCGGTGGCAACAAGGTACTCAATCGAAATTCGGCAACTCGGCAGATCATCGACGAACTCACGCAAATCACCGAGGCACCGGTCGGTCCCAAACTGCGCAGGAAGTTGACGGCCAGCCGGCAGCGCGTCGAACAGGCGCGAGTCGACCACGGTGAAGCCCAAGCGGCCCAGGAGCGTGTGCACCCGAGCCCGCCACTCCGTCTGCGACCGGCCGGACGGAATGAAGAGTGGCCGAACTACCTGCTCGATGAGGAGGCATGACCCGTGGACGCCCAGCTATGGCACGAGCACTGCGTCACCGAGATGCCGGTCGAACCCCCGCATCTCACTGTCACGCAGTGGAACGCCCTGACCGACGGGCAGCGCGACGATCACGTCGACCGCCTGAGCCGCTGGCTGGCAAACCTCTTCGTCGCGACGATCGAGGCCGATGCGATCTATCGGAAGATGACGAAGACGGTGCAGGCCAACGCGTATTCACCGCCCGGCGCCAAGCGACTTCCGGCATTGAGTGGAATGAACTACGTCGGCAAGAGCACGATGATGATGCGTTGGGCGCGTGAGCGATACCTCGAATGGATCGCGGACGCCGAGAAGGACGACGACGGACATCCGATCTTTCGCCCCGCGTCCGGGTGCGAAGCAGACCTGTATCCCATCGTCTGGATCGACCTGCGCGCTGCGGCGTTGATCAAGGACGTCGTGGGCGAGATCCTGGACTTCTTCAATCTCCCCAGCGACGGCGATACCCGACACGTGTCCGAAGCGGCGATCAGCGCGATCCGACGGCACAGGACACGCGTCGTCGTCATCGACGACGTCCACCTGCTGAAGACGAACTGGAAGGGCGGAAGAGACGTACTCGACTACGTCAAGCACTTCAACACTCGCCTCGGCAAGCTCGGGGTCAGCCTGGTGCTCATCGGCGCCAATCTCGAAGGCAGTGACTTGGCGACCGATCCCCAGATCGCGTCACGATTGCGGCTCGATCATCTGCAACCGTATCCGTGCGAGCGCCACGACATCGACCACATGCGCAGGTGGCAAGCGATCGCGCGGCAACTCGAGAATCTGGTGCTTCCGCACCTGCCCAGAGGAAAACCGGAGATGCTGTTCACCAAGCTGGCCCAGGAGCTACACGACCGCTCTCAGGGCTACATCGGCGATGTCACGGAGCTGGTCACCGAGGCCACGATCGAGGCGATCCACGATGGCTCGTTCAGGATCCAGCGCAAGCACCTCGACCGCGTGGAGCTGAGCAAGCGGGCTGAGGACGAGTACCGCGACAGGAAGCATCCACCGAAGAGAGCGTCCTGACATGCCTTGAGGGCGAGCGGACTCAACGCGATGCCAGCAACCGCAATTCGTCGCGGGTGGAAGGGGTGAGCCTGGCCGCGAAGGCACGGTAGGCGGCCTTGACCGGAGAACTGGGCGCTACTGCCCACGCCGGGCTGGTGTCGAGCGGCCCTTGGGCGACTTCGCACCACATCCACGTGAGTGCGTATGACCAGGTGGTGCGCTTCCGGTGCGGCGACACTGACGTACACCATTCTTCCCTGGCGGTCGAGGACGGGTTGGCGAGTGCTCGCACGCGGGACTCCCGTTCGCGGAAGTCGCGGTTGCGGGGCAAGACGAGTTCGGCGGCGCGCACTGCGCCGGTGAACACCTCCGGCGATACGCACCGGCGGCTGCTGGCCGCCCGCGCCGTACTCGTGCCGAGAGTCGGGTCGAGTCCGATGGCGGTGGCTGCCTCGGCCCACGTGGAGGCGTTCGTGGCGGCTCTGACCAAACAGAGTGACACGTACATGCGGCCGGTCCACTCGTAGCTGCCGAGCATGCCGTCGAACAAGTCGCGATATATCTCCACATCGACGAGTTGCGGTATCGCGTCCGGACTTAGCGCGGCGACAGCCGGTCTGTTGCCGAGTCGGCGACCAACGTGATGGCGGCGCGAAAGGGATGCGTCGATCAGCCTGCCCATGGTGGGTGTGCGCTTGGTGTGGTTACGCAGCCATCCGGTGGGCCCGTTGGGGGTGTCGTCGATCAGCGATAGCCATGGGGCCAGGTGGTCGGCGGCCGCGGCCAGACCGTCCTGTTCCAGAATGACCTGCGCCTCGGCGAGTATCTGCCCACGCGCCTCGGCACTGCTCGGTGGGCTGATACCCCAGCGCGGTCCCCTCAAGTCGGTGGTGCGGGTGATGGCTTCGCGGTGGATGTCGTCGGCCCAGCCGGCGTAGGCGACACCGCCGGGTCGCGACAGCAGGTGCAGTAGCAGAGTGGCAAGGTGCCGAAGCTCCGCCAGGTACAGGCGAGGGTTCGTCAGTTCCCCAAGCATCGCGGTCGGCTCGCCGCGGAGGGCGTGATCTATCTGGCGGGCCGTGGCGAGCACGCGCGGATCGGCGGGCACCCGTGCGTGGGCCGACACGGAATGGCGGCATTGTGTCCGCAGCCCGAGAGAATTCCCGCAAGGCTGCGACGCGTCGATGATCGGCCGCAGTACGGCGTATCGATGGGTGCGGAAACGCTGATCGCACCCAGCACACTGAGCGGTGAGAAAGATGCCATGGCGGATGCAGGTGGCGACGATGGGTAGCCGCCACTCCAATCGCCAGATGCCATCCTGAGCGATGCATTCCACACAAGTTTGTGATCCAAACTGCGGGAACCAGCCTTGCGTGACGACTTGCCGAAACGTATGTCGCGCCAAGGGATCGAGCCCTTCCAGGAACAGCGGCAGGCCCAAGTCGAAACGCCTGAGCGTGGCGTTGGCCAGGGATGTGCCGGTAATACCGCTCAACCTCTGCACGCGCTCGATCAGCTGTGGATCCGGTTTGAACATCATGAAAGCCGTCGTCGGCGCGGAAGGGCCGGACATCGTCTTGATTCGACGAATGATCTCCGCCGAGCGCAGCCCGTTCGCGTCAGCGAGCCGCTCCAGGAAGCCATCTAGCGCCTCGCCTCTACCGAGGCTGACGCGGAACGGTAGGAGTTCCCGTCGCCGTCCCACGGTCATGGGTCGCAACTCGAAGAGTTTGCGCGCGCCATAATGCTGACAATGCACTACTAGTAGTGCATTGTCAGCATTGAAATACGGTTCCTGCTCGGCCGGGAGGTGTACCGCCGCACTGACTACCTGGTCTTCCGCAACGGCGAGGACTCCGCGGTGGTGGCGGTGCGCAAGGCGTCGGCCGAGCCGCTGTTCTCGCCCGTCGTCGAGGCACGGGTGCTGGCGGGCCCGGACGAGGTGGTCTCGATCAGCTCGCCGGAGACGGACGTCGGCAACGCCACCGCACTGGCTCGCGCCGCCCTCGCCCACGCCACCCCGAACGCGCGGGCCTACGTGGTGCAGGGCCGCTACGAGCACGTGAACTTCATCTGGGAGCCCGCGCCGATGCGGATCCGGGTCACCGAGGTGATTCCGCCCGAGCCACCGAAGCTGTTCGCGATGGCCGAGCAGGTGGTGGCATTCGACGAGGACCTGCCGCCGATCGACCTGGTACCGGACCTGGTGGACATCCGGGAGCTCACCGCCGGCCACCCGGCAAAGGCCTACCTGCTGCCGTGCCGCGGCTCCGGCGTCCAGGTGGCCGGAGAGCTAGCCTTTCTGGACACCCGCCCTTCGCAGCGGCTGGACTGGCTGATGGTCGGCTGCGAACGTTCCGTGCAGTTCCACAGGCACTTCTACGGCGACGAACCACCCCGGGTGGACATCTGCCCCCGGAAGACCCGCGACCTGACCACCCCCACGCTGGCCAAATGCTGCCTGCTGGAACGGGGTGTGGAGTTTGAGGCCGCGTCCGCCGTGGTGCCGTGGGGATCCAACCTGGACGAGATCCGCCTCGCGCTGCGCCGGCTCACCGGGGTCGACGCACCCGAGCAGCTCGCCGTCTGCTGAGCGGAGGACTGCCATGAGTGCACACTTGGCCGACTCTGTCATCTACGGCCACCTGTGGGGAACGCCGGAACTGCACGCCCTGCTCGACGACGAAGCACGCGTGCAACGTTGGCTCGACATTCTGGCCGCGCTGGCGGCCGCCCAGGCCGAAGTCGGGCTGGTGCCCGCCGATGCGGCCAAGGTCATCGCCGAGCACGCCGACGTGAACTTGCTGGATCTGGCGGAAATCGGGGCCGAAACGCGCGCGTGCGGGCACTCCACCCTGGGTCTGATCCGCCGCCTGCGCAGGGCGCTGCCGGACTCCGTGGGGGAGTGGGTGTACTACGGCGCCACGGTGCAGGACATCACCGACACCTGGACCGCACTGGTGATCCGCGACGTCGCGTCCATTGTGGACCGAGACCTGACCCGCGCCGAGGCCGCCGCCACCGACCTCGCCCGGCGGCATCGCGACACGCTCATGCCCGGCCGCACGCACGGCCAGCCTGGCCTGCCGATCACCCTCGGGTTCAAGGCGGCGGTGTGGGCGGCGGAACTGCGCCGCCACCGCACCCGGCTGGCCGAAGGCCGCCCCCGCTGGGAGATCGTTCAGCTCGGCGGGGCACTGGGCACCATGGAGTTCTGGGGCGACGCCGCGCTGCCGCTGCTGGCGGCCTTCGCCCGGCACGTCGGCCTGGCCGAGCCCGAGCTGCCCTGGATCACCGCGCGGGACGGCATCGCCGAGTTCGTGAACCTGCTCGCGCTGGTCACCGCGACGCTGGCCAAGATCGGGCAGGAGGTCTACGAGCTGCAGCGCCCCGAGATCGGCGAGTTGTCCGAAGCGTTCATGCCGGGACAGGTCGGCAGCATCACCATGCCGCACAAACGAAATCCGGAGCTATCCGAACATCTGGTCACGCTGGCCCGCCTGGTCCGGGCGAACGCGACGGTGGCCGTCGAGGGGATGGTCGCCGAGCATGAACGCGACGGGCGGGCCTGGAAAACTGAATGGATTGTGCTGCCGGAGGCGTGCCTGTACAGCGGTGTCTCGCTGGCCATGGGCTGCCGCCTGCTGGAGGGCCTGGAGGCAGATCCCGAGCGGATGCGGCAGAACCTCGAGGCAGGAGGCAGCTACGTGATGTCCGAACCGTTGATGCGCGCGTTGGCCGAGCGGGTCGGCAAGCACACCGCGCACGAGCTGATATACGAAGCCACGCTCGCCGGACGGCAGCGAGGCGTCGACCTGCGCGCAGCGTTGCTCGCCGATCACCGGATCACCGCCCAGCTCACCACCGAAGACATCGACCGCTGTCTCGACCCGCGTGCGGCGCTGGGCGCAGCGCCGTCCTTTGTGGACCGCGTGGTGAATGAGCCATGAACCGGCTGTTGGGGCTGCCCCGCGTCCCGCTGGCCACCCTGCCCACCCCATTGCACCCCGCTCCCCGGTTGTCCGAGGCCATCGGGGTCGAGGTGTGGCTCAAGCGCGACGACCTCACCGGGCTTGGCTTGGGCGGCAACAAGGTGCGTGGCCTGGAATACCTGATCGGCGACGCTCTCGCCCAGGGCTGCGATTGCCTGGTTACCGGGGCGGGCCCGCAGTCGAACTGGGCGATGCTGTCTGCGCTCGCCGCGCGTCGTTGCGGGCTCGATCCGCACCTGGTGTTCTACGGCTCGCCCGTGTCGCCCACCGGCAACCTGCTGCTCGACGAGCTGATCGGCGCCGAGGTGCACTACACCGGCGAACCCGACCGCACCTCGGTTGACGCCGGGATCGAGGCCCTCGCCGAGAAGCTGCGCGCGGCCGGTCGCCGCCCGTACATCCTGCCCCGCGGGGGCGCGACCGCCCTGGGCTCGGCCGGTTACCTACGGGCGAGCCTGGAACTGGCCGGGCAACTGGTAGACTCCTGCCTCGCTCCCGCCCAGCTGTGGCTGGCCTCCGGCTCCTGCGGCACGCAGGCTGGCCTGGTCGCGGGAGCCCGCTGGCTGCGGACGCCGTATGAGGTTATCGGGGTTAGCGTGAGCCGTCCGGAGGAGGAATGCACCCACCGGGTCAGGGCCCTCGCCGAGGATGCTGCCGAGCTGCTCGGGCTCCCCGGCAACGACCCGACCGGCACGGCGGAGGACGTGACCGTGCTTGGCGGCCACATCGGTCCGGGCTACGGGAAGCCGTCGGAAGAAGGTGCTGCCGCGGCCGAACTGGTTGCGCGCACCGAGGGCGTGTTCCTGGATCCGGTGTTTGCCGCCAAGGCGATGGGCGCGCTGCTGCGGAGTGCGCCCGCCGGCCCGGTGGTATTCCTGGTCAGCGGTGGCACACCCACGCTGTTCGCGGCCCGGAAGGAGTCGATGTGACGCCCGTCGTTCCCGAGGGTTACCTCGGCGCTCAGGCACGGATCACCAGCGGGCCGGCGGCCGAACTGGTCGAGGCGGGCTACGCGCTGGAGCTCGCCGACGCGCCGCTGCTGCACCACGGACTGGGGCTTGCCGATCTCGCCCACGTGATCGCGCTGCGCGAAGCAGGGGTCATTCCCGAAGCCGAGGGCGCGAGTCTGCTGACCGTGCTGCTCGACACCCTCGCCACCCCGGCCGAGGCATTTCCCTATGACGCGGTCTACGGCGATGCCTACAACAGCCGAGAACGTGAGCTGGAGCGGCGCCTGGGCCGCGTCGCGGGCTGGCTGCACACGGGCAGGACACGCCGAGAGGCCGGACGGATAGCCTTCCGGGTTGCGATGCGCGAACGCGTGCTCGCCCTGCATGAAACGACCGGCCGGTTCGTCTCCGCGCTCGCCGAGCAGGCCGCCGCGCAATCCGCCACGGTGTGGGCGGACACCACCTACCTGCAGCCCGCCCAGCCGTCGACCTTCGGCCACTACCTCGGTGGGTTCGGCGAGGAAGCCGCGCGGCACCTTGACCGGCTCGAGGCGGTGCACCGGTGGGCCGACCGCAGCCCCGCCGGTGTCGGCGGTGTGGCGGGCACCCGGGTACCGGTCGACCGCCACCGGCTTGCCGCCCTGCTCGGCTTCGCCGCTCCCGGCGCGCATACCCGCGACGTCATGTGGTCGGTGGACGGGCTCGCGGATGCCGCGATGGCCGCGACCCAGGCCGCTATCACCGTCGACCGGCTGGCCGAGGACCTGGAGATCTTCGCCAGCCCCGGGTTCGGTTACGTCGCGCTCGATGCGTCACTGTGCCGGGCATCGGTGCTGCTGCCCCAGAAACGCAACCCGTATGCGCTCGCGGTGATCCGCTCGGGCGCGGGCACGCTGATTGGCCGGACCACGGGACTGCTGGTGACCCAGCGCAGCCCGTCGGCACGCACGGACAATTGGCTGCACGCCTACGGCGAGGTGGCAGGCGCGCTGGAGCTGGCCCGGCGGGTGGTGTCGCTGGGTGCCGAGGTGGTGGCCACCGTGCGGGTCGACCGCACGGCGCTGGCCACCGCGGCGGGGGCGCATTTCACCGGAGCGACCGACCTCGCCGAGGAGCTGGTGTTGCGACACGGCCTGGACTACCGCTCGGCCTACCGGGTGGTGGGGCGCGCCGTGGCCACCGCGACCGAGGCCGGGCAGTCCACCCTTGATGCCGCGGACCTGGCGTGCGCCGCCGCGCAGGTGCTCGACCGCGACCTCACCTTCGACCCTGGGCTGGTCGCCGACGCGCAGGATCCGGTCCGCTGTGCACTGCACCGGAGCGCGCTCGGCGGCAGCGCCCCGGACCGGGTCCGCGAGCACTGTCGCGCGCTGGCGGAACGGGTGGGCGTGGCCGAGAACTGGCGGCGGGAGCGACAGGCGGCGGCGGACGCGGCCGAGGCGGCTTTGGTGGCCACCGCGCGACGGCTCGCGCGACCCTGAGGCGCATGTCTCCATGTGGGTATTGGGGACATTGAACGTCCAATACGAATCCGCGGGGCGGCGCTCCATAGGCCCGGCGGGATCAAGAACCGGGCGATGTACGTACCGGCGGGGTGGCGCCGGCGCCGTGTGTTCGACCAGGCCCGATGACTAGAGGCGCGGCCGTGTGGGATTGTCCGGACTTCCTCGAGCCCGAGCGTGACCAGAAGCGGCGGGCGCCTGGGCTCACCCATGCGGTGGACAAGGGCATGACTACCGGGCGCACGAGGCCAAGGCTCGGAACCGCTGCCGGTCGACCACTACGTCCACCACCGCAGCACCGGGTCCTTCCTCGTCGTCGACGAGGCGGACGGTGCCGCCCTGGGCGCCGGCATGGTCGGTGAGCCACTCCGCGGCGTGGATGCCGCGTCGATCACCGCATAGGGCAGGAAGGAGCCGGAAGGCAACTCGAGCAGCGGCGAGTGACAGCCCACGGCGTCGACTTCGCCTACCTCACGCGTGGCTCCCGCCCGCGGGCACTCTGCCTGCATGGCTTCCCCGACTCCGCGTGGGTGGGAGAAGGCCGACTCGTCACGGTTGGCGGGGATACCACAGAGCGACCTTGTCGCCCTCCCGCATCCGCACGCCGCTGAAGTCCACGTCCCGGGCCACGGTTCGGCGCATGTGCAGAAGTGGACTCGCCCACCGGAGAACGTCCCAGCGATGACCGACCAGGGCGATCCTCGAGGAAGAGTCGCTTCTGATCCGGGAACCGCGAGACCGCGAGCAGGCGATGACTGATCACGCTGGCAGTTGTCTCCGTGCCCGTTGCCAACAGCAAGGAGAAGAAACCGCCGATTCCTCCTGGCTCAGGCGGTGGCCGTCGAGTTCGATGTCGACGAGCAGACTGACGAGATCGTCCTGCGGCTTGCGGTGCCTGACCCCGCGAGCTCGCGCCCGTAGTCCTTGAATTCCCGCGCGGCAGCCGATCCCTGCCCCGGGGTTTCGCCGGCCTCCGGGTCGTACTCCCCGAGGCTCCGGTTCGTCAGCGTGCGGATGTACACGTGGTTCCTCGGGGGCACGCCTACCAGGTCGAGTTCGGCCAAGTTGATCTCGTCGACACCGAGCAGGGTCTCGGGGGCGTACGCGATGCCCACAGCAAACTCCCTTCCGTACGACCTCCTCGGCCATCGAGTGGTCACAGCGGTCAGCCGTCATCCCGTGCGTGTTCAGAGCTCCGGAGCCAGCTCGGCGAGCAGGGCCCTGGTTCGGCGAACGCTCGCGTCAGCGTCGCCCCCTACGGCAAACACCGTCGGCCACAGCTCGGTGGCACCGACATCGGCATAGCGCCGCAGTTGCTTCTCCACCTCGGACTCGGTTCCCACCACGGCGAGCGCCCCGGGCGACGCCACGCCTTCGCGCGCGAGGAGCCGCTGATAGTTCTCCAGACCGCCGTAACGGGCGAAGACGTCCTCCGCCGTGGCACGGCCCGCATCGGCGTCGTCGCAGACGGCAACCTGAACGGCCGCGACGACCCGGGGCTGCGGCCGGCCGGCCGCAGCCGCTGCCTTGGCCAGCTCCGGCACGATGTGGCCGTCGAGGGTGCGCAGGCCGGCCAACCAGGTCACGACACCATCGGCGAGCTCCCCCGCGACCCGCACCATCTTCGGGGACAGAGCACCGACCACGACCGAGACCGGACGCGTCCCCGGCACCGTGAAGCTGCCTTCGACCTGGTAGAACTCACCGTGGTGGCTGACACTGCCCTCACGCAGGAGCGGTGTCAGCACCGACAGGTAGTCTCGCATGTGGGCCGCTGGGCTGGCATAGGGGATCCCGTGCATGCCTTCGATCACCGGCCTATGGGAGACGCCGACTCCGAGGGTCAGCCGCCCCCCGCAGAGGGCCTGAGTGGTGGCCGCCTGCTGGGCCAGGGCGAGCGGATGGCGCGGATAGGTGGGCACGATCCCCACCCCGAGCTCGATCCGGCTGGTCTGCGTGCCCGCCACTGCAAGCACGTTCAGTGCGTCCACACCCCGGGTGAAGTGCACCGACCAGGCCGAGGGAAAGCCTTCTGCTTCCGCTAGCCGAGCCTGATCGACGATGCTCTGTGGTGACATCGGGGTTCCGATGACGTCGCCGCCGATGCCCATGGCGATACGCATGCTCAATCCACCTCCATGCCTTCGTCCGCCGACGTTTTCACAGGTCGGTGAGGTTGTGTTGTCCGGGGAACGGCCACTTGTCCACCACCAGCTGGCGGCCGCCCCGGGCCTGCAGGTATGCCGACCCGAACCGGCCGCCCGCGCCGCCGCCGACGAAGATCGCGTCGTAGGGCGAGGTGTTGTCGTGGTCGACGTTCTCCAGCGGCTCGGAAATCTCCCCGGTCTCCGCCCGGTGTATCAGCTCGGTCCACTCGTCCATGCTCAACACGGTGTTACGCAGGTCCATCGGTGTCTTCCTCCTCGTGGTCGCCCGGCCAGACCCGCACGGAACGGTGCCGCGCGAGCAGGGGCGTCGTAAGTACCGCAAGCAAGCATGCGGAAAAGGCGGTCGAAGCCGACATGTCCCAGCAGGGTGAACCGCCACCCGGCTCTCACCCCGACGGGCTAGCCGATGGCCGCAGCACATCGAGGCCAGTTCGGCGCTTGTCATAGTGCGTACCTTCGGCGGCCGTAGCGCGCCTCGATCGATATCTACAGGTAGTTGCAGCGCGTGTTTGATGTCCACGACGGGGCGGCCGTTGTGGTTTCGGTCAAGTCCAGGGGCGTGGTGTACGACGTCTTCGTGTGATTCTTCGATGTGATGGTTCAGGCGGTCAGTGCCGCGGGGGTGGCCTCCTGTTCGGTCGGTGAGCTCTGATCGGCTCGGGATTTGCTGAGGACGTCGAGGCCGAGGTAGCGCCGGGATTCGGCCCATTCGTCGTGCTGTTCGGCCAGGACGGCCCCGACGAGACGGATCAGCGCGTTGCGGTCAGGGAAGATGCCGACGACGTCGGTGCGGCGGCGGATCTCCTTGTTGAGCCGTTCGATCGTTATCTGTAGTCCGGCGGTCGGGCAGGGTTGTGACCTGCTGGTTTGCGGTGTGGACGGTGTCCGCGACGTGCTCTTGGCGCTCGGTTGTCGCCCAGTCAGCAGGGGTCGATTGTTATCGAATCGCGATCTCGGGCGGGTCGCTTGTGGGTGTCGTCGCGGGCTTGTCCGAGAGCATGGGCGAGTTGGTGGCGCAGTCGCTGATTCTGTTCGGCGAGTTCACGGTTGCGGCGAAGTGCGACGTCGAGGCGCTGGCGCAGGGAGTCTTCCCTGGCGCGTTGCCGGGCTGGCGGAGCCTGGTCGTGTTGCGGGCGGCGTAGCGCACGGATGCGGTTGATCTCGTCTTTGAGGTCGGGCTGGGTGTAGAGCCAGGACCGGGAGACACCGGCGTGTTCGGCGACGGCTTCGAAGCTGATCTTGGTTCCGGCGCGGTCGAGTTCGTGCAAGGCGGCGATAGCTTTTGCGCGGGTGAGCTCGTGACGCTGCTTGGCTGCGGTGACGATGTGAATGCTGTTGTCAGCTCGCATGTTCGGCTGCCGTCGGATCGGTGGGAGTGTCGAGCGAGGTGATGATGGCGTCGAGGTTGCCCAAAACCTGGCGGTTCATCTCGGCCAGCCGTTTGTGTCCGCGAGCTTCTGCTGCTGTGATCAGTTGCAGTGTCTGCTTGCGTTGGGTCCGATGTTGCGGCAGGAATTCCTGGGTGGTGAGGAACATGGGGCAAGTCAGGCAGGCGTTGGCGTGTGGGCAGCTCTGTTGGACGGGCAGACCGCAGTAGCCGTTGGGTAGGGCTTGGGTGGCGCGACCGAGGCGTTGTTTGGCCCAAGCGGCGTCGGCCATCGGTCCGTCTGGGTCGAGGTTGACCTCACGCCCGTGGCTGTCGACTTTGCGGGCGGCTTCCCAGGCTCGGCGGACGGTGGTGTCGTGCAGGCGAGCGTAGTGGGCGGTCATCTGCGGTGAGTCGTGGTCGAGGATGTGGCGCACGACCTCTTGCGGAACGTCGCGGTTGATCAGGCGGGTGCCGAGCGTGTGGCGCCACTGGTGCGGCGTCAAATGCACCCGCCGGTTGTGCTCGTCGCGGATGTCGCAGGCTGCGAGCCATCGGTGCATCGCCTCGCGGTAGGTCGGGATCCCCAGGGGGACTTGGCCGTCGATGTTCTTGGTGGGGCGCGGGAACAGCAGTCCAGTGCCGCCGGGCCAGCGTTCGGAGACGAGTCGGCGTTGGTGGCCGATCATGTCGACGAGGTCTGGGGCGATCGGAACAAGGGCGTCCCGCTTCATCTTGTGGTTGAAGTAGCGCAGATAGGGTGCCCCGTCGGCGTCTGTGGTGACGCAGTCGCCGCGCAATCGCAGGGCGTCGGTGATCCGGAGCCCGCAACGCATCAGGATGACGGTGATCAGTCGATAGGCAGGGTTGTTGAACTGGTCGAGGTTGTCGTGGTGTTCGAGCTGGGTCATGACGTGTTCGGCCAACGCTCTGGGCAGGTGTTCGCCGCGCTTGGGGTGGTCCTCGGCGAAGAACATCGCAGTGTCGGGAAGTCCTGTGGCCCAGCAATGTTGGCGGATCGCGGCAAAGAATCCATTGAGCAGGCCGATGTGGGCGCCTCGGCGCTGTGGGCTGTATTCCTGGTTCAGGTGCGCGAGGTAGCGTTCGAGCAGTTCCCGGTCGATCCGGCTGATGTCGTCGATGTCGACGTCAGCGAGAAATCGTCCGAATCGGGCGATGGCCAGCAGCGGGCGTCCACCGCCTGCTTCGAGGTTGAGTCCGCGTGAGAGGCGCAGCCGGATCCATCGTTTGGCCGGCTCTCTGAGCCAGGGTTGCGGGATGCGGTCGAACCGCAGTGTGTAGTGGCCTTCGTAGCCGAGCCGGTGCATCCGCCAGACGTCGCGTGGGTATTCGGCTTCCCAACCTCCGGCCTCGGCCAAGTCCAGCATGGTGAGGTGGGCATAGAGCAGCAAGCCGCGAGATCTCGTGTCGTTGAGTAGCACGGCTGAGCGTTGCCGCCATTGGTCGGCGTCGAAGTCGAGCAGCGAGGTGGTGGCGGTGTCTATCAGTAGTCGGACCACCCTGGCGACAACGGCCGGCGTCAGCTTGCCGCGTCGGTCGTCGTGGCGTTGCTGCAGTACGTACTGCATCTCCAGTTTGAGCTGCGGCGTGAGCATCCCGAGCTGAATCGTCTCGTTTGCCGGTGTGTCGTTGGATTCGAATCTTGCGACGAACTCGTCGATATCGTTGCGGTCGTTCGCTTTCCAAGTGTTGGTGTGGGAATGGCATAGCGGCGACTTGGCCTGCGGCCATAACGAGCAGTGCCCGATCTGGCAGGTCGCGCCGGGCCGGGGCTGTTTCACCGGCAGCGGATCACGTAACCACGAGGTCAGGGGCGGCCGCCCGGCGCGTTCCCACCGTTGCGCGTGCAGCTGACACAATCCGCGGCGAGCCGACCCGTAACCGCAGCCGTCGACCCGACATGCCTGGTTGGGGCGATGTTTGCGCCAACGCGGGTCGGTCGAGGCAGTGAACTCTTCGAGGTCGGGGCGGCCCGCGTTGGCCCATCGCTGGTGGTGACCTTGACAGAGGCCATGGCCACGGGCGCTGCGTCCGCAGTCGGTGACGCGGCAGGACCCTCCACCGAATACGGCGTCGTCCGAGGCGAACTCCAATGCGTCGCTGCGGAATTCGGCGCGAACACCGGCTATGAGCAGGCCCAGCAGGCCCGGCGTTGAGTTGGGCTCCAGGGCGGTCATAGGTTCACCTGGGCCTTTCCGATGAACCAGCCCGCGTGCTCCATCGCCTTGCGGGCGTCCTCCACGTTCAGATGCCCGTATGTCGCGGCGGTGACGGTGACATTGGCGTGGCCGAGCAGCTTGGCCACGACCTCCAATCCGATCCCGTCGCGCAGCATCCTGGTCGCTGCGGTGTGGCGCAGCCAATGCGGGTCGAAGTCGATGTCCGTGCGCCGGCGCAAACGGCGGACCAGGTCGTAGACCGCGCTATAGGTCAACGGATGGCCGTGTGGCCGCCCCCAGAGGTTGACGAAAACGTAGTCGCTGTCGAGGTCGCCGTATTCAGCGTGAAGGTAATCGGCATACAACCGAATCAGTTCCGCGCTCACCGGAACGGTCCGGACCGTCAACGATTTGGCGCGGGCTCGGTTGTCGTTGTCACGCCGACAAACTGTGATCTGCCGATCAGCGGCGGCGATGTCGCTGTGACGCAGCCCCAGCGCCTCACCGATGCGCATCCCGGTGTCATAGAGCAGCGCCAACAGGAACCGATCCCGCAACCGGTCACACGCGTCCAGCAGTGTTTGGATCTCGCCGGGGATCAGCACTCGCGGCAGCTTCTTCGGCGCCTTCAACGACACTGTTCGCCGGGGTAGCGGCATGTGCTTGCTGATGTGGTGCAGAAACGGCTTCCAACCGCCTCTCGACCCTCCGATCTGCCAGGTCGTCAGCAGCTCGCCGACCTCGATCCCGTCGCGAACGGCGTGCAGATAGAACGCCGCCAACGCCGACAGCTTCCGGTTCACCGTTGACTCGCCGCAGTGATGCTCCACCGAGGGCAGCACGGCGATCGCGCCCTGCCGCAGCGCCGTGGGCAGCCGCAGCCAGGCGACGAACGCGCCGATATCCTCCAGACTCACCGACCGCCAGTCCAGGCCGCACCCGCCCAGGAACGTGAACCAGTCCTTCAGATCATGGGCATAGGCCTTGATCGTGTTCGGCGACCGCTCTATGTCGGTCAAATACTTCAGATACCGCTCCACCGGTGCCACCGGCACACCGTCCTCGCCGAGGACGGTGAACGATTCACGCGACGAGAGCGGTGAAACCACCTTCACAACAAGCACATCGATCCTCCAGGCTCTGCTTCATGGACGGCTGGAGATAACCACATCCAGAACGCAGAACCGACCACTTCGAGACTTCGTGGTCCACATGAAAGACGCTCACCGCAGCACTACAGATAACCTGGGGGTTGTTTGACCAAATCTGGCGCCAGATCTGCTTGGGGAATGCAGTAAACGCCAGCAGGTCCGCGCGGGCGTTCTCTAGATGCTCGGCAACCTTGGGTAGCTTGTCAGACAGCGCGTCGATGATCCGATCATATTGAGCAGCAACCGATCCCGCGTCGGGTTGATCGAACACCGAATGCAGCAGGGTGCGCACCCACGGCCACGACGCCTTCGGAGTGATCGCCATCAGATTGGTCGTGTAGTGCGTGCGGCAGCGCTGCCAGGCCGCCCCGGGCAGGGTGGCGCCGATCGCGGCCACCAGACCCGCGTGAGCGTCGCTGGTGACCAGGCGGACCCCGGACAGGCCCCGGGCGGTCAGCGAGCGCCAGAACGCCAACCAGCCCGCACCGTCCTCGGCGGTGGACACGTCGATGCCCAGGATCTCGCGGTAGCCCTCGGCGTTCACGCCGACCGCGATCAAGGCGTGCACGTTGACCACACGTCCGCCCTCGCGGACCTTGAGCACCAGGGCGTCAGCGGCCACGAACGTGTACGGGCCGGCATCCAGCGGCCGGGTACGAAACGCCTCCACGGCGACGTCGAGCTCTTTGGCCATCACCGACACCTGCGACTTCGACAACGACGTGATCCCCAGGGTCTCGACGAGTTTGTCCATCCGCCGCGTCGACACCCCGAGCAGGTAGCAGGTCGCCACCACCGTGGTCAGCGCGCGCTCGGCGCGTTTGCGACGTTCCAGCAGCCAGTCCGGGAAGTACGAGCCCTGCCGCAACTTCGGAATCGCGAGATCCAGTGTGCCTGCCCGAGTGTCGAACTGACGATGACGGTAGCCGTTGCGCTGGTTGGTGCGCTCGGTGCTGCGCTCGCCGTATCCCGCACCGCACAGCGCGTCGGCTTCTGCGCCCATCAGGGTGTGGATGAACGTGGCCAACAACTCGCGCAGCACGTCGGGGTGGGTGTTGGTGAGTCGTTCAGCCAGCACGGTGGGCAGGTCGATATCGTGGGCAGTGGTCATCGCGTTGATTCCTTTGCTCGAGTGACTTTCGCGGGTCTCTCGAAGAATCACGCGATGACCTTCATTCATCCGGCTACGACACGCCGGTACCGCTGATCAGGTCCGACTCGTACACCACTCTGCTGGACGCAACCCACGCTGACCCCTCGGGGTACGCACTTCGTGCAGTGGTCGAGTTACATCTGCCTGGTGCAATCGGTGGCGGATTTCGGCTTCCAACATCTCTACTTTCCCGACAACACCGGGTATTTCAACGTCGACCCGGCGACACTCTTCGGCACTGACCCGGTCAAGAGCCTGCTGGCCGCGCAGAACCTAGGAACGCTGAGGCCCGTTGCACCCGCGTATATTTCGGCGAACCGCTACGACACATTCAACCCCTACGAGGCGTCACAGAATCTGGCGCGCGACTGGTGCGGCAAAGGTGCCGACGTGCAGTTGTGGACCAACGAGGAACCTCCCTTCTTGAACAAGGCCTCGATCAACACACTGCTGCCGTACTTCGTCGACGGAGAACGCTCCATGCAGTGGGTCGCCGACCGATTCAACGGGTTACCCACGACGCCGAACTGCGGTGAGGTCCCAGCGCCACAGCCGGCGTAGTTGACTGGGGTGGCGGCTTGCGTGAAGGCGACAGTCGGTGGAATTGGAATCGGCCAGCTGGACTCGCTGGGGCGCGATCTGATCGCGCCGTCGTCGCCAGCGGTCGCGCTGCGTCCCTAGCCAGTTCGAAGCCGAGCCGTTAGGGCATCCGTTAACTGCTCGACACTTGGCGATCCGGACATGGCAGCGCCGTCGCGGTAAAGGCGACACGACAAGCCAACAGCCGTGTCTGTCCTCGCGAGAAGATCAGTACCGTCGACCAGTACGGTCGGCGATCCGAGGAAGCCGAGTTCCTCAGCCTCCTCCGCAGTTCGAACCAGCCGCAGCCGTACATCTGTGTCGGGATGACCGACCGCGTCGAGGGCCAGAGCCAGGCGTTCCCGTGTGACGGTCACGCTCGGGCAACTCTGCACGTATCGCACCTCGACGTCCACACACCAATCATGCGCCGGTGATTGCGGTGAAGACAACCAAACACCAGCCGGTCATCACGAAGTGCACCCAGCGCATACGAGGTGAGTAGCCGACAGCTACCGGCCAGCGGCTGGCCCATCAGGAATCGGACACCGGGCGGGGCAGGTAGCCGCCTCGAGGTGTCGTCGAGCCCGAATACACGTCGGGGTGTCCTGATGTTCTGCGTGCTGCGAAGACGGTTGCGAGGCAGTGTGGTTTGGTTGAATTGAGCCTGCGAGCAGCGCCATTGACTGTGCCCGACAGTGTTCGGGACGAACTTGAGAAACGGGTTCGGTCGTCGTCGTCGAAAGCGGGTCTGGTGCTGCGGGCGCGGATCGTGTTGTTGCCGGCTGACGGTGTTGCTCATGCCGAGATCGCGCGCGGGCTCTCGATCGCGCGCCAAACGGAGATTAACTGGCGGGCCCGCGACGAATCGGGCGGTGTGGCTGGTTTGTTCGACGAGGACCGCTGCGGCCGGCCGCGCACGTTGGATCGTGAACGACTCATCGCGGTCGCGGTGGCGCCGCCACCGAAGGAGTACGGTGTCACGCATTGGAGTTCACGGCTGCTCGCGGCTCATCTGGGGATCGGCTAGCGCACGGTGGCCCGAGTGTGGCGCGACCATGGAATCCAGCCCTGGCGTGCTGAGACGTTCAAATCTCTACCGATCCCGAACTGGTCGCCAAGGTCACCGACATCGTCGGGCTCTACCAGGATCCCCCCGGGAACGCGCTCGTGCTCGGTGTCGATGAGTTGGGTCGGACTGGGGCGCGTTGACGCCTTTACAAGCGTTACGTTTCCCCAGCCCGCCCTCCGAACCGGACGTGCGTGTCTCCACGCATCCGGCTCTCCACGAGTTCATGCCGTCGGGCTATGCGACTGATTCTGGTCGGCTGGCCCATGGTGTGTCGATGTTGGCCGCCCGGTAGCGGTAACGGCTGACCGTCACCGTCTGCGGTTGGAACAGCACGACCCCGTCTTCGGTGGGACGCCACTGTGGTAGGTAGCGCCGAAGCAGGACAGCCCATTTCGCCTTGTGGTGTCGTTTGCGGATCCATCGGACCACCCGATGCCAGGTGTACTGGTCGAGGTATCCGAAGGTCGCTTTTGACACGCCGTGGCGGAAATAGGTGCACCAGCCCCGCAGCACCGGGTTGAGTTGGCGCAGCAGGGCAGCCAGCGTTGGATGCGATGACCTGCCGGTGAGCGCGCGGACCCGACCGACGATGGAGGCGAGGGCCTTCTTCGACGGGTAGGTGTAGACCACACGCTTGGTGGTGCCTCGTTTTCGTCTCCGCTGGATGCGGAACCCGAGGAAATCGAAGCCCTCGTCGATGTGACACACCTTCGTTTTCGCCGCCGAGAGGCGCAAGCCCATCGGCGCGAGCACCGTGGCCACTTCCTGCCGCAGGTCCTGCGCATGCGCCTGGGTTCCGGCCACCAACACCACGAAATCATCTGCGTAGCGGACGATTCGGTAGTTGGCGAGCCCGAGTCGGCGCCGCTTGGTCCGTTGGTAGGTGCTGGCGCTGTTCGTCTGCCAGGCCCCGGTGAAATGCTCATCGAGGATCGACAAGGCGATATTGGCCAGCAACGGCGAAAGAATGCCACCTTGGGGAGTGCCGCTGGTCGTGGTCCGCATCTGGCCGTCCTCACCGAGGATGCCAGCATGCAGGAACGCCTTGACCACCGCCAGGATGCGTTTGTCCCCGATACGTCGCCGCACCCGATCCATCAGGGCCGTGTGGTCGATCTCATCGAAGCACGCCTCGATATCACCTTCGAAGACCCACTCATAAGAGCGAGAAGCGAATTGGTGAATCTCGGCGATCGCATCCTGTGCTCGACGTCTCGGGGTTGCGTCCAGCAGAGTGGTGTACGAGTCGGACCTGATCAGCGGTACCGGCGTGTCGTAGCCGGATGAATGAAGGTCATCGCGTGATTCTTCGAGAGACCCGCGAAAGTCACTCGAGCAAAGGAATCAACGCGATGACCACTGCCCACGATATCGACCTGCCCACCGTGCTGGCTGAACGACTCACCAACACCCACCCCGACGTGCTGCGCGAGTTGTTGGCCACGTTCATCCACACCCTGATGGGCGCAGAAGCCGACGCGCTGTGCGGTGCGGGATACGGCGAGCGCAGCACCGAGCGCACCAACCAGCGCAACGGCTACCGTCATCGTCAGTTCGACACTCGGGCAGGCACACTGGATCTCGCGATTCCGAAGTTGCGGCAGGGCTCGTACTTCCCGGACTGGCTGCTGGAACGTCGCAAACGCGCCGAGCGCGCGCTGACCACGGTGGTGGCGACCTGCTACCTGCTCGGGGTGTCGACGCGGCGGATGGACAAACTCGTCGAGACCCTGGGGATCACGTCGTTGTCGAAGTCGCAGGTGTCGGTGATGGCCAAAGAGCTCGACGTCGCCGTGGAGGCGTTTCGTACCCGGCCGCTGGATGCCGGCCCGTACACGTTCGTGGCCGCTGACGCCCTGGTGCTCAAGGTCCGCGAGGGCGGACGTGTGGTCAACGTGCACGCCTTGATCGCGGTCGGCGTGAACGCCGAGGGCTACCGCGAGATCCTGGGCATCGACGTGTCCACCGCCGAGGACGGTGCGGGCTGGTTGGCGTTCTGGCGCTCGCTGACCGCCCGGGGCCTGTCCGGGGTCCGCCTGGTCACCAGCGACGCTCACGCGGGTCTGGTGGCCGCGATCGGCGCCACCCTGCCCGGGGGCGGCCTGGCAGCGCTGCCGCACGCACTACACGACCAATCTGATGGCGATCACTCCGAAGGCGTCGTGGCCGTGGGTGCGCACCCTGCTGCATTCGGTGTTCGATCAACCCGACGCGGGATCGGTTGCTGCTCAATATGATCGGATCATCGACGCGCTGTCTGACAAGCTACCCAAGGTTGCCGAGCATCTAGAGAACGCCCGCGCGGACCTGCTGGCGTTTACTGCATTCCCCAAGCAGATCTGGCGCCAGATTTGGTCAAACAACCCCTGGGTTATCTGTAGTCCGGCGGTCGGGCAGGGTTGTGACCTGCTGGTTTGCGGTGTGGACGGTGTCCGCGACGTGCTCTTGGCGCTCGGTTGTCGCCCAGTCAGCAGGGGTCGATTGTTATCGAATCGCGATCTCGGGCGGGTCGCTTGTGGGTGTCGTCGCGGGCTTGTCCGAGAGCATGGGCGAGTTGGTGGCGCAGTCGCTGATTCTGTTCGGCGAGTTCACGGTTGCGGCGAAGTGCGACGTCGAGGCGCTGGCGCAGGGAGTCTTCCCTGGCGCGTTGCCGGGCTGGCGGAGCCTGGTCGTGTTGCGGGCGGCGTAGCGCACGGATGCGGTTGATCTCGTCTTTGAGGTCGGGCTGGGTGTAGAGCCAGGACCGGGAGACACCGGCGTGTTCGGCGACGGCTTCGAAGCTGATCTTGGTTCCGGCGCGGTCGAGTTCGTGCAAGGCGGCGATAGCTTTTGCGCGGGTGAGCTCGTGACGCTGCTTGGCTGCGGTGACGATGTGAATGCTGTTGTCAGCTCGCATGTTCGGCTGCCGTCGGATCGGTGGGAGTGTCGAGCGAGGTGATGATGGCGTCGAGGTTGCCCAAAACCTGGCGGTTCATCTCGGCCAGCCGTTTGTGTCCGCGAGCTTCTGCTGCTGTGATCAGTTGCAGTGTCTGCTTGCGTTGGGTCCGATGTTGCGGCAGGAATTCCTGGGTGGTGAGGAACATGGGGCAAGTCAGGCAGGCGTTGGCGTGTGGGCAGCTCTGTTGGACGGGCAGACCGCAGTAGCCGTTGGGTAGGGCTTGGGTGGCGCGACCGAGGCGTTGTTTGGCCCAAGCGGCGTCGGCCATCGGTCCGTCTGGGTCGAGGTTGACCTCACGCCCGTGGCTGTCGACTTTGCGGGCGGCTTCCCAGGCTCGGCGGACGGTGGTGTCGTGCAGGCGAGCGTAGTGGGCGGTCATCTGCGGTGAGTCGTGGTCGAGGATGTGGCGCACGACCTCTTGCGGAACGTCGCGGTTGATCAGGCGGGTGCCGAGCGTGTGGCGCCACTGGTGCGGCGTCAAATGCACCCGCCGGTTGTGCTCGTCGCGGATGTCGCAGGCTGCGAGCCATCGGTGCATCGCCTCGCGGTAGGTCGGGATCCCCAGGGGGACTTGGCCGTCGATGTTCTTGGTGGGGCGCGGGAACAGCAGTCCAGTGCCGCCGGGCCAGCGTTCGGAGACGAGTCGGCGTTGGTGGCCGATCATGTCGACGAGGTCTGGGGCGATCGGAACAAGGGCGTCCCGCTTCATCTTGTGGTTGAAGTAGCGCAGATAGGGTGCCCCGTCGGCGTCTGTGGTGACGCAGTCGCCGCGCAATCGCAGGGCGTCGGTGATCCGGAGCCCGCAACGCATCAGGATGACGGTGATCAGTCGATAGGCAGGGTTGTTGAACTGGTCGAGGTTGTCGTGGTGTTCGAGCTGGGTCATGACGTGTTCGGCCAACGCTCTGGGCAGGTGTTCGCCGCGCTTGGGGTGGTCCTCGGCGAAGAACATCGCAGTGTCGGGAAGTCCTGTGGCCCAGCAATGTTGGCGGATCGCGGCAAAGAATCCATTGAGCAGGCCGATGTGGGCGCCTCGGCGCTGTGGGCTGTATTCCTGGTTCAGGTGCGCGAGGTAGCGTTCGAGCAGTTCCCGGTCGATCCGGCTGATGTCGTCGATGTCGACGTCAGCGAGAAATCGTCCGAATCGGGCGATGGCCAGCAGCGGGCGTCCACCGCCTGCTTCGAGGTTGAGTCCGCGTGAGAGGCGCAGCCGGATCCATCGTTTGGCCGGCTCTCTGAGCCAGGGTTGCGGGATGCGGTCGAACCGCAGTGTGTAGTGGCCTTCGTAGCCGAGCCGGTGCATCCGCCAGACGTCGCGTGGGTATTCGGCTTCCCAACCTCCGGCCTCGGCCAAGTCCAGCATGGTGAGGTGGGCATAGAGCAGCAAGCCGCGAGATCTCGTGTCGTTGAGTAGCACGGCTGAGCGTTGCCGCCATTGGTCGGCGTCGAAGTCGAGCAGCGAGGTGGTGGCGGTGTCTATCAGTAGTCGGACCACCCTGGCGACAACGGCCGGCGTCAGCTTGCCGCGTCGGTCGTCGTGGCGTTGCTGCAGTACGTACTGCATCTCCAGTTTGAGCTGCGGCGTGAGCATCCCGAGCTGAATCGTCTCGTTTGCCGGTGTGTCGTTGGATTCGAATCTTGCGACGAACTCGTCGATATCGTTGCGGTCGTTCGCTTTCCAAGTGTTGGTGTGGGAATGGCATAGCGGCGACTTGGCCTGCGGCCATAACGAGCAGTGCCCGATCTGGCAGGTCGCGCCGGGCCGGGGCTGTTTCACCGGCAGCGGATCACGTAACCACGAGGTCAGGGGCGGCCGCCCGGCGCGTTCCCACCGTTGCGCGTGCAGCTGACACAATCCGCGGCGAGCCGACCCGTAACCGCAGCCGTCGACCCGACATGCCTGGTTGGGGCGATGTTTGCGCCAACGCGGGTCGGTCGAGGCAGTGAACTCTTCGAGGTCGGGGCGGCCCGCGTTGGCCCATCGCTGGTGGTGACCTTGACAGAGGCCATGGCCACGGGCGCTGCGTCCGCAGTCGGTGACGCGGCAGGACCCTCCACCGAATACGGCGTCGTCCGAGGCGAACTCCAATGCGTCGCTGCGGAATTCGGCGCGAACACCGGCTATGAGCAGGCCCAGCAGGCCCGGCGTTGAGTTGGGCTCCAGGGCGGTCATAGGTTCACCTGGGCCTTTCCGATGAACCAGCCCGCGTGCTCCATCGCCTTGCGGGCGTCCTCCACGTTCAGATGCCCGTATGTCGCGGCGGTGACGGTGACATTGGCGTGGCCGAGCAGCTTGGCCACGACCTCCAATCCGATCCCGTCGCGCAGCATCCTGGTCGCTGCGGTGTGGCGCAGCCAATGCGGGTCGAAGTCGATGTCCGTGCGCCGGCGCAAACGGCGGACCAGGTCGTAGACCGCGCTATAGGTCAACGGATGGCCGTGTGGCCGCCCCCAGAGGTTGACGAAAACGTAGTCGCTGTCGAGGTCGCCGTATTCAGCGTGAAGGTAATCGGCATACAACCGAATCAGTTCCGCGCTCACCGGAACGGTCCGGACCGTCAACGATTTGGCGCGGGCTCGGTTGTCGTTGTCACGCCGACAAACTGTGATCTGCCGATCAGCGGCGGCGATGTCGCTGTGACGCAGCCCCAGCGCCTCACCGATGCGCATCCCGGTGTCATAGAGCAGCGCCAACAGGAACCGATCCCGCAACCGGTCACACGCGTCCAGCAGTGTTTGGATCTCGCCGGGGATCAGCACTCGCGGCAGCTTCTTCGGCGCCTTCAACGACACTGTTCGCCGGGGTAGCGGCATGTGCTTGCTGATGTGGTGCAGAAACGGCTTCCAACCGCCTCTCGACCCTCCGATCTGCCAGGTCGTCAGCAGCTCGCCGACCTCGATCCCGTCGCGAACGGCGTGCAGATAGAACGCCGCCAACGCCGACAGCTTCCGGTTCACCGTTGACTCGCCGCAGTGATGCTCCACCGAGGGCAGCACGGCGATCGCGCCCTGCCGCAGCGCCGTGGGCAGCCGCAGCCAGGCGACGAACGCGCCGATATCCTCCAGACTCACCGACCGCCAGTCCAGGCCGCACCCGCCCAGGAACGTGAACCAGTCCTTCAGATCATGGGCATAGGCCTTGATCGTGTTCGGCGACCGCTCTATGTCGGTCAAATACTTCAGATACCGCTCCACCGGTGCCACCGGCACACCGTCCTCGCCGAGGACGGTGAACGATTCACGCGACGAGAGCGGTGAAACCACCTTCACAACAAGCACATCGATCCTCCAGGCTCTGCTTCATGGACGGCTGGAGATAACCACATCCAGAACGCAGAACCGACCACTTCGAGACTTCGTGGTCCACATGAAAGACGCTCACCGCAGCACTACAGATAACCCAGGAACGGCTCAACAAGGAGATCCGCCGCCGCACCGACGTCGTCGGCATCTTCCCTGACCGCAACGCGCTGATCCGTCTCGTCGGGGCCGTCCTGGCCGAACAGCACGACGAATGGGCCGAATCCCGGCGCTACCTCGGCCTCGACGTCCTCAGCAAATCCCGAGCCGATCAGAGCTCACCGACCGAACAGGAGGCCACCCCCGCGGCACTGACCGCCTGAACCATCACATCGAAGAATCACACGAAGACGTCGTACACCACGCCCCTGGACTTGACCCGTCTCGGGCGGAAGCCATAGGAACATGGCTGGAAATCCGCCTCGAAGATCGGCTCGAGCACCAATTTGAGGGCCGCTTGCACGGTACGGTCCCGGGCAGTGGGGATGCCCAGTCTCCGGCGTTTACTGCTGCCGGGCTTGGGGATCATCCTTTCCCGCACGGGCACCGGAGCGAACTGTCGCGCCATGAGGTCCTCTCGTAGCCGCGGCAGGAACCCCTGCGCTGCATCGAAGATCGCCTCTGGTCTGATGCCGTCCACCCCGGCTGACCGCTTACCTCTGTTACCCCTGACCCGCGCCCACGCCACCACGAGGACGGCAGGATCACACACGAGGTTGAACAGATCATCGAACCGGCGATCAGGATCATCGATCGCCCATTGGTGCAACTTGGTTTGGATCCGCAGTACCTGCATCTCGGCCCATTCCTGCTCCGGCCACAGCACGCCCGTATTCACCGACGATCTCCTGCCCTTCCAATCCCTCGTTGCGAAACTCGCTGCCGCCCTTGGCCATGTGACCGGCTTTCCCGGTCTCGGACTACTACGGCGGCTCCGCCACGTCCCGGCCCGCTCAGCCGACGACGAACCACACCCGTGGCCGACCTGGACGGCCGACCACGGGACCAGCCCGGGACGCTTCCCACGTTCACCACACACCGGTCGACGGGGTCGGTGCCCAACTTTGCCCCTGCGATCTCGCCACGAGTACGCCGCAGCCCTTCCTCGTGGCCTCCCTACCGGCCACTTCAACCGGCCCGGGAGTCGCCCGCCGTCGGCGGGCGTGCATCGCACCCCGGCCCATATCCACCAGATTGGAGCCGGCGTATCTCTTGAGAGGCGTTACACGCTGGTTCCTCACGTACACCTTCCCGTCTCGCTAGACAGGCCCGGGTCGTCTGGCAGTACCGACCCGCCCCGCCGTTGTCAGGGCTGCTCCCACCCTCCCCGGCGTCTCCCGGGTCGGGCTGCCCTCAGCTTCCCTGGCCTGCTGCGACAGACCAGAGACGGAGTCCTCTCACCTCCATCCAGTAATGCAGCGCCTCGTGGCGCACGAAGAGCCAGATCCAGACCCTGGATCGCACCGCGCCCACCTTGCCGATGCAGATCGGGATGCCTGAACGCCAGACCCACGACTACGTGCGCAACGGCACCACCACGTTGTTCGCAGCCCTGGACATCGCTACCGGTCAGGTCACTGGGGTGTGCAAACCGCGTCACCGTCATCAGGAGTTCCTGGCCTTCCTCAAGCACGTCGCCCGGGCTTATCCCGATCAGGAACTACCCTTGGTGATGGACAACTACGCCGCCCACAAGAAGCAGGAAGTCCTCGACTGGTTCACCGAAAATCCTTGTATCCGAGTGCATTTCACCCCGACCTAGGCATCCTGGATGAACATGGTCGAGATCTGGTTCGGCATCGTCGAAACGCCAACTGATTCATCGCGGCACCTTCGGCAACGTCCGCGACCTCACCACCGCGATCCGCACCTACATCAACGGCTGGAACAACCGTGCCCACCCATTCGTCTGGACCAAAACCGCCGACGAAATCCTTAGGAAAGCCAACCGCCAAACTACTTCAAACGCGGGCCACTAGCCCCTCAGTAGAGGCTCGCCGCGGCCGTCGGTGTGATGCCGTGGTGCCGCTCGGCTACGTCGGGGTGTGCGCGGATGCGCGACTTCCACGCGTTCTCCCCGTATGTGTTGAAAATCGGGTTCTTCGGATCGGCCTCGACGCCGCGCGACTGCGCCGACAAGTCCGGCGGTAGCGTGATGATGGGCACCGTCGTATCCAGGGCGGGGTTGAGGAAGAACGGGATCGACAGGCGGTCGGCGCCAGGTGGGGGCGCCAGCACGCGATGCCGCGTGGCCCGCAGGTATCCGCCCGTCGCGACCTCCAGCAACTCCCCGATGTTGACGATGAACGTACCGTCGACCGGAGGCACGTCGATCCAGTACTCAGGCGATAACTCGACCTGCAGCCCCGCCGATCCCGGTTCCGCCAGCAGTAACGTGAGCACACCCGAATCCTTGTGCGCGCCAACACCTTGCGCGGTGTCAGTGGTACCCGGGTAACGGATGACCTTGATCAGCGTAGCCGGCGACTCGGCAAAGGCATCGTTGAATGTGTCCTCCGCGGCGCCCAGCGAGGCCGCCCAGTGACGCAGCAGCCGCAACCCGACGTGCAACAGCGCGGCGCTCCACTGCTCGAAGGCTTTCCGCAGTGCTGGCAGCGCCGACGGCCACAGATTGGGGCCCTGCAGCCGCCAATAGCCCTGTGCACCGACGATCACGTCGCGCTCGGGTCCGATGTCGATCTGCTCGCGCCAGTCGACCTTGCCATTGGTCAGCTCACCGCCGAGCCTCGAATAGCCCCGGAACTGCGGGCTGCTCAGTTGGTTGATCTCATTCTTGGTCGCAGCGGGCAGCGCGAAGAACTGCCGGGCCAGTCGCAGCACGTCGACAGCCTGGCCCTCGGGCACACCGTGACCGGTCAGATAGAAAAAGCCGTGGCGGTGCGCGGCTTCGCGCAGTGCTGTCCTAAACGATGCCGGATCGGTGTCCGCGTCGCCCAGATCAAGAATGGGAAGCATGGTCACCATGATCGTGGATTGCTGGCCTCCTCCGGCGACCGCCGGGTCTGCTCGCTTTTCGATCTGCCGAAGAAGAAGTGGCGTTGGGCAACCGGTCCGGAAGGGCGAGTTTGCAGATTGTGCGCATTGTGCGCAAGTGCTGGCGCAGCAGCGGACCGGTGGTGTAGGGCAAGTCATAGGTTGCGCAGAGCGCTTGGACGCGTTGGGAGATCTCCGCGTAGCGATTACTTGGCAGATCGGGATAGAGGTGGTGTTCGATTTGGTAGCAGAGGTTTCCGGTCATGAATGCCAGTACTGGCCCGGCGTCGAAGTTTGCGGTTCCCAACATTTGCCGCAGATACCATTCGGGCTTGGTTTCGCCCACTAGAGCTTGTGGAGTGAATTTCTCCGCACCGTCCGGGAAGTGCCCGCAGGCGATTACCGCATACGCCCACACATTGCGTATCACGTTGGCGGCCAGGTTCGCCGTAAGTGTGCGGAGCCGTCGCCGCGGGCTGAGCGTCGGAAAGAGCGCATAGTCTTTAACCGTCTGGCGTACCATCTTGCGGAGCATCGCCCGGGTGTGAGTCGATCGCTGTTCGGGGCTCGCCGTCCGGTTCTGCTGTGCATAGAGGCCGTGCAGCGCGATGCCCCATTCGAAGACGGCTGCCAGCAGCACGGCGGCGAACGGCTGAAGCAGCGAAATTGGCTTCCACTGTTGATCCCTGGTCACCCGCAGGACTCCGTACCCGAGGTCGTCGTCCATGCCAACGACATTGGTAAACATGTGGTGGCGGTAATTGTGGGAGTAGCGCCAATGCGACGAGAGACCTACCAGGTCCCACTCCCAGGTCGTGGAGTGGATCTCCGGGTCGTTCATCCAATCCCATTGACCGTGGGAAATATTGTGTCCGAGTTCCATGTTCTCGATGCACTTCGCCATGGCTAATGCGGTAGTGCCGATGGCCCATCCGGCCTTGCTTTTGCTCCCGCAGATGGTGAGCCGTGCTGCGACCTCGAGGTATCGCTGAAGAGCGATCGTTCGCGTGATATAGGTCCTGTCCCGTGAGCCGCGTGAATCCTCGGTGTCACGGCGTATTGCGTCCAACTCAACCGCGAGTGCCTCGACGTCGGCGCCGCTCATGTGGGCGTACTCGGCTACTTGTGCGATTGTCACGGTGCCTCACGTCTGAGCTGGATGGAGTGGTGCGGCGGCGCAGGTCGGCGGCCTATCTGCAGGACGTCGACAGTCGGTCTCAGCTGGCGGTCGAACAGTTCGTGGACGGGGCGAGGATGTGCAGGCGCCACCGGCAGACTTTGCGAATGTCGTTGTGCGCCATCGCGGTCAGACCCGGCGCGTCCGCTGATGCCACGGCCTGAACGAGATCGAGCACCCTGATGAAGAACTCGTGTTCGCCCAGCCCGAATTCTTCAAAGATGTCCCGGGCGGATCCGCCGCCAAAGCGGTACCAGCGTCGGATGAACTCCACCATGGCCCACTCGTACCGGCCCAGGGATGTCGGCGGGTCGGTGTGCAGCGCCACTTCGCCTTTGACGCTCAGCGGTCGCGCGCGTCCGGGAGTCCCGTTGCGTTGGGGCAATGTGAGCCGGGTGTGTTTGGCTGCAGGGGCACCGCGGCGGCCCGCGGGCCCTGCGGGCGGGGGCGCCTCGCCGGCCCCGCCGGTGGCACGCTGGCCGGTCTCCATCTAGATCGGCCCGTAGTTGAGGGTGGCGGGTCGGTCGGCAGCGGCCAAATTCCGGATCACTTTCAAGCTGTCATTGGCCATTTTGTCAATGAGAACCCACTCTTGTCCCACAGTCAGTAGCTGGCCATGTTCTCCGGTGTCGCCGCCGTCGACAGGAGGCCCGGCGGCCTCAATTCGTTTGCGTATCGGTTCAAATCCGTCGTTCGGATTTCTCGCGTCCATATAATCAGGCTCCTCAATATGACCGTGTGAAAGGCTGCAGGCCCGGGCACCGCGGCTTATTCGTTGTAGATGCCACCGCGCGGACCCCCAGGCAGGTTCAGCGACAAAGTCTGCAACACCAACACCTTCCACCTGAGGGCGAGAACGCAGTGCGGTGAAGCGCTTAGAAGAAACGCCGGTACTGCCATCCGATCACTGTGCTTTGTCAATGGGTGTCCACCAACCCAGAACCCATTGCGCTGCACGGCATTGTCTCGGTAGGACCAAAGAAGGAGAATCCGTTTGTCCTGAATCGCCCTAGCTCCGATTTTTCGCCTTCTGTTACGAAGAGTTCACCGGCGCACCTGCGCGAGATCAATACTCGCTGTCGTCGGCGAGGTTGCTCTTCTGTCCGTAGACGAGCGATTCGGCCTCCTCGATGAGGCGTTGTTCCGCGTCGCGAGCCAATCGACGTTGTTCTTCACCCCAGCGTGCCGCGGCGGCAAGGCGGCGTTCTAAGCCTTCAACATGCTCCAGTACCAACGCTGGTGAGCTTCCACCCTGCACGACCCGGCGGGCGACAGCCTGTGTGGGGTCGCACACGAGTTCCTCCAGTTCGGCACTGGGGGACACGGGAAAGCCGAAGACCTCGGATGCTGCGGCTGCCACGTCAGAGACGCTGACCGAGCCGGTGCCACGTTCGGCGGCGGCCGTGATCGCGCGGCCTACGGCGCGGTAGGCCCGGCGGTAGTCAACCTGGTGTGCGAGGACAAGTGCCTCGGCCAGATCGGTTGCGCCTATGAAATTCTTGTTCGCTTCGGCCGCCAGTCGCTCGACGTTGACTTCGAGGGTGGCCACCACCTGGGCTCCGAGCGCGACGACCTGAGTGGCCATCCCCATGGCGGAGGTCACTTCGCCGTATGCATGTAACCAGTTGTCCGTGCGGGCCGACGGCGTGCGTTGTGAGATTAGGAGTCCGGTGGCCCGTCCGATCAGTGTCCCGGCGCCCGCCCGAATGACGGCAAGCGCGTATGGATTTCGCTTCTGGGGCAGCAGAACTGAGGCGCGGCACAGGGAAGCATGAAGCGTGATGTAGTCGAAGTTCGGGCTGGCGAAGATCTCGAAGTCCTCAGCGAGCCGATCAACGGTGGTGGCACATTGAACCGCCGTCACTGCGACATCAGCGAGCCCGTCAGTGGCCCACATGATGTCGCGGGTGTGCGCACCCACCGCGCTGAAGCCGAGCCTGCCGGCGAGTATCGCACGGTCCAGCGGTATCCAACCGCCTCCGACGCCGCCCACACCCGCGGGGGATCGGTCTGCCCAGTCGAAGTCGTGCTGGAGCCTGTCAAGTTGGCGCGCGGCCTGCTCACCGAAGCTTGCCAGGTAGTGCCCGAATGTTGATGGCTGCGCGGGCTGTAGATATGTGCTGTCCGCCCATAGCGTGGCGGAGTTGCGGCGGGCTTGTTCGATCACGGCTGTGATGAATCGGCCCAATGCATCGTGCAGGTCCAAGATCATGTCTCGCAGGGCCAAACGGAAAGCGATCCGTCCGGCTTCGCGCCGGGTCCTGCCGGTGTGAAGCCAGCCCGCGACGTGCCCCAGGCGGCGCTCGAACTCGCGTTCGCGGCTGTTGTAGGCATCGCCGTACACCGGATTGTAGGGGAAATCGTTGGGTGTCATCATCAGTACGTCGAGTACTTCGCGGATGAGCGGCACCGCATGGTTGGTGGGTAGCACACCCTGCGCGTGCAGAGTCAGAAGATGGGCCAGGTCGGCGAGGCCGAGCCCGCGATGCAGGATCGGCGCGTCGCATATTTCGAGTTGATAGCCAGCCTCCACTAGCTCGCTTGCCGGACCACTGTTGATTGCACCGTCGGCGCCGAGGTACCCGACTGGCGCGGGCGTCGTCATACAGTAACCGCCTTTGTCGAGGCGAATAGCGTTGGCGCTCCGCCGGTGACGAGGAATATCACCGGCCCTGTGACGCGGCCGCCACGTGCTGCGTCGATCAGTGCCGCCATCGCCTTGGCGCCGAAAATCGGGTCCAGGAATATCCCCTCGGTTCGCGCGACTAGGGACGTGGCCGCTTGCCCAGCCGGAGAGGCGATTCCGTAGCCGGGCCCGATGTAGCCGTCCACCACACACACTCGGGCAACACTGTTCACCGGGATGCGTAGGAGATCGGCGGCCGCCGCGGACATCTCCTCAATGCGTGCTGTGCACTCCTTGCGCGGTCGGCTGACAGTGACACCGGTGATCTGGGTCGTCCACCCCAGCCAACACGCTGCGGTCAGAAGACCTGCCTGCGTCGCGCACGAGCCGGTGGCAAGCCACAGCTGGGTCGGAGCGATGCCGACCGCCTGGCACTGTCGATCCAACTCCAGGCCGGCGCGTACGTAACCGGCCACTCCGCGGCTAGTGGCGCCGCCGCGGGGAATCGCATACGGGCGTCTTCCCGCAGCGGTGAGTTGACTGCAGATTCGTTCGATCTCGCCATCGACAGAAGTCCGGTCGGGACAGCCTGTGAAGTAACGGTGGGCGTCGACCAGGTCGCAGAGCAGCAGGTTGCCGGTGGCAGATGTCGCTGTGCCGTAGTGCACCAGGTAGGGTTCGATCCCAAATTGTCGTGCGGTCAACGCGGCGAGCATCGCCCAGTTGGATTGGGGCCCGGCTCCGGTTACCAAAGAGTCGCAGCCCTGGGCGAGCGCGTCGGCGAGCAGATACTCCAGGCCGCGAATTTTATTGCCGCCCAGCCCAACACCGGTCATGTCGTCGCGTTTGAACCACACCTCAACGCAGAGTTCTTCGGACAGTCGCGGCGCTGAATGCAGCGGCGTGGGCTCGCGCACCAGGCTAACTCGTGCCAGCGGTGGCATGGTAATGGTGCTCAGATCAGTTGTCATCCGCCTTCTTCCGCTCTTCTTGCCCCGCGGCGCCGACAACCCGGTCAACAAAATGTGGCGCCAGTCCAAGCGCACTATGAGCTTCGGTGACCGTCGCCAGATCCTCTGCGCTGAGGTGTCTGCGCACCCGGCTATCGGACAGCAGCGCCTCGATCAGCGTGCACTGGTCGCGCTGACCCTTCATTGTCGCGTCGTAGATCATCTGCTGGGCGGTGTGCTTGCCCACGGCGCCCGCCAGCAACCGCAGAGCGGGCGCCGACAAGACGTATCCGCCTCTGGCGATCACATTGTGCTTCATGCGATGGGCATTGACGTGGAGCCCCCGCAGCAGGTCGATTCCCAATTTCATCGCAACACAGGTGAGTTGGCACGCCTCCGGTAGCACCACCCACTCGGATTTCCATGACCTGCCGTCGCGCTCGTGCTCGCTGAGGATGCATTCCAGCGCCGTGGAGGCATTCGCCCTGACCAGCCGTGAGAGCGTCACAAGGTGCTCGGAGATCTCCGGGTTGATCTTATGCGGCATCGTGATGCTGCCGACGACGCCGGGGGTTCGCGGTTCGTGCACCTCACCGATTTCGGGCCGCTGAAGCTGATAGATCTCTTGCCCGATCTTGCCGATGGTGGCCGACACCATCGCCAGGAGGGTGACGAATTCGGCGATCCTGTCCCGCGCGGTAAGCCACGGAATGTCTGGCACCGACAACCTCATACGTTGCGCAAACGCCAGCAGAAGTGGCAGCGCGGAGTCACCCCAGAACTCCATAGTGCCCAGGGCCCCGCCGAGTTGGACGACCTCCCAGCGGATACGCCCCTCGCGCAGACGGTCTCGGTGCCGACGGAGCTCAGACGCCCACACCGCAGCCTTGAATCCGAACGTGATGGGCAGGCCCGGCTGTCCATGAGTGCGACCGCACATGATCGTGTCACGATGTTGTTCGGCCAGTCGCAACGCCTCTGACTCGAGACTGCTCAAATCGCGCTCCACCGTGTCACTGATACTGCGCATGACCGTCGCGAACCAGGTGTCGGTGATGTCCTGAACGGTCGCGCCGAAGTACACCCACTCGCGGGCGCGCTCAGGAAGAACCTGCTGCAGACAGCGGATGAGGCCCAGCGTCGAGTGCCCCGTGGCACGGGTCTGGTGTGCCACCTCGTCGATATCGAGCAAAGACACGTCGGCGTGTTCGCGGATCAGCTGCGCGCAGTCTTGAGGAACTATTCCCACCTCGGCCTGTGCTTCGGCCAAGACTGCGATGATGTCCAGCCACGCCTGAAGCTTGCGGCTTTCGTCGAGCAGCTCACGAACCTCGTCGGTGCCCCACAGGTGCCGATAGAGGACCGAATCAAACAGGCTGGTGCTCATCCCGCCTCCCGGGCTGAGGGGCACGCACGTCGGTGACAGCGGTCAGATGCCGCAGCGCACTGCGGACTTCGTCTAGATTCGACCCCCAGGGCACCACGGCCGCCTCTGGTTCTAACTCCAGCCCTCGTTCGATCAGGCAGCATTTCGCGAGTGTCAGCTCGGCCGGCCCGCGTGCCCGGCGCCGAGGACAGATGTCAATGCGGCGCGGTTCGTTGCCATAGAAGTGGCGATGGAATTCCAGTGATCGTTCGCATCCGATCATCAACCAGTCCAACCGGTCTGCTGGTCTGGTATCGAGGTAGGAGACGCCCCCGTCGACCTCAGTGCCGGCTCCTCGACATGGCAGCAGGTAGTTCGGTGCGGGGTTCTGTCGTGCAATGTCGGAGATGTCGACGACATCGAGCACCAATTCGATGGGCGGGAGGTCCTCGTCGAAGGCGATCGCTTGCTGAGCCATCGCGAAGAGTTTCGGCGGCCATGGTGGCACCACTTCGACAACATGGACTGGTATCGGTCGCGGATCCCAAATGAAGTTGATGTGTTCGTAGCACCCGCGCACAACGTAAGCGAGAATGCCCGCACGGCGGTGTGCGGCGGCGGCCTGGGCCAGCGCCGTGGCGTTGCCGACATCGGTGCCGGGCGAGTCGACGAACGCGACGCGCTCAGGCAGTGCCAACACGCGAAGCTCAATCACCGGTGAGAACAACGGCACCGTCGATTCCTGCCGCACAGCGACGAGCGCCGCCAGGCCACTGTTCTGAAGCACCAGATACGACGTCCGCCGGTAGACCTCTCGCCCCATCAGGTAGCGGGATATGCCTGATTCCGTGAGTTCGATGTCAACTTCTTGCACCGACAACCCCCGGTAGGGGCGCGTGGTGTCGTTGGGGACGGGCGGATCGATCATCGAGGGCGCAATATGTCGAATTGTCGCGCGGTATCGGCGCGTAAACCCAGGCGCAGCGTCTCCAACGCCAAGATGTCGCTGATGGCGACGTTGCCGATGTTCACGTCGGCGCCGAATCGCCCCACCAACTCACTCTGTTGCGCCTTGCGCGGGGCCTCGAATATCACCCGGCCGGTGTCTAGCTCCGCGATTGAATCGAGCAGGTCTGTTCTGACTGAGCCGTCGGCGTGGTAGAGCCCGACCGTTCCCGACTCTCTTCCCTCGGCGATGACGTACGCGGCACCAGCGTCCAGGTCGGCGAGCATCTCTGAGATCCACTGGTTTGGGACCACCGGCACCCGGCCGTCCTTGGCTCCGGTCTCTGCGAGCACGGTGAACTCTTCGGCGAACTGCGCCACCAGGGAGCTTTTTCGCGCGGGACTCATCCTCTGCATACCGTTGGAGATCTCGACCGCGTCGATGCCAATAGTGTTGGCCCACAGGCGAAGCTCCTCGATTCTGCCCTGTGCTTCGCAGAGCTCCAGCAAGGTGCCCCCAAGACAACTGATAACCCCATGGCTATGACACAGCGCGACACGAGACTTGATTCCTGAGTCGATGTAGGCAGTGCCCCAGCCGATCTTCACGATGTCGATGAGATGGCCGGTTTCGGCCAACACGGCTTCTAACGTTGCGGTCGGCACACCGGTGTCCAGGACATGCGTGATGCCCGTCTTGCGCGGTTTGCTCTGCCGCGCAGGCAAATCGAGAAAACATGGGGTGTCCCACACAGTTGTGTCCTTCCGCAGCGAGTGTCGATGTGGTGCTCACCACTCAGGCTAGATTCACTGGCCCACAGCGTCTTTGTCCGTGTTGTACCAACAATCGGCTCGAGTTGGACCTGCGAGGACATGGAGACGTAGGGCTGCGGGAGCCTACGGTCTGTGGTGTCAAGGAGGGCATCAGGTGAATGACCGACTCGTTGTGATCGGGGGTGGGGCTGCCGGAATGTCGGCAGCCTCTGCAGCCCGCCGGGTAAACGCGCAGCTCGACATCGTGGTCGTGGAGGCGGGTGCTCACGCTGCCTACGGCTTGTGTGGATTGCCCTACTACCTGGCCGACGTCATCGCCGATTCTGACGAGTTGTTTGCGTACAGCCCCGAATTCTTTCGAGACAAGCGTCGCATCGACGTGAAGTTCAACACCGAGGTGACGGCGCTGGATGCCGAACGCAAAGTGTTGGACCTGCGGCAGGACGACCGCACCTACCAGCTGGCCTACGACAGCCTTGTGTTCGCCACCGGCGGAGCTCCGATCATCCCGCCGCCGCTTGCGGTGGACAGCGACCGCATCTTCACGATACGTCGACTCGATGACGCGACGCGCCTTCACCGCCTTCTCGATGACCGACGGGTGAAGCGTGCACTCATCGTCGGAGGAGGCTACATCGGGTTGGAGACGGCCGAGGCGCTCGCGGCGCGCGGAGTCGAGGTCATCGTGGCCGAAGCTTTGCCGATGGTCCTACCCAACTTCGACGCACCTGTTGGCGAGCTGGTCCATGCCGAACTCTTGCGGCATGGGGTGGATGTCCGATTGGGTTGTCGGGTCGAGTCGGCGCGTGATGACGGTTCACACCTGCAGATCACCACCAACGGTGGCGCTATCGAGGTGGACCTCATGATCGCCGCAGTCGGAGTCCGCGCCGGCTCCTCGGTGGCCTCGCAGGCAGGCGCTGAGTGTGGGCCGGCCCAGGCACTGGTGGTCGACGATCACATGCGGACCTCGCTGCCCTCGGTGTACGCGGCGGGGGACTGCATTGCGCCGCATCACCTCATCCTCAACCGCCCCGCTTTCATCCCGTTGGGGCCTGCCGCCAACAAGACCGGACGGGTGGCCGGCACCAACGCGGCCGGGGGCGACGCGGCCTTCCCAGGCATCGTCGGTACGGCCGTGGTCAAGGTCTTCGATCTCGCCGTCGCACGCACCGGGCTGACCCTCGCCGAAGCCGAGGCCGAAGGCATCCCAGCGATAGCGACGCAAGCAGTCGGAAAAACGCGGGCGAAGTATTACCCGGGGACCGACCCGGTCACCGTTCGGCTGATTCATCGACCCGACGGCCGGCTGCTCGGTGCACAGATGGTCGGTGCCGGAGATGGCGTAGCGAAGCGGATTGACGTCGCGGCGATCGCCCTGCAAGCAGGGTTTGATATCGACGCGTTGCTGGGCGCCGACTTGTCGTACGCGCCGCCATACGCGCCGGTGTACGAGCCAATTCTGCTGGCCGCCCAGGCGGCCAGTCTGAGGCGCCCGGCATGACCGCGCGACATCGGATCAAGCCGGACGCTCACTTAGCACCTCAGGTTCACAATTTAAGGAGTCAGGACATGACAGGTCGTTTGCAGGGAAAGATTGCCCTGATATCGGGAGCCGGTTCGGGGATCGGACGTGCCGCCGCCCAACAGTTCGCTGCGGAGGGCGCAAAAGTCGCGGTTCTGGATTTGAGTGCCGACGCCGCGAAGGAGACCGCCGACATCGTCGCCTCGACAGGCGGAACCGCCATCGCGGTAATCGCCAACGTGTCCGTCGCCGCAGAGGTCAACGCTGCGGTCGAGGAGGCCGTAGCGCAACTGGGTGCCATCAACGTGCTGTACAACAACGCCGGCGTCGACAGCACCGGCAGTATCGACGTCGCGGAGGAGAGCGATTGGGACCGCTGCTTCAACGTCAACGCAAAGGGCACCTACCTATTGTCGCGCGCCGTTATTCCGCATATGGAAGCCACGGGTGGTGGCTCGATCGTCAACCAGGGCTCTGTTGCGGCGCTGGTCGCAGTGCCCAACTTCGCCGCCTATTGCGCGGCCAAGGGTGCCGTCGTCTCGCTGACCCGGTCGATGGCCATCGACTGCGCCCCCAAGGGCATCCGTGTCAACGCAATCTGCCCAGGCACCGTGTTCACCCCGCTGATGGAGCCGATGCTTCGCGCCCGCGGCGGCGGAGACCTCGAGGCCGGTCTGGCCAAGACCATCGCCAAGTACCCAATCGGGCGCCTCGGCACCACCGAGGATATCGCCGCCGTCGCACTATTCCTGTCCAGCGATGACTCGGGGTTCATGACAGGTTCCATTGTCACAGCGGACGGGGGCATGACCGCACAGTGATGGCAACGAGTCGAGCACGACGAGGCCGTCGGGAGACATGACAGTAGCCATCGGAGGAAAGGCGATCGCGCGACCCTCGCCGGCCGCCGTCACGTCGCTGGGTCCGTCCGTGCGGTTCTACCGCCGGCCGGGGTTCCTGCGTGCGCTCGCCCCGCTCGCCCTGCTGATCGGCTGGCTGGTCACGAGTTCCACCGGACTGCTGTCCGAGCGGGTGCTGCCCGCGCCGTCGGTGATCTACCGGGCAGGCCTCGAGGTGTACCGCAGCGGGGATCTCGTCGACGCGCTGCTGGTGTCCGGGCAGCGCGTCCTGATCGGATTCACGCTCGGCGCGGCGATCGCGATGGTGCTCGGCGTTCTCGCCGCGACTAGCGGACTCGGCGAGTACGTCATCGACCCGACGATGCAGATGCTGCGGACGTTGCCCCTGTTCGGCCTGATCCCAGTCTTCATCATCTGGTTCGGCATCGACGAGCAACCGAAGGTGTTCCTCATCGGGCTGGGCGTCGCGTTCCCGCTGTACCTGAACACCTACGCCGGAATCAGGCACCTCGACGGCAAGCTGCTCGAGCTGTCCGAGGTGCTGCAGCTGACGCGGTGGGAACGGCTGCGCGACATCGTGATTCCTGGCGCTCTACCGCAGATCCTGGTCGGCCTGCGCCAGAGCCTCGGCATCGCGTGGCTGTCGCTGATCGTGGCCGAGCAGGTCAATGCCAGTGCCGGGCTGGGGTTCATCGTGAACAACGCGCGCGAGTTTCTCCGCACCGACATCGTGATCTTCGGCCTGCTCGTCTACGGCGCGTTCGGCCTGCTCACCGACTCGATCGTGCGCGCGTTCGAACGCCGCGCGCTGCGCTGGAACCGGTCGTGACCGCGGCGGCGACCCGGACGGTCGCGCGAATCTCGGGGCTCGGCAAGCAGTTCGGTGATCGGATCGTCCTCGACGGCGTCGAGCTTGACATCCACCACGGGGAGATCGTGGCGCTGGTCGGGCGCAGCGGTTCGGGCAAGTCGACGCTGCTGCGGGTGCTGGCCGGGCTGTCCGACGAGCACTGCGGCACCGTCGAGGTCGACGACCGGTTCGCCCTTGCGTTCCAGGAGTCCCGGCTCGTCCCTTGGCTTTCCGTCGTACGCAACGTCGCCCTCGGTCTGCCCGATCCGCGGCAGCGCCGTCACGGCGCCCACCGGGCGCGGGCGGTACTCGACGAGGTCGGCCTCGGACGTTGTGCCGACGTCTGGCCGCTCACGCTCTCCGGCGGCGAAGCGCAGCGCGCCGCACTCGCGCGCGCACTCATCGCCGAGCCAGCCCTGCTCTTACTCGACGAGCCGTTCGGCGCGCTCGACGCGCTGACCCGGATCGCCATGCAGGACCTGCTGCTTCGGCTCTTCGACGAGCACGGCTTTGGCGGCTCTTCCCAGATGAGGGTGTAGGTCGGCCGGGCGCGTCGGTCCGCAGATAGACGTCGAGGTCTCCCGACGATGGAGGTTCCTACGCCATCCATCCGAAAGACCTCGACGTGTCCGACGCTACCCCGCCGGCCGGCTTCGGCCGCCCTGACCTGACCGCCTTCGCGGCTCATCCCAATCGACCCTGATCGGGTCTGCTGACCCCCTCGACGAGAACGCAGCGACATCACAGCCACCCAACCCCGACCGTCCGGGAAGCCGGGGCACGTCACATGGCCTGTGCTGCGGGCGTGTCGAGTGGGTCGTCCAGGGGCGACGCAGGAGCGTCGACGCGACGTGCTGAGAGGTGGTTCCAACCGAGCGCTAGGACACCGGCTACAGGCATGGCGATAGGTCAGGAACGGCGTCGCTCCCTGCGCAGGAGGGAGCGCAGAGTCTCGGCGTTCGCGTAGCCGACCCGTAGCGCGATCTCGGCGGAGGTGAGGTCCGTGGTTGCTGAGAGGTGCCGAGCTCGTTCGATGCGAAGCCGTTGGACGAAGCCGAGCGGAGTGAGGTTGAGCGCCGCACGGACTCGTCGTTCGAGGGTGCGCCGGCTGGTGCCGAGCGACTGCGCGACGAAGGCGACGTTGAACGGTTCGTCCAGGCGGGCGCGCACGAAGCGTTCGAACTCGACGACGATCGGGTCCTCGTGCCGGAGATGTTCGTAGGCGACGAAGGCCGCCTGCGACGGACGCTCGTCGATGATGAGGAGCTTGGCGACATGTTGGGCCAGGTCGGGGCTGATCGATCGCACGAGTGAGAGCGCGAGGTCGATGTGGGCGAACGCGGCGCCGGCGGTGACGAGGTTCCCGTCGACCACGACCATGGTGTCGAGATCGAGGGCGACGGTCGGATAGCGCTTCAGGAACTCCGGCCCCAGGAACCAGCTGGTCGTCGCCCGCCGATGATGCATCCGTCCGGTCTCGGCGACGGCGAACACGCCGGTGCACGCCGCGGCGATCCGGGTGGTCGCGTCGTCGAGGCGCCCGAGTGAGGCGATGACCGAACGTGCATCTCGGCTCTGGAGGGCGTCGTGGGTCGCGGCGGCCGTGAGGGTTCCAAGCGCAGGGACGACGACCACGTCGAACTCTCCGGACTCCGACAGCGGGTGGTCCACCGACAGGGTCATCGATGCCGTCGTGGTCACTCGCCGTTTCGGTCCGAGGATGGCGAGTTCGATCGGGTCGATCCGCGGGTCGACATCGCCGCGGGCTCCGTCGGCCACCCGCACGATGTCGATGACCGACGCGACCGCCGAACCGAAGCAGCCGTCGATCGCGATCAGTCCGATACGCATGGCGCGAACAATAGCAATACTGTCGTATACGCCACTCCCCACCGGCCCTCGCTCGTCATACGCTGAACTCGCCCCACGAAGAACCCCGACTTCAAGGAGAACCCCTCATGTCCACACCCGCATCACTTCCGTATGCCTTCGTCGCCAAGATCGTCGCGGCCGATGGACAGCACGACGCGCTCGCCGATCTGCTCGCCGGCGCTGTCGCACTAGCCAACGAAGAAGTAGGAACGATTGTCTGGTTCGCGGCTAGGACCCACGCCGACACCTTCTGGATCTTCGATGCATTCCCCGACGAGGCCGCTCGCGACGCCCACGCCAACGGCGCCATCGTCGCAGCCCTGATGGCCAACCAGCACCTCCTCGGCGCAGCACCCGAGATCCTGGCGGCCGACGTCCTCGCGTCCAAGCTCCCGTAGTCCGCCAACGCACGAGACGATCGCGCCCCGCCGAGCCGTCGGACCCGACCGCCTCGACACCCGCACCACGTTGACGATCCCCGACGGGCCGATCACGAGGAGGCCAGGCAACACCAGGCGCAAGCCTGGAGCGGCACTGTTTCACCGGTGGTCATCGAGAGAGCCAGCGCGGTTCCATGGCAGCGCAACTGTGTCAACTTGCCCTCCGTCCCGCGAGGCGCCGTGGGCGGGTCGTGGTTGCGATCCGTTGCCGTGACGGGAGACGCGTTGCGCGTCGCAGCGATGACGGGTCGTTGGCGTTCCGGGGCGTTGCGTTCGTGCGCGCCGCGCGTGCGGCATGGAGCATCTCGCTGCGCACACAACGATCGCTGCGCCGACGCACCGTTGACACCTCGCACGTCCAGGTCGCGACACAACGCCACGCTGCGTTGCCGAGCGGAGCGAGGCCTATCGGCACACGGACAGGATGCCGGCCGCGAGCGCTCAGCAGGCGAGGGGTCCGTCGCAGAGGAGAGCGACGTCGGTGTCGGGCAGAGCCGTGAGGCCAGCGCATCGCGCGACCACCAGAACCGAACCGCCCCTGCCCTGCGTTTGCGCAGGTCAGGGGCTGTTCGCCGGAGCCGCCTGTCGGAATCGAACCGACGACCTAATCACGTCGGCTCTGCGTCTATCGCTTGATGCGCCCACTGGGTGAACGAGCCGCTGACCTGCGCAAACGCCGAGCGTGGGGGACGCTGCCATCCGGTGGTGACCGACGACGACCGACCAGTACCGACCGTTTTACCGGAGTTTCACCGGAGCTCGCGGCGGCGTCGAAGCCGAGCAAGCTCCATTCTTTAGCTCACCGCGCCTTGCTCCTCGCCGGTCCCGTCGTCGTCGAAGACGTTTCAGGGCTCTTCCCAGGTGAGGGTGTAGGTCGGCCGGGCGCGTCGGTCCGCAGATAGACGTCGAGGTCTCCCGACGATGGAGGTTCCTACGCCATCCATCCGAAAGACCTCGACGTGTCCGACGCTACCCCGCCGGCCGGCTTCGGCCGCCCTGACCTGACCGCCTTCGCTCGATTCGACGGCCTCGGTCTGAGCGTGACCGGGCAACGACTTGAACCGGATCGTGCGGTCCTCGCGTGCCGCGTGGTGGAACCAGATCAGTGGTGCCGACGGTGCGGCAGCGAAGGCGCTGCTCGTGACACCGTGATCCGGCGGTTGGCCCACGAGCCACTGGGCTGGCGACCGACCGTGCTGGAAGTTGTAGTGCGCCGCTACCGCTGTGCCGACTGCGGACACGTGTGGCGCCAAGACACCAGCGCCGCGGCGGAGCCACGCGCGAAGCTCTCGCGCACCGGGTTGCGGTGGGCGCTGGAAGGGATCGTGGTCGCACACCTCACCGTCGCCCGTGTCGCCGAGGGACTCGGGGTCGCGTGGGACACCGCCAACAACGCGGTCCTGGCCGAAGGCAAGCGGCTGCTGATCAACGACCCCACGCGGTTCGAGGGCGTGAAGGTCATTGGCGTCGATGAGCACGTCTGGCGCCACACCAGGCGTGGCGACAAGTACGTCACCGTGATCATCGACCTCACCCCGGTCCGCGATGGCTCCGGCCCAGCAAGGCTGCTGGACATGGTCGAGGGCCGGTCGAAGGCGGCGTTCAAGACCTGGCTCGCCGACCGCGACGACGCCTTCCGTGACGCGGTCGAGGTGGTCGCGATGGACGGCTTCACCGGGTTCAAGACCGCCGCTGCGGAGGAGATCCCGGACGCGGTCACGGTGATGGATCCCTTCCACGTCGTGCGCCTGGCCGGTGACGCCCTCGACAGGTGTCGGCGCCGGGTCCAACTCGCGATCCACGGGCACCGTGGGTTCAGGGACGACCCGCTCTACAAGTCGCGGCGCACGCTGCACACCGGCGCGGACCTGCTCACCGACAAGCAGAGCGACAGGCTACGCGCGCTGTTCGTTGATGACGCTCACGTCGAGGTCGAGGCGACCTGGGGTGTCTACCAGCGCATGATCGCCGCCTATCGCCACGAGGACCGGCAACGTGGCCGCGAGCTCATGGAGAAGCTGATCACCGACCTCAGCGCCGGCGTCCCCAAGGTGCTCACCGAGCTCACCACCCTGGGCCGGACCCTGAAGAAGCGAGCCGCCGACGTGCTCGCCTACTTCGAACGACCTGGCACCAGCAACGGGCCGACCGAGGCGCTCAACGGACGGCTCGAACACCTGCGCGGCTCCGCACTCGGGTTCCGCAACCTGACCAACTACATCGCCCGAAGCCTGCTCGAGACCGGCGGCTTCAGACCCCAACTCCTACACCCCCGATTGGGATGAGCCGCTTTGGCGTGCTGCTCGTCACCCACGATGTCGCCGAAGCTGTGACGCTCGCCGATCGCGTCCTCGTCCTCGACAAGGGCTTCATCGCGCACGAGATCCCGGTGCCGCTCGACCGTCCGCGACGGCACGCCGCACCCGAAAGCGCCTCGTACGCGGCGCATCTGCTCGAACTGCTCGGTGTCGAGCAATAGCACCACAGGAGAAGAACCGTGAAACGTACTCGCACCGCCGCGATCGCACTGGTGGCTGCTGCCTCACTCGCGCTCTCTGCGTGCGGCAGCGACGACTCGCCGAAGGGCGACAAGCCGGTCGATCTCGGGTCGGTGACGTTGACGGTCGGTGATCAGAAGGGGGTCGCCCTCGAGCCGTTGCTGCGCGCCGCCGGTCAGCTCGACAACGTGCCCTACAAGATCGAGTTCTCCAACTTCACGTCGGGACCACCGCTCGTCGAGGCCGCTAGTGCCGGCGGGATCGACCTCGGCCAGGTGGGCAATACGCCGCCCATCTTCGGTCTGGCTGCCAAGGCGAACATCAAGATCGTCGGCGCGCTGTCGGCGACGGCGAAGGGCGACGCGATCCTTGTGGGCAAGGATTCCACCATCGCCTCCGTCGCGGACCTGAAGGACAAGCGGGTTGCGGTCGCCAAGGGCACTTCGGCCAACGCGAACCTCTTGCTGAACCTGAAGCGGGCCGGACTGACGGTGAGCGACATCGCGCCGGTCTACCTGCAACCCGGCGACGGCTACACCGCGCTCACACGCGGCGACGTGCAGGCCTGGGCGGTGTGGGACCCCTATACGGCGCTCGCCGAGCAGGAGGAGGGCGCCAAGCTGATCGCCACTGCTGAGCAGGCGTCCAACGCGTTCAACTTCTGGGTCGCCTCGGCCGATACGCTCGACGACCGTGGCAAGGTCGCTGCGATCAAGGACTTCCTACGGCGCTACGCCGAAGCCACGGCCTGGTCCGCGAAGAATATCGACGCGTGGTCGACGGAGTATGCCGAGCTCACCCAGATCAGCGCCGCGGCGTCGAAGGTGACGTTGACCCGCTCGATCAAGAGGCCGATCCCGCTCACCGAGGCGGTGATCGCCTCCGAGCAGGAGCTCGCGGACGCATTCACCGAGGCAAAGGCGATCCCGGGCAAGGTCGAATTCGCCGATGCCGTCGACGAACAATTCCATGGGTGACACATAGCCGGTGGAGGCAGGTCCTCTGCCACGGGTCGGCGGCACGGGAGGCGTGTCGGTTTCCAGCTCGGCGACAGGCGTCCGACTGATCATCGTCGCCACCGCAGCGCCCGCTCAGCCCCAGCTAAGAGGTACCGACAGCTATCGCGCGAATTCTATTAGTCCTGTCGGGACACGGTGCAGCGTGCGATTCTGTCCTGCGAAGACTAACACCGGCTTCCGATTTGTGACTAGCGTCTCAACAATGGCCGTCGTATGACGGCAATATGAACAGGGGATGCGGCATATGAGGACCACCGATGCGGCGACTGTTGGCGTCATGGGGGTTTCCCTGGCGCCCGGGGATCACGTCTGCGCGTTCTACCCAGGTGCGGCGGAGCGCAACGAAATCTTGATTCCCTACCTGCAGGAAGGCTTGGATGCCGGCGACAAGTGCATCTGCATCGTCTCGGACGCCACCGAGCCCGACGGCGATCTGGACTCGATTCGATGTTACTCACACCACAGTAATCAACTGGCCGTCGACCGTAGTAGCGAGACGTACCTCAAAGGTGGCAGTTTCTCCTCGGATCGGATGTTGAAGTACTGGGATTCAGCGATACGTCAGGCGATTGAGGACGGATACACCTTCGCCCGGGGCGCCGGCGAGATGACATGGGCCCTGGAGGCCATGCCTGGTGTGGAGGATCTGGTGACCTACGAGTCGGAGCTCAATGACTTCCTCAAGGAGTATCCGGCCGTTATTGTCTGCCTCTATGAGCTCGGCCGATTCAGCGGTGAAATGTTGGTCGAAGTTCTCAAGACACACCCAAAGGTGATCTTGGGCGGGATCGTGCTGGAGAATCCGTACTATCTCGACCACGCCGAGTATCTTGCTTCTCGCTAGGTCGTGGCGCATGGCCGTAGCGCAAGAGGATGGCTTAACGGAGAGCTATATCGAGCTGCGCGAGCAGATCTCCAATCTCCAGGGATTGCTGATGCTTTCGCTGCTCATGACCCAGAGCGGCGACGAAAACAAAATCATCCAACTCAGCATCACATCTGTTCCCTCGTTCTACCGATGTCCATTTGTCGGAATTCATCTGAACGACCGTGGCTGGCAGAATCCGCTTGACCCCCACGATGTCTCGTTGGAGCGCATCGAGCTCGAGCCCCAGATCAAGGCCCTGGGCCCGTCGGGTGGCGTGCTCAACTTCTCAGGCTACCCATGGTGTGTGGCGTTGCCGCTACGTGGCCTCGACGCGCATATTGGATACTTCGTTGTCGCTGCGGAGACGGAGCCGTCCACCGGGGAACAGTTCCTTATCCGTGTTCTGGCACAGCAAACCGGCGTTGCGCTCGCCAATGCCCGCCTTCATCGTAAAGAACAGGCCAGCACTGAGGCCCTGCGGCGCAGCAATGTGGCTCTGGCCGAGAGTGTGACGGCCCTGGAATACGCCGCCAACGTCCACGCTCGCTTCACCGAGATAGCAACGAAAGGCCAAGGCGAAGAAGGCATCGCCACCGCGCTGCACGAGCTGACCGGGTTGCCCGTGGCCATCGAGGACCGCTTCGGGAACCTGCGAGCGTGGGCTGGCCCGAACTGCCCGGACCCCTATCCAAAAGACGACCCTGCGACGCGAGAGGCCATGCTGCAACGCTGCGTCCAGGCCGGAGAACCGATTCGTCAGGCCGGTCGGCTGTCCGCGGTGGCCAACCCGCGCGTGGACATCATGGGCGTCCTGTCCCTGATTGACCCAGAAACAGCTGCCGGAGATCAGGCCAAGGTTGCTCTCGAGCACGGAACCACTGTGCTGGCAATGGAGTTGGCACGACTACGCAGCCTCGCGGAGGCCGAGCTGCGTCTGCGTCGCGACCTCGTCGAAGAGCTGCTGCTAGGAACCGCAGACGAGAGCGCGCTGGCGCGCGCCGAAGCGCTAGGCCACGATCTTGGCCGATGTCATCGTGTTCTGATCGTTGAGCCAGAGGGACGCGCTGCTGACATGGACAAGTTCTTCCATGGTGTCCGCCGCGCAGCGCGCAATGCTCAGCTCGGTTCACTGATTGTCGCCCGCGCCAGCACGGTGGTCATTCTCTCCGACGCCGACGTGAATCGAGAGAAGTTCCTGTCAGCATTCGGCGCCTACATCGGCGACGACAATTGTCGCATCGGCGTCGGAGGGTGGTGCGACCGCCCGCAGGACTTTCCGCGGTCCTACCACGAGGCTCAACTCGCACTGAAGATGCAAAGGAGAAGCGGTGCAGTCACCGCCGCCGCCGTCACCTTCTACGACGAACTTGGCGTGTACCGCATCCTTGCCGAAGTGGAGAATCAGGAATCCGTTGAGAGCTTCGTGCGCCAATGGCTTGGCCCCCTACTCGACTACGACGCAGCGAAGGGTTCGCAACTGGTAGCCACGTTGGCGGGCTATTTGCAGTGCGGTGGCCACTATGACACGACGACGGCGGCACTGTACATCCACCGCAGCACACTGAAGTACCGACTCTCCCGCATCCGGGATCTGCTCGGGATCGACATCAACGACCCCGAAGCTCGATTCAATCTCGAACTGGCAGCCCGCGCGTGGGGGACGCTGGAGGAACTGGCAGCAGGAGAGGGTCATATGTCCCCTCCGGCCGAGGTTGACCCGTCTGTCTAGCCCCGCAGGCTATATCCCACCGATTGGCAGGCGATTACCTTGGGGCGTTGTGATCCCCGATGTGGCCAGCGAATAATTCTTCGCGATCACCACGTCGGTTCAGTCGAGCGACAGGATGCGCGGGTATTCGATGAGCAGGTTCTCCCCGTACGTGGACAAACGCAAATCGTTGTCCGAGGCGGCGCAGCTGATCCAGAGTGGCAACATCGTTGCCCTGGGCGGTGGTCTGTGCGGCCGACTGCCAATGGCATTGGTGCGCGAGATGATTCGGCTCGACCGCCGCGATCTGCATCTGGTCGGATCCGCCCACAGCATTGACGTCGACATGCTGGTGGCAGCGGGAAGTGTTGCGGTCTGCGAAGAAAGCTACGTCGGCTTTGAACAAGACCTGGGTTTGGCTCCGGCGTTTCGCCTTGCTGCCACCTCGGGCACGATCGAGGTACGGGAGAGTTGCTGCGCGACAATCCTCACGCAGCTGCGCGCGGCCGAGATGGGGGTACCCTTCCTGCCGGTGCGCGGTGTCAAAGGAACCGGAATCGCCAACCTGCACCCGGAGTACGGCCAAATCGAATGCCCCTTCACCGGTGAGAAGCTCACGGCGGTACCGCCCCTGGTTCCCGACGTGGCGTGCATCCACGCACCGCTCGGTGACAGATACGGCAACCTGCACATCGACCAACCGTTTGTTCTCGACGAGCGGTTTGCCTCCGCGTCGACTCGAGTGGTGGCAACAGTCGAGAGCGTCGAGAGCCCCGAAACGGTGGCCGCGGCCGGCATTGTCATTCCCGGTCACTTGGTGACCGCGGTGGCCGAGGTGCCCTTCGGAGCCCATCCATCGTCGTGCTATCCCCAATACGCCTACGACCGAGTGCATCTGAGGACGTATCTCGACGCGGCCAAGCAAGGACCCGAAGCCGTCTCAGCCTATCTGGAGCGTTACGTCTACCGCGGGGAGGAGTCCTACCGCCAGGAAATCGATGCGCAACGTCTGACGGGTTGGAGTGGTTCGACACAGCAGTGGCAGGAGTTGTTTCAATGAGCGGTGACGAATGGAGCTTCGACGAGTGGTTCGTGGTTGCACTGGCGCGGACCATCCGCGACAAGGAAGCCGTCTTTCACGGTTTCGCCAGCCCGTGCGCGCAGGTCGCAATGCATGTCGCGCGTCGCACCCATGCGCGCGACATGATCCTGATCGAGGGCGCCACATATGCGGTCAATCCCGACCCCGTGTTTATCCCACCAACGGGCAATGACCTTGCCCTGCATCGCGACGCCGCATACCGGATGCGATTCGAAGAATTCTTCGACGCCGCGCTGCGCGGCGATATCGACCGCATGTTCGTCTCCGGCGGGCAGATCGACGGATACGGCAACACCAACGTGACCGCCATCGGCCCAGATCCGCTGCGGCCCAAAGTCAAACTGGGTGGAGGCGGCGGCGGATGTAACATATCGGCCACCATCGGGGAACTCACGTTGTGGACAACACGGCACCGAAGTGGTCGCACGTTGGTCGACAAGGTGGACTTCATCACCGATATTGGCCACGTGACCCCGCTGGGGTCGCGCAAAGAGCTCGGCTACACCGGGGGCGGTCCACAGTGGCTCATCACTGAACTCGGGGTGTTCGACTTCTCGGCCGATAATCACGCGCGCCTACGTGCGGTGTGGCCCGATGTCACCCTCGACGAGGTTCGTGCCGCCACGGGGTTCAACCTCGTCGTCGACCTCTCGCCCGGTCTGTTGAGCCCCCCCAGTGTCGCCGAGCTTGCCGAGATCCGCGCCATCGATCCGCTGGCATGTCGGCGCCTGGAATTCGATCAGCGTGAACTCGACCGGCGCTTCCGCCGGACTGAACACGCGCCATGCGGCTGCTGACGGCGCTGTTCACGCCGCGGCGCGTACTGTTAGTAGGCGCATCACGGCGGCCGGGGACGCTCGGCCGACTACTCACGGAGAACCTTGGAGTATTCCCCGGCGAACTCATTTGCAAGAGCAGCGGTGACGTGCTCGGCGAGGACTGTCGCGACGTTGATTTAGCGGTCCTCGCGGTACCAAGCCGAGTCATCCCATCGATAGTCGATCAGCTGGCGTGCAAAGCGAAGGTGATCGTGGTGTTGTCCGCGGGCTTCGCCGAGACCGGCGCTGCGGGAAGGGATCTGCAAGCGGAGGTGATTGCAGCCGCCCGCCCCGCGCGGGTGATCGGCCCGAACTGCTTTGGTGTGCAGGACTGTAACGCTCTTCTGAACGCATCGATCGCAGCCGGCCTGCCGCTGGCCGGCGGAGGGATTGCGTTGGTAAGTCAGGCAGGAACCTACGCGATGGCAGCACGGGCGTATTCCCATGACGATCGGGTTCGGTTTAGTAAAGTCATCGCGCTCGGCAATGCCTCTGATGTGTCGGCCGCCGAACTCATGGCCGAACTTCGGACGGACCCTGCGAGCACGACGTTGTGCTTTGCAGTCGAGAGCCTGCCCGACGCGCGGGCGTTCATCGAACAAGTTCGGTTGACCACACCTCGTAAACCTGTGGTGGTGTATAAGGCCGGCCAGACCGATGCCGGTGCACGCTCAGCTGCTAGCCATACTGGCGCCGTGGCGGCGCCGAGTTCGATGCTGCGCGATGCGTTGGCGCAGGCGGGCGCCGTCCAGGTGAGTTCGGGGGAGGAACTCTTTGATGCTGCGCAGGTATTCGACATGCAGCGGCCACTCGCAGGACCACGTATCGGCGTGGTGTCCAATTCAGGTGGTGCCGCCGTAGAGATGGTCGATGCACTCGCCCAACAGGGATTGTCGGTGCCGGTCCTGTCGGATCCGCTGCGCGACCGAATTGCCGCGCAGCTCCCCGGATTTGCCAGCGCGCGGAATCCGGTAGACATCACGCCCGTATGGTCACAATATTCGCAGCTCTACCCAGAGATCGTCGAAATCCTTGCTGAGTCAGGAGAGCTCGATGCCGTGGTGGTTCTGCTCACGCATAGAGCCGCTGGGGATGAAGAGACGGTTCAGGCCATCGCTAGCCGTTGTGGAATGTCGAAACGACCGACTGTCCCGATCTACGTGTGCACAATCGCCGGCCGGGCGGTTCGCGCGACGTTACATCCCTTGCAGGACGCCGGCATTCCATGTTTTGACGGACCTACTCGCACCGCACGAGCCCTCGGACATGTCTACCGCTACACCCAGGCGCGCGCGCGGGGAATAACGCCCCTGCAGCCGCTTCCGGATCCGCCGCATCCGCGACTTTCGATCGATCGGAACGAGCTTGCACAATTGCTCACTCGTTTCGGTATATCCATCACCCCGAGCAGGCTGTGCCGATCCCTTCACGAAGTCGAACAGGCCGATGTCCAGTTCCCTGCGGTGATTAAGATCGCCGCTGCCGAACACCGCACAGAGTTGGACGGCGTACGTCTGAATATCAAGTCCCAGCAAGAGCTGATAGCACACGCCGCGGATCTGATCACCCGCGCGGGCAGCGACGGCGGACTCCTTGTGCAGCCCCAGCTCACCGGCGTGGAAATCATGGTGGGTGCGGTGCGGGACTCCTCGTTGGGTCCCGTGGTGATGGTGGGCCTTGGCGGGATATGGGTAGAAATCCTCAACGACATAGCCTTCGCGCTGGCACCAATTCGACACGACGACGCGATCGCTCTCATCTCCGGATTGGCAGGCTACCCAATCCTGTCGGGCGCCCGTGGAACATTCCCGATAAACCTGGACCGCTTAGCGAGCGTTGTCGTGCAGGTGGGGCAGCTGTGCGCCGAGTACCCCGATATTTCGACGCTGACGCTGAATCCAGTCATCGTGACCGGCACGGACGCGGTCGCAGTCGACTGGAAATCGACGTCCCCGTAGGACACGTCTGCCCCTTCACTTGGGCTTGCGGGGACGACGCGATGTGAGCGCGGTCGTCTTAGCCTGGCAGCTGGACTATTTGACCGCCAATAAGGAGCGAATGCAATGAAAGTTGGGTCGACCGACGTACTGCTGCCCACGACAATGGTTGGCAATTATCCGAACCCGCGATGGTACGACGGACACGGATTCGCTCAATTCCCCAAGGGGGAATTTGTCTACGACGCGATTAGCAGGGAAGCGTTTGAAGATGCGGTTCTGGCTATCGTCCACGACCAAGAAGCGGCTGGACTCGACGTCATTTCCGACGGCAAGGTGTATGGCGGAGATTCACCGTATGCGTCGATCATCTATCACTACTACGAGCGTATGAGCGGATTCAGACCGTCGGGAACAAATATCGGACTGCCGATCTATTCCACCCTGTATTCGCCGATCGTGGAATCCGAAGTACATCGCGAGCATCCCTTTCATCTCGCGACGCTTCGAGCCACCCGCAAGGCAACGAAGAAGCCAGTCAAGGTGTCCTACGTGGGTATTCAGGTGCTGGCCGCAGCGGCGACGAACAATTTTTACTCCGAAGAACGCGAACTGGGCATGGCCATCGCGAAGGCGTTCAAAGAGGATTTCAAAGAGATCGAGCAGAACGGCTGCGACATCATCCAACTCGACGAGTTCGTGTGGCCGTATGGCATCGGGGACTGGGAGGTTGATGCGATCAACTACGCGATGGAGGGCATCAGCTGTGACTTCTGGGTTCATACCTGCTGGGGAAATTACTCGGGCACGCCGGGCTACCTGCCGGAGGAGAACGAAAAGGAATTCGGTGCCTGGGTCCTGGATAAGAGGACCAGTCACTCGGCCGGGACTGAGCGTGCGGCGGCAATCTTCCCGAAGGTGCTCGACACCAACATCACCGCGTTGAACTACGAGGTGGGCCGGACTGGTCCCGATGATCTCAAACCACTCGTCGACAACAACTGGAACCGACCGTTCGTCGCTGGCGTCATCGACGTCAAGTCGACGATCACCGAAACGGCAGACGAGGTAGCCGACCGGATCAGGTCGGTGCTGGAATTCGTCCCGGCTGAGCAGCTTGCGCTGTCCACGGACTGCGGATTGATCAACCTCAACCGCATGATCGCAGCGAGCAAACTGCACGCTCTCGCCGACGGCGCGGCAATCGTTCGTGCCGAACTCAACCAGCCGTAACTAGTTGCGGCACTGGCAGATCGCGAAAGGGGGTTCAAGTCATGACATGGGCAATAGGCATCTCCGCGGCCATCCTCGCCGGCTTTGCGGTGGACTGGGGTCAGCGCTGGTGCGAACGTTGGGCTGAAACCCGCGACAAGAATCTGTGACGTCGCTCGCCGGTCTGCGCCGCGTCAAGCACGGGCCAGAATCGAGCTCAGGTGTTTCGAAGACAGCTCGGACCAGGCCAGCTCTAGTGGATCGTCAGACGCGGCCGGGCGTGACCTGACCTGACAAGACTAGTGGCTGGCCGGAAAACGTCGTCGCAGGACGATGTGAACCAGGCGGCGATCCGCGAACATCGAGTCCAGAACTTCAACGTTGGTTCTCCAGCGCCTTCACCAGATTTGAGAACCAATCGGAGATCTACAGCAAAAGTCAACGACCGAGCTAGCGCCCGCGTCACAAAACAAGAAGGAGTCGTCTAGATGGCTGGTAACCACGTGGCACCGCAGCGTGAGGTCCTTTCCGGAAACCGGACCTTTACGTGGGTGCAGCCAAAGGGAAAACGCCCCACCGAGTATGAGGATCTCACCGTCGGCCAGCAGTCCACCCCCGCGCAATTCGCGTTCCAGGGTTGGCCGCTCCGTTTTGACGACGGTCGCGATCCTTACACCGCAGATTCGACCGTACTGCGGTCATCCGACTGGTATGAATATCGCGACCCGAATCAGACGATGAACCGGTCCTATATCGCCGGCGTTCACGAAGCCGAAAAGGCTTTGCAGAACACGTTTATCGGCGCTGATGCGGCGGGACTGTTCGACTTCGCCAAGCCGCAGTGGGTGAACGAAGGCCTTTCCAAGCACTACATGACCTACCCGTTCGTCGAGTACGGCATGTTCCTCGCGTTGTGCTACGCCGAGCGAGAGGCGCTGTCCGACACCATTACCTTCTCGATGGTTTTCGAGGCTGCCGACAAACTGCGCCACCTGCAGGATGTCGTCTATTACTCGTTTGAACTGGCGGAGGCGCATCCCGACTTCGACGATTCCGACTCCCTTCAGGTCTGGAAGGAAGATCCAGTATGGCAGGGAGCCCGCGAAGCCATCGAGAATGTCATCGCTCTCGACGACTGGATGGAAGTCATCGTCGCGTTGAATCTCTGCTTCGACCAGTTGTTCGGCGAACTGGCAAAAATCGAGTACTTCTCCCGATTCGCTGGCGCCAATGGCGATTTGGTGACGCCATCGGTCATCGCCTCTTCTGAGGCGGACACCGTGAGAACGCGTGCGTGGACGAAGGAATTGATACGCCATCTCGTCGAGGATCCCGAGCACGGCGACCACAACAGATCCATCATCAGCTCGTGGATTGCGAAGTGGAACGCCTACTCCGTGAAGGCCTGCGATGCGTTCGCCCCGGTCTTCTCGCAGGCCCCGGTGCAGCCAACCACCTACGAGGATGCGATGGATGAGATTCGCGCCAAACAAAGTCGGTACCTTGCCGAAATTAACCTCGAACCCCTACTCGTCAACTAGACCGAAAGTCAGGTAAGCCACTGTGTCAGCCCCCACACCCCCACGGGACCGCACTAAAGTTCGTGACACCGTTGGGATTTCATTGATCGGAAGCGAAGAGACCAACGTTGCTGTAGACATGGTCGCTGAGCTGATGCCGGAGGCCAAGATCACCGACCACGACGTCTTCTACAAGATCGAGCGTGACGGCATGCTGAGCTTCGACATGAACGAACTCAGCGATCGACTTGGCAAGCCCTACACCGTCCATGACTTCCTCGTGAACATGACCTCGTACTACGGCCGGATTGTCGTTAAGGATCACGAGATCGAGATCCATTCGGAGATCCTGCCGGAACGATTCCGCGACTGATACTCCTGACTACATCCACCTCCAATCTGCGAAACGGAGTCACCAACATGGCTAGTCCCAAACTCGAAGTAGTCCACGAAAAGTCCAAGAGGTATGACTGGGGCTTTGACTACGCGCGTCCTGACCCGAAATTTCCCACCCGCTACATCATTCCGCCCAAAGGCAAGGATCCGTTCCGGTCGATGTTGCGGGGTTACGCCGCGATGGAATCCGAAAAGGACAACCGCGTCTATGGCGGCTTGGACAGCAATGTCCGATACCGCAACGCAACATCTGCTGAGCCGCGCTTCATCGAAGGTATGAAGTTTGGCATCCCCAGCTTTACCGACGCCGAATATCAGGCGGTCTGCGGATCCGGCTTCCTGATTGCGTCCATGAAGAACCAGGAGCTCAGGCAGGGTTACGCCGGCCAGATGCTCGATGAGGTCCGCCACACCCAGATCGAAGTCGCGCTGCGCAAGTACTACTTAAAGAACTACCACGATCCAGCAGGCTTCGACATCGGACAGATTGGCCTGGGTAACCATCCCATTGGCACCCTGGCGCGGGCATCGTTTCAGTCCTTCAATACCGGCGACCCGGTGGAGGTCTCGATGTGTCTGAACATTGTGCTGGAGACGGCTTACACCAATCCCTTGGTGGTCGCGCTGCCCCAGGTCGCTGCGGTCAACGGTGAGCACGCGATGCCGACGGCATTCCTGTCGATCCAGTCCGACGAGTCACGCCACATGGCCAACGGCTACGGCACCCTTATGAGCGTCATTCAGGAACACGACAACTTGCCGTTCCTGCAGGAGTCTCTGGATCGTCACTTCTGGCATCAGCATCAGTCGATGGACACCCTGGTCGGTGTGCTCTCCGAGTATTTTGCTGTGGAGCGGCCGTGGGCGTACAAGGATGTCTGGGAAGAGTGGGTCGTCGACGACTTCGTCGGCTCGTACATGAGCCGGCTGAGTCCGTTCGGACTCAAGCCGCCGGCGCGTCTCGGCGAGGTTGCACGCTTCGTCAACGATATGCATCATTCCGTGGCGATTGCTCTCGCGGCGATGTGGCCGCTGAACTTCTGGCGGACCGATCCGATGGGGCCGGCCGACTACGAGTGGTTCGAGAACCACTACCCGGGGTGGACGAAGTCGTACGGCGGTCTGTGGGATGCGTTCCGCGACATGAGCGATCCGTCTTCGGCCCGGATTCTGCTGCAGGAGCTGCCCGCCCTGCCTGCGTTCTGCCAGGTGTGCCACGTTCCGTGCGTGGTGCCGAGTATCCATGCACCTGAGACGCGCATCGTGTACGGGGAAGGCAAGAAGTTCGCCGTGTGCAGCGAGGGTTGCGAGTGGATCTTCAACCTCAACCCGACGATCTACTCGGGCTGTGCCAACTGGTGGGAACGATTCGACGGTATGGACCTGGCCGATGTCATCCTGGCACTTGGCTACGTCCGCCCCGATGGGAAGACGCTAATCGGCCAGCCGCACCTGAACGCCGAGCGGATGTGGACGATCGACGACATCCGCCGGCTGCAGTACGAGGTGAAGGACCCGCTGAAGTAAACCTGATGGGCCCGTGGCAACCCTCTTCCCACCTGCTAGCACCACGGGCCCATCAACCTCGATCGAAACCCGCAAACAACTGGAATAACTGGAGAGCACTACACCATGGGTGACACAGTGACGGTGCAGCCGTTCGGTGAGACATTCCCTGTCGAGCCGGGAGAGACGGTGCTGTCGGCGATCCTCCGGAACGGTCGATTCGTCAAGTACGGCTGCAAGCACGGCGGATGCAGTACTTGCCGTGCCGAAGTGGTGGAAGGCGATTTCAGTCAGAGCGACGGAACATCGTTCTCGCTGAGCGACGCGGACCGCGACTCCGGCGTCGTGCTGCTCTGCTCGACGTACCCCGAGGGTGACCTCGTCGTCGACATCGGCGGGACGATGGATGACCTGACCGACGAGGAATACAACGCCGGTCAGGACGTTGTGGAGTTCACCGGCACGGTCGACCGGATCGTCGACTACACGCGTGATATCAAAGGCATCGAGATCATCCTGGACGAGCCCTCGAGCATCTCCTTTGTTCCCGGCCAGTACATCGAGATTCAGGTGCCGGGCTCGAACGACGAGTGGCGGTCGTTCTCGATGGCGAACCCGTCCAGTCTCGATTCGCGCGTACATCTGGTGGTCCGTGTCATTCCCAATGGCCGTTTCACGTCGCTGGTCGGCAAGGAAATTGCCGTGGGCACCACGATGAACTTGCGGGGGCCGTTCGGCCAGTTCGCAATTCGGTTGTCATACCGGCCAATCATCTTTGTCGCCGGCGGATCGGGGATCGCCCCCGTATTGTCGATGCTAAGTGATCTCATCGAGTCGGACAACGAGCGCCCGGCCACCTTCCTCTACGGTGCCCGCACTGTCGCCGATCTGCCGATGGTTGACGAACTTCGTGAACTGGAGCGTAAACATGATTGGTTCACTTTCATTCCGGCGCTTAGCGATGCTGATCGGACGCCGTGGGACGGTGAGACAGGGCTGATTACCGAGGTGCTTAATCGCCATTTTCCCAGCACGAAGGGCCACGAGTCGTACCTTTGCGGTCCTCCCGCGATGATCGATGCGGCACTTGATGTCCTGACAAGCAGCGGGTGCAAAGAACGACATATCTTCTTCGACCGCTTTGTCCCCTCCGGATAGATAAATCTCCCGGAATGTATTCGCGACGCCGAGGAGGCGGGTAGGCCATGCCTATGCTTAGGGAACTACGTTCGGCCTTCCCCGAGAACGACGCGGAAGATGTATTTTTCAAAGATCCCGGCCCTGTCTCGATCGGCGCTGGCGCATTGCAACCAGGTGGCTACGTGCTGTCGACTCGGATATCTACTGGCACAACCAGAATCGGTGACTATGTAGAGCCGGTGACTCGCGAGGTGTTTGTCGAGGACTGCGCGGCGGTCAGCGTGGGCGCGCTGACCGCACCTCGGGTGGAAACTCACATCGGCTTTCTCGTTGGCGCCGCCGTCGTTGACCGTGAGAAGGCATCAGTGCCTGCCGATTACATCGCCGCCGCGTTTCCAGTTCTGCGTCTAGTCGGCGGTCGGAGCGAATCTGAGTCCGGATCCATCGCCATCGCCGTTGGCGCACCGTCGATTCGCAGGAACGTGCTGCGCGACAGTCTAGCGACGCTCAACCGAAACGGGCGGGTGGTCGCTGCTGGCGAAGGCGCATCGATGCGACAGTCCCCGTGCGCCGGGATCGTTGCGGTCGCACGCATGCGCAATGCGGCTGAGAGCGCGCTGCGGCGCGGTCATATCGTGCTGACGGGCAGTATGCACAGTTCCGTCGCCGCGCAGCCCGGCGATCACTTCCGCACTGACGTATTGGGTTTGGGAAGCGTGTGCATTCGGTGCGTCGAATAGCGCTGCGAGGGCATGCGTCGACGCGCCGGACCACGAAAGGACGGACGACCAATGGACGTTCGACAGTCCAACGATGGAGGCGCCTCCCTAGCCGTCTTCATAACCAACACGGGCCGGGACATCCCGGCCGGCGATGCGGGCGGATGCGCGCACGGTGATCATTTCCGCACCTACGTATTGGGTTTGGGAAGTGTGTGCACTCGGTGCATCGAATAGTGCTCCGAGGGCATGCGTCGACGCGCCGGACCACGAAAGGACGGACGAGCAATGGACGTTCGACACCCTAGTATCCAATCGCCGCAGGCGGAACACGCCATGCATGAGCGCCGTGTCGCCGTAGTCACCGGTGCACTGTCTGGAATCGGCGAAGCCATCACGTCACGACTACTTGACGATGGAATGCGCGTTGCGGCTTTAGATCTCAGTGTACCGCCCGGTATGCCCCCGGGTGGGTCAGCGGCGGAACCATTGACCGTCTATGCCGACGTCACAGATCCAACCAGTGTTGAGCACGCGATACGCGCAGTGTCGGAGCGGTTCGGCAGAGTGGACGTGCTGATCAACAACGCCGGAATCAGTGGCTCCGCCGAGGCCACCGATTGCCATACCACTCCCGTCGACGAGTGGGAACGAGTGCTCGCGGTCAACGTTCGAGGCCCTTTCTTGTGTACGCGAGCGGTCCTGCCCCACATGCTTCAGCGCCGAGACGGTCACGTGATCACCATCGCTTCCGCAGCAGGCATGGTCGCGTTTCCGCGCCGGTGCGCCTACACGACATCGAAGGGCGCAGCGATCCAGTTCACCAAGTCGATTGCACTCGACTACGCCCAATACGGCATCCGCGCGAACGCGGTCTGTCCCGGAATGGTGGAAACACCCATGACACGGTGGCGACTGAACCAGCCAGCTCTGCGGTCTGCCATTGAAGCCGAGATCCCGATGGGTCGTGTCGCTCAGCCTGATGAGATCGCCGATGCGGTAGCAGTTCTGGCGTCCAACAGCCTTAGCTACATGACCGGACAGACAATCGTTGTTGACGGGGGATGGACGGTGCACTGAGCGTGTCCAGACATCTTTCCTGTATCCGCCACACTGGAAGTGGCTTCGCCTATTGCCGCCCAGGAAGGTTTGCGTGGTCGGTACGACATCCATTGGATATTTACAGCGGCGGTGCGAACACCAAGCCACCATGGAAAGACGCTCGAAGCCACGTTCACGCGGCTAGATTGCGCGCGGGAAGTCTCATGCGGGCATTCAGTTGCAGCGGCGCTCAGCAGGGGATGCGCCGATCGTGGTAGCAGCAACCAAGCGCACCGCTACCGCGACGCATTGGGGCAACTATACGGCCCTCAGCCACAACGGACGGGTCGTCTCGCTCGAGCCGACCTCCGAAGACAGCGCCGCCTCACCGATCGGGTCGGGTATGGCCAGCGCCCAACGCGACTCCGTTCGCATAACGCAGCCCATGGTGCGTGAGGGATGGCTTGCCGAAGGACCGGGGCCCGGCGAGCGGTCGTCGCGGCCGTGACCGTTTCGTACCCGTGCCTTTCGACTTTGCGCTCGACCTTGTTGCCGCCGAGATTGAGCGTGTACGTGGTACTTTCGGCAACGCCGCGGTCTACGCGGGCTCTTATGGGTGGGCCAGCGCCGGCCGTTTTCACCACGCGAAAAGTCAGATCCATCGATTCATGGGAATGGCAGGCGGATACGTCGACTCGGTAAACACTTATAGCGTCGGTGCGCTTGAGGTGATCATGCCCCATCTCATCGGCGGGTTGCCTATGAGTATCTCGACTCGCGGACCGACCTACGACGAGATCGCCGCCGAAGGTGAACTTGTAGTTTCATTCGGCGGGATGGCGCGCAAGAACGCCGCGATCTGCCAGGGTGGAATCGCCGACCACGTCGTTCCTGCCCTCCAGGACCGTTGCCGAAGTGAGGTGAGCCCGTCGTAGTGGTCCAGTCATTGTGGGACTCTGTTGCCCGGTGTTCGGGCGAGGAAGAATCAACAACGACATGGCATCGAACAAGCGCCGGCGGCATACGCCGGATCAGATCATCCGCAAGCTCGCCGAGGGCAACAAGCTCCTGGGGGCCGGCCAGGAGCTCGACGAGGTGTGCCGACACCTGCAGATCGCGGAGTCGACGTGGCATCGCTGGCTTGCCCAGTACGGCGGCATGAAAGCCAACGAGGCCAAACGGCTCAAAGAACTCGAGGCCGAGAACACCCGATTGAAGAAGTTGGTCGCCAACCAGGCCCTCGACATCGACATGCTCAAGGAGATCTCGGCGGGAAACTTCTGACCCCGAACCGCAAGCGCCGCGCCGTCACGGCGCTGCGCGACCGGTTCGGGGTTTCCGAGCGCCGCGCCTGCACAGTGGTTGGCCTGCACCGTTCCACGATGCGCCTGACACCGCCGCCGATCACCACCGAGGAGGCCGAGTTGCGCGCCTGGCTGCGCCGGTTCTCCACTGACCGGCCCCGCTGGGGATGGCGGCGGGCAGCCAAGATGGCCCGCCGAGCCGGCTGGCAGGTCAACAACAAGCGCATCCGTCGTCTGTGGCGCGAGGAGGGCCTCCGCGTCCCGCAGCGCCGCAAGAAGAAGCGTCTGACCGGTATCGGTATCGCCGTGGGCGCGATGTCACCGATTCGTCCGAACGTCATCTGGGCGATGGACTTCCAGTTCGACACCACCGCCGATGGCCGCACCTTGAAGATGTTGAACGTCATCGACGAGTTCACCCGCGAAGCCCTCGCGATCGAAGTCGATCGTGGCATCGACGCCGACGGCGTCGTCGACGTGCTGGATCGCCTGGCTCTGCACCACGGTGCGCCGCACTACGTGCGCTTCGACAACGGTCCCGAGTTCGTGGCCCACGCGGTCAGTGATTGGTGCCGATTCAACAGTGCTGGTTCACTTTTCATCGATCCGGGCTCGCCTTGGCAGAACGCCTGGATCGAGTCGTTCAACGGCAGGCTTCGTGATGAACTGCTCAACTCATGGCGCTTCGACTCGCTCCTGGAAGCCCGCGTGATCATCGAGGACTGGCGGGTCGACTACAACGCCAACAGGCCCCACTCCGCCCATGGCGAGCTCACCCCTGCCGAGTTCGCTCTACAGTGGACCACGACCCACCAACCCCAAGTCGCATAGCGACTAGACCACCAAACGGGTCCCCCTCACACCCTCGGGCGAGCGGTCGCCTCTTCATCTCGTCTCGAATCAGCCGAGTCGTCGCTTGCACAGCCAGTACGACAACGGTTCCTATAGCCGCGCCGGCAAGGTCGCCGACCGAGAGCCAGTGCGGATCAATCCACTTGACGCGAACGAGCGGGGCATCCGCTCCGGCGCGGTTGTACGACTGTGGAACTCGCGCGGTTCCTGCCTCGCTGGAGCGGTGATCACTGACGATGTGCGACCCGGGGTCGTCGTGCTGGCGACGGGAGCGTGGTTCGATCCGGAAGATCCGGGTGTATCGGGTTCGCTTGACCGCCATGGTAATCCCAATGTGCTCACTGCAGACGTCGGCACCTCCCGCCTGGCGCAGGCCTCGTCATCTGGTACGACGCTGGTCGATATCGAACCCGTCGATGGCGCAGCGGCGCCACAGCCACGCGCCTTCGTGCCACCGGATATCGTCGAGGACCGCGAAGCGATGAAACTGCTTAGAACTAGCGCTGACCGCCTCAGAGCGTCATCGAGACGCTTGTGATTGCGATACGAAGGAGGCCCTGTGGTCCACCCGCGCAGCTACCGTACGCCCGTTGCAAGAATCAGGCCACGAGGCTTGCCGCGCCCGCTGAATGCCGAATGGAGCTGGCAGCTTCAAGGTCGATGCGTAGGTTACCCACTGGACATCTTCTTTCCCGAATGCGAAGGCCGTGAGGGCCTGCGCCGCCGTGAGGAGACCGCCAAGCTGATCTGCTACAGGTGTCCTGTGCTCACCAAGTGCCGCGACTACGCGCTCAAAACCCCGGAGGTGCATGGCGTCTGGGGAGCGATGACGGCCCGAGAACGGTTCCAGATTCTGTTGCGCAACCGGTAAGGAATCCCACCGGCGCCGCCCTATGGCTATGGAGACCGCGCCTCTATCCTACCTGTGGACGTCACGCGCAAACTCATGGCGACAAGCTGGACACGTCGGGTGCGACGGGATGGCGCATGTCATAGACCAGCTGGCAGGCACCATATTTCGCCAGCTCGTCTGAACCCAGCCAAACCCCGGGCGTACGTGGCGCAGTCATCGGACGCATCATCGTGGGCGTCAACGCCAATCACCCATCCACTTGAGGATTTGAGGCAAGTTCTGGCCATGCCGCGACACCATCGTGTGAAGTGCAGAGTACCGGTAAACCGCCGTATTCGACTCGGCCGTATTCGTCGTGCGATCGGCGCAGTCATGATGCGGTCGTGACCACTAGGTGACGTAGCGCGCCCATGTTTGGGCCGCCAGTTGGGCATGTCGCTGGGTGCAGTTGTGGCTGTAGCCCAACAGGTTTGCTACGACGGGAGGGGGTATCTCGGCGACGAGGTTCTGCAGCGCGGAGTTGCGTGCTCCGAGCAGGTCGATACCCAGAGTGCGAAGCGCCATCATCATGGTGTGTGGATCGAGGTGCTTGCCGGCACGGTGGCCGGGGAATAGCCATGGGTTGGTGACCATGCCGCCGGCGGTTCGAAGGTTGGGCCGGTTGTCCAAGTGGTGTTGGATCATGCCAGCGAAGGGTTCAGGCACCGGGACAGGTTCAGCCCCAAGCGATATGCGCGTCTCGTGGGGGGGCGACAACGATCGCCGCTGTGGGCAGGGCGACGATTCTGATCAGGGGTTGGGCGTAGAGCAGCAGCAGTGTGCCAGCGACACGGTAGGGCAGTGATTCGATGTCGTCGGTGAGGAGTCCTCTGATCCATGCCAGTCGCTGGTCTTGGGTGAGCAAGCGGCTGCTTCGGGCCTGTGGGGCGTTGAGGTGCAGCGCGGTGTTGATTTTGCTTTTATTGGTCCATACGACGAACGTGCGGATCTTGGTGCGGGTTGTCGGTCCGGTGGCTAACCACTCGTCGATATCTTGCTGTCGGCAGGTGGCCGCGGTGCGGTGATGGGTTTCGTGTAGCCAGGTAAGGAACTTGATGGTCTCGGTGATCTCTTGTTTGGCCGAATGTGTTGGGCCATGGGAGGTTTGCCCAGGCTTTGAGTTTCGGCGTAGGCGGTGCAGATGATGCCAGGTGGCGAACTGTTCGACGGGGGCTCGAACGGCCGGCTCGCAGATCGCGTCGAGCTTGGAGTCCAGCCAGCACTGGAAACGCGCAAGGCGTTCATCCCGGTGCGGGAGCAGACCGTGGTGCTCGAGAAGGCTGCGCAGATGTGAGACCTGTCTGCCTTGGCCGGCCGCGTCGAGGCCGTCATGGCTGAGCGGGATGTCCCCTCTGGCCAGGCCGGTCAGCAGGGCCCGAACGATGGGGGAGCGTTGCCAAGAGAGGATGCTCTCGGGTCGGTCAACCCCGCACAGGATGTCCACGATGGTGCCCATAATCACCGGATCCGCTGCGCCGACGACCATCAGAGCAGTCAAGTCGTCGCGTAGCGCGCAGCGGGCGCATTGTCCACGCCGGTAGATTTGGCCTTCGATGTCACAGGTTGTGCATCGGTAGTTCCTGGGGATGCCTGCGCAGGACAGGCAGATTGGCCGGGGATCGGTGCGGTTGGTGCGGCCGGGCAGTACGCCGTCGTGTCCGCAGATCGGGCAGATGCCTCTGGTGCGCATCGCGGTGTAGAAGCAGCTGTTGCAGAGCTGCTCGTCTGGCCAGGACGGGGTGCGGTCTTGGGTGGACATCCGGCCGCATCGGGTGCAGCGCAGTGTTCCTTGGGCGTGGGGTCGTCCGCGTGTTCGGGATGGCCGGTTGGGGTTAATCGTCATCGCGGAGCACACGGGCGCGTCGCGGCCGCACGGATTTGTTGATCTCGACGACGTTGCGCGCAGACGACGTCGCCGCGGCGGATGAGGCTTTCTTGCGGCGGACGTCGCTTGCGGTGACGGTGATCAGGTCCTCGACTCCGCAGCCGAAGATGTCGCACAGTGCAGCCATCATTTGTAGCGAAACCCGTTCGGGGCGTTGATGAACCACCCGGTAGACCTGCGGGCGCGACAGTTGGATGCCACGCTCGGCGAGGCGGGGGATGAGGTCGGTGCTGTTGTGCATGCCGGCCGCGGCCATCAGCTCGGCCACCCGCCAGGTGTAGTCGACTTCGCGTTTCACGAGCTCTCCTCGCCGTCGAAGGACAACGCCTCATTGATGGTGGTATCCAGCGCCCGACGCAAGGTTCGGGTGCGAAAGTCGCTGGACACACAGGTGTAGAGCGAGGTGGTACTGGCATGTTCGTGACCCAGCTGGTCTTGGACGAATTTCGCGTCCCAGCCATCTTCTATGAGGTGGGTGGCATAGGAGCGCCGCAACGAGTGCAGATCCAATCCGCCCGGCAGCTGCAGGTCATCGTCGCAGTAGCGGCGGAACCGACGCAGCAGAGTGCGTTCGGCGACCAGCGCACCCTTCTCGCTGGGGAACAAGTCGATGCCATCGTCCATACAGGGCTGACCGTGGACGAGCCAGTCGCCGATCACCTCGGGCGTCCAATCGAAGACCGTCAAGACGCTGCGCCGTTTGGGCGGGGATCCCTTCTTGGCCTTGCCATACCGGATCTGAACGACGCCGTAGCGGCCGAACTCCCGACCGCGGGGATTGCGGGAGAAGTCGACGGTCTGCAGGTGCCGTATTTCGTTGCACCGCAGCCCGTAGGAGTACGCGATCTTGAACATCACCGCGTCGCGGTAGGCCGGCAACCAGCCCTTGCGCCCCGAGGCCGCGATCAGCGCGACCTGGTCGTCGGCGTGGTCGAAGAAGTCCTGCAACTCCGCCTTGGTGAAAGCGCGTTTCTCGGGGGACTGTTCGTTGTCCTGCACGTGCGTGGCGGTGTTCCACTCGAAGAATACTTGGGCCGGATGAGTTCCGAAGCGCTGCTCGCACACCCGGTCCCAGCCGTAATCGGGATGGCTGACATAGGAGCAGAGCTTGCGCCGGTGGATCGCGCGCAGATCACTGAAGAACTCCTCAGCCATCGCCGGTGTCCATGTCCACGGGAACTCGTTGGTCACCTCCACGAACCGCTCCACGATCCGGATCCGCCCGGCGATCGTCTCGTGGTGGAGGTTGCGGCACAGTTGCTGATTGCGCCATCCCTCGAGCATCTCCTCGACGGTCTGCGCCTCGGGATGCAGCAACGGGACCGAGCCCACGACGTACACGCGACCGCTTCTATCGACCGGCACCGCACCCTCCCAGCTGTCTCATCGGATGATACATTGAATCATGCAATGCATCAATGCCACGTCGATGCAGGTAGGTGCCTCGGCGATGAGCGTGCAAATTTCTCCCCGCGGACCTGGTCCGACGACCCACCCGCTCTCGCACCCCGCCATCAATCCGAATAGCCTTGATCAACAGCAGCATTCGGTGAACCCAAGCGACGGTCGCACCCACGGGCGGCAACCTACGGTTGATTCATCCAATGAAAACGGCGGGATTATTGATGGATAACAGCAGTTATCCACGAGAAAGTACGCCATTTTCATCAGATGAATCACGGATCCGAGGGTGGTGTCGATTGTCGCCACTGTGGTGTGATGACCAAAGCCGTTGTTGGTCTGTGGGTTTGGGTTCTGTAGTGGTTGGTGGGTGAGTGCCCGTCTGCAGGATGGGGCCGACACGCCGAGCGGAGTCGTGTCAAGGTGATGCGGCTACCTGCACAGATGTGGTAATGATTCAGGGGATGATTCAATGATTCATTGAGTGAGACAGCCTGGAGGTCGTTTTGCCCGTCGATCTGAGCGGTCGCGTGTATGTGGTCGGTTCGGTTCCGGTGCTGCATCCGGAGGCCCAGACGCTCAACGAGATGCTCGAGGGCTGGCGCAATCAGCAACTGTGCCGCAACTTGGATGCTGACACGGTTGCGGGGCGAGCGCGCCTCGTCGAGCGCTTCATCGAGGCGACCAATGAGTTTCCGTGGACGTGGACGCCGAGCATGGTGGAGGAGTTCTTCAGCGATCTGCGCTCGGTGAAGCGGCGAAAGCAGTCGACGGTGCGGGGTTACCAGAATGCGCTGCGGATGTTCTGTTCGTATGTCAGCGATCCCGACTACGGGTGGGACCGGGTCTGCGAACAGCGCTTCGGCACCCACCCCGCGCAGGTGTTCTTCGAATGGAACACCGCCAGCCACGTCCAAGACAATGAGCAGTCTCCAGCGAAGCGGGCCTTCACCAAACAAGAGTTGCAAGACTTCTTTGACCACGCCGACGACCGAGTCGCGCTGGTCGCGGCCTCGGCGCGGAAGGGTTGGCTGCCGGCTTACCGGGACGCGACGATGTTCAAAGTGGCCTACTCCTACGGGCTTCGGTTTAACGAATTGCGCCATCTGCAAACGGTGGATTTCTCCCGCAATGCCCATGCCGGCGAGTTCGGCCGCCATGGCGTTGTGCAGGTGCGCTACGGCAAGGCCAAGAAGGGATCCCCGCCCAAGCGCCGCGGCGTCCTCACGGTGTTCACCTGGACTCCCGAGATAATCACCGACTGGCTCGCTCACGGGCAGGCGTGCATGTCCGCCGGGCTTGATCTGTTCCCCAGCGAAAGAGGCGCGTTGGTCGCCGAGAACACGCTGTTGCGCCGGTTCCGTCGCTACTGCCGCGATCTTGAGTTGCCAGACGGATTGGATCTGCACTCGCTGCGCCGCTCCTACGCTACCCACCTCATAGAAGACGGCTGGGACGCGAAGTTCGTCCAGGACCAGATGGGCCACGACCATGCCAGCACGACGTCTCTGTACACCTGCGTGTCCAGTGATTACCGGGTGAGCACGTTGCGACGGGCGTTGGATAGCACCATCACGAGCGCCCTTTCGTTCGACCAGGAGAGTTCATGAAACGCCAAGTTGACTACACCTGGAGGCTGGCCGAGCTCATGGCCGCCCGCGGAATGCACAACAGTACTCAGCTCATCCCGCTGCTTTTGGAGCGGGGGATTCAACTGTCACGACCGCAGGTGTATCGCGTGGTTCATCAACGCCCCGAACGGATTTCCCTACAGATGATGGCAGCACTGTGCGACATCTTGGGCTGCGGGGTGGAGGACCTGGTGACCGTGACCGCCGCCGATGTCCGTCGACGCAAAGCGTCGTCGGGCTCGCAAGCCGTAGCCAAGCCCAACGTCGTCGAACTCAACAAGGCGGTGCGACCTCGCCGAGCCAGGGTGCTCAGCGATGACGATTAGCCCCAATAGGCGCTCGACCAAACGAGGCCGCCCGCCCGTCACTGACGGTGCGTTCCGCTGCAGCCGATGTCAACGAATGGCCAACCAGTGCAGAGCGACCTGGCCCGGAGAACAACTGTGCTACAGCTGCTTCTACGCAGCGATGCACACTCGCGGTGTCTGCCCTCAGTGCGGGCATGACGGCGTTCTCGCCGGCCTTGCCGGCGACGCCAGCAGGCGGCCGATCTGTTTGTCGTGCGCAAGGATTCCCGGCGACTTCACCTGTCGAGACTGCGGAAACGAGGGGGACTTCTACCGGCGCGGGACCTGTGCCCGGTGCGCCCTTCGCCAGGACCTGACCGCGTTGATGATCGACGGTGCTCAACACCGAGACGCCATCGACCCGATCGTGGAGGCGTTGTGCCGGGTCGATCGGCCCGAAAGCATCCTGAGCTGGAAGCGCTCGCCCCGAGTCCAACAACTCCTGACCGGCCTGTCCAACGGGGAGATCCCGTTGACCCATGTCGGCCTCGACCAAGCCGGTTCGGACAAAGCGGTCATCCATCTGCGCAGCCTGCTCGAACACGCAGGTGTGTTGGCTGCCCGCGATGAACCGCTGGCCCGGTTCGAGCGATGGCTTTCGGTGAAGCTTGAGGTGCTAACCGAGCCGGCGGTGCGCGGACCCGTCGAACAGTTCGCCACCTGGCATCACCTTCGCCGGTTACGTCAGGCATCGGTTCCCGGGCACAACTCCGCGGCCGCCGTGCGTTACGCCAAACAAGAAGTCACTGAGGCGATCAAGTTTTTGACCTGGCTGCACAGCACTCATCACCGCACCCTGGCCACCTGCCTGCAACCCGACGTCGATGAGTGGCTGGTATCGGGTCCCACGACGCGATCAAAGATCCGAAACCTGCTGGCCTGGGCGAAGAAAGCTCGGCTGAACAGGTCGGTGCACATCACTCATCGGCAGGCTCCTCCCAGCCGCTCGCTCACCCAGCAGCAGCGTCTGGCATGGCTTCGAGAACTGCTCACTGGAGATTCCGAAACACTGCCTTACCGCGTCGCCGGAACCCTCCTGCTGCTGTTCGCTCAGCCATTAACGAAGATCGCGGCGCTGCCGACATCGGCGATCGCCACCACCGACAATGACGTACAGATCTCACTGGGGCGCGAGCCGATCCCCGTCCCGGAGCCGTTCGCAGACATGCTCATCCAACACGCCGGCAGCCGGCCCAATCTCAGGGCCGCCGGTGGGATCGCAACCAGCCCGTGGCTATTTCCCGGTGTCCAGGCCGGCCGACACGTGGCCCCACAAGTGATCAGGGAAAGGCTCGAACGGCTGGGCATCGATCTGCTCGGCGCCCGAAACACCACCTTGCAAAGCCTTGTCGGCGCGGCACCGCCGCCCGTAGTCGCCGAACTACTCGGCTACAGCTACGCCACAACCCAGCTTCACGCCGAGATCGCAGCCCAGCCCTGGGCCCGGTATATCACCAAACCCTCACCAACGACCTCCTGAACTTCACGTCGACGGGTCTTGCGCGCCGTTCCGTTGCCGTTCACGAAATGCTTTGAGCCCCGAGATAACTCCAGAGTGCATCACAAGAGCCTTCAGCCAAACCGTAGCGGCACGACGCGCAGCGAAATCCAGCCCAGCAATCGCCAACCCCACCGCACTCACGCACATCTCGGCGGCACCTTCGGCCAGACCTTCATCACCGCTGAGACGATGCGCCGCTACCGGTGGTCCCTGCGAGCCAACGACTACGGGCTCCAATACGACCGGTTCGAATATGGAGGTTTACCGGTAAGTTTCTCGTGAGTTCAGCCGGATTGAAGCGATTTCAGCTGGAACCCACGGCCTTTCGGCCGCGAAGGTTCATAACTGCGGCGGGTTCGTGGGGCCTGAGTCTAGCGGCGTTGGGCGGCACTACGGCTCCACCGCCTGCTCGAGTTCGTCGCTGAGCAGCCGTTCGGCCACGGTGGTGTAGCGCCGTGCGGTGTTGTGCGAGATGCCGAAGACGAGAGACAGATGCAGCGGGTCCGGACCTGCGGTCAGCGCTTCGTGAAGGATTCGGTCGGCACGGATGCGTTCGATCGTGAATCCATTGTCGCTCAACGATGGTTTCACCGATTTTTGACTCACCGGCGTTGTGCGCAATGCAGTTTTCGTCGTGAGTAGAACGTGCCGGTTCGGAGTGTGGGGCCATCTGTCCCGGCGGTGGTCGAGCCATGTGATCAGCGCTCTGTGGGTGAGCTCCCCGAGCCGTTGGTTGTGTCCGGCAAGGGTGATCCGCCGGTTCGGCAGGCCGATGTCGTCGAGCGTCAGTTTGCGTATAACGGCTGTGCGGCAGGCATGTTCGACGCTCAGCGCCACGACGAGGCGTTCAAGCGGTTCGCTCGCGAGCTGTTCGATCGAGCGCACCTCGTCATTTGTGATGGGCAGGAGGTCTTGGTCTACTGGTTGGCTCTTCAAACCCGCTGTTGGGTTACTGAAGACCAGACCATTCTTCTTGGCGTGCCGGAACAGCGACCGCAGCGCCTTGATCAGATTGTGGCGCTGGTTTCCCTGAAACGGCCGCAGCGCCGCGTCGACGTCGGCCCTGGTGACCTCCCTGAGATGGTCGTAAGAGGTGGCCCAGTGCGCGAGAAGGGGCCTGACCGAGCCGAAGTAGCTGTAGAGCGTCCTCGGCGATCGTGGGCGAGCACGTGCGCCGCCGACCAACAGGGTAAGGAGCCAGTGGTGGGCCGGCTCGGCGAACCCTGGCGGAAGTTCCGCGGTGACGCGTTCGATCCAGGCACGGATCGGAGGTTCGGTGTCGTCTTTCAGCAGGTCGAAGTGGGAGAGGATTTCGACGAGCCTGCGACGGGACGCGAGCCGATGCGGCCGTGTTCGAACCTCCGTGAGCGGCACGCGATTACCGGTGGGCCGACCGACCAGAAGGGTGACCAGGGCGTCGAGGCATCGGTTTGTGGTCTCACCGCACCAATCGTGGGCGGCACCGAGTTCCCGGGCGTATACCGCGGCGGCCACGAGCACGGGGTCGTCGGATTCCAAGGCTGGATGCCGCCGGGGCGGGCGAGGGGGCAGTCCCGCCTTTCCGCGATGGTAGTGCGCCTTTCTTGAACAGCTTCTGCCGCAGTATTTTTGGTCGCGGCGACCGTTGGCTGGCAGTTCGGCTCCGCATTGCAGGCAATTCATCGCGGCGGCAGCGACCTTCCCGTCCGGGCGCGCGGGGTGACGGGGCGGGCCTCACCGCCCACGGCGGCGCTCTCATTACCCTTCGGTGTGGGTGCGGCCACGGTTTCGGGCTCGGGGATCAGCAGTTCGTCGATGCCGCAGCCCAGCACGGCGCAAAAAACATCGAGATCGTGGAGCTTGATGGCATTGGGGTTGCCCGACCACAAGCCCGACATCTTGCCGGCGCTGATCACCAGGCCGCGCTCGGCCAGCATCCGTTGGAGTTCGCTGGCCTTCCAAATGCCGCGGTTGGCCGCGGTCAGGCGCAGATTCCACTTCATTGAGCCAATCCTTTCCATCGGTCTGCGACTCGGCGTTGTCCGGTGACCCAGGCATCTTCGACGTGGGTGGCGTGGACGTGGATATATCGAGCCGTCGTGGCAGTCCAGGCGTGACCACATAATTCCTGGATGGCGAACAGGTTCATTCCGCCGAGGTAAAGCTCCGACGCGCAAAAGTGCCGCAGCACATGCGGGGTCAGCTTCCCCGACCACGCGGGCAGATGTCGGTCCGCCGCCTCGGCCAACGATCGGCGATAAACGTCAGCTGTCGCGCGCATGCACGTCCCGTCGATGTTCTTGCGTTCGGACGGAAACAGCGGCGCGCCATGGCTATTCGGGTCGATATCGAACAGTCCGAGCACGTCTTCGATGAACCATCTCAGGCTGCGGTCAGCGCCGTTGATGAGCGGCACCAGTCGCGGTTTGGGGCCTTTGCGGCGTGATCCCTTGCCGTGACGGACGTTCAGCTTGCCGAACCGCCCCAGTTCCCACCGCACATCGTCCAGGTCGAGCATCCGCGCCTCGTTGATGCGCAGTCCCAAGTCGGCCGCCCAGCCGGGCGACCGCGTAGTTGCGGGCGGCCGGGGCGAACTTGCGGCAGGTGACCAGTTCCTCGCGCCACCCGGCGAACAGCTGCTCCACCTCGTCGGCGGTCGGAGGGATACGCAGCTGCGGATCGACCGAAGCGCGCGGCCGGTTGATCTCGTCCAGCGGGCACTCGACGACCCGACCTGTCATGTTGTGCAGGTCGATCTTGTGCCGAAGCTCCAAGAACTGGAAGTACACGGCCAGTGCTGCGGCCCGCCCGGTGCGGGTGGAGGGGTTGGCATCGCGCAGCACCGTGCCGAAGTAGACGTCGGCATCGGCGGGCTGCATCTCCCACAGCGGCCGGCCAAACCAGTCGCGGATCAGCTCGAGGTGGTTGGTGTCGTTGCGGATCGTGCTGTCGACCAATCCGGCCGACGCCCGTGCCAGCACGAACCCGGCCAGCACGTCGGTCTCGAAGTCGGCAAGCCTCCTCCTCGCTCGTCGGTACGCGATGTTCCCGCAGATCGCGGACCACAGCCAGAGCCAACCCACGCCTCCTCGACTTCACTCAGGGTGAAGAAACATCATCTCGCCAACTATTCAGTCAGCAAGAATGATGCCGGTTCATCAGAGGGTTCTGGTGGAGCGACACGCCTACAACGGCTGTTCCAGGCGTTGAAAGGGCTAACGGGCGATATCGGTTGGGCTCAGGAACTCGTCGACTGTTGGGCACCGGTGTGTCGCTTGAGGAGCCTTCGCCTTAGAGCAAGCGGTGTGTGGGACTTCGGAAGCTCGGGAAGTGCCTGGAGGGCATTTCCCCCGCACCGAACCAATCTGGCAGCTCCACAGCCCCTGACACCTGCGGGGTGGCGGTTGGGGTCGTGGCATCGGAAGTAGCGGCACCCGACCCCCTTCGGAACTGCCACCGCCCTTTTGCCAGCGGTCAAGTCCAGGGGCGTGGTGTACGACGTCTTCGTGTGATTCTTCGATGTGATGGTTCAGGCGGTCAGTGCCGCGGGGGTGGCCTCCTGTTCGGTCGGTGAGCTCTGATCGGCTCGGGATTTGCTGAGGACGTCGAGGCCGAGGTAGCGCCGGGATTCGGCCCATTCGTCGTGCTGTTCGGCCAGGACGGCCCCGACGAGACGGATCAGCGCGTTGCGGTCAGGGAAGATGCCGACGACGTCGGTGCGGCGGCGGATCTCCTTGTTGAGCCGTTCGATCGTTATCTGTAGTCCGGCGGTCGGGCAGGGTTGTGACCTGCTGGTTTGCGGTGTGGACGGTGTCCGCGACGTGCTCTTGGCGCTCGGTTGTCGCCCAGTCAGCAGGGGTCGATTGTTATCGAATCGCGATCTCGGGCGGGTCGCTTGTGGGTGTCGTCGCGGGCTTGTCCGAGAGCATGGGCGAGTTGGTGGCGCAGTCGCTGATTCTGTTCGGCGAGTTCACGGTTGCGGCGAAGTGCGACGTCGAGGCGCTGGCGCAGGGAGTCTTCCCTGGCGCGTTGCCGGGCTGGCGGAGCCTGGTCGTGTTGCGGGCGGCGTAGCGCACGGATGCGGTTGATCTCGTCTTTGAGGTCGGGCTGGGTGTAGAGCCAGGACCGGGAGACACCGGCGTGTTCGGCGACGGCTTCGAAGCTGATCTTGGTTCCGGCGCGGTCGAGTTCGTGCAAGGCGGCGATAGCTTTTGCGCGGGTGAGCTCGTGACGCTGCTTGGCTGCGGTGACGATGTGAATGCTGTTGTCAGCTCGCATGTTCGGCTGCCGTCGGATCGGTGGGAGTGTCGAGCGAGGTGATGATGGCGTCGAGGTTGCCCAAAACCTGGCGGTTCATCTCGGCCAGCCGTTTGTGTCCGCGAGCTTCTGCTGCTGTGATCAGTTGCAGTGTCTGCTTGCGTTGGGTCCGATGTTGCGGCAGGAATTCCTGGGTGGTGAGGAACATGGGGCAAGTCAGGCAGGCGTTGGCGTGTGGGCAGCTCTGTTGGACGGGCAGACCGCAGTAGCCGTTGGGTAGGGCTTGGGTGGCGCGACCGAGGCGTTGTTTGGCCCAAGCGGCGTCGGCCATCGGTCCGTCTGGGTCGAGGTTGACCTCACGCCCGTGGCTGTCGACTTTGCGGGCGGCTTCCCAGGCTCGGCGGACGGTGGTGTCGTGCAGGCGAGCGTAGTGGGCGGTCATCTGCGGTGAGTCGTGGTCGAGGATGTGGCGCACGACCTCTTGCGGAACGTCGCGGTTGATCAGGCGGGTGCCGAGCGTGTGGCGCCACTGGTGCGGCGTCAAATGCACCCGCCGGTTGTGCTCGTCGCGGATGTCGCAGGCTGCGAGCCATCGGTGCATCGCCTCGCGGTAGGTCGGGATCCCCAGGGGGACTTGGCCGTCGATGTTCTTGGTGGGGCGCGGGAACAGCAGTCCAGTGCCGCCGGGCCAGCGTTCGGAGACGAGTCGGCGTTGGTGGCCGATCATGTCGACGAGGTCTGGGGCGATCGGAACAAGGGCGTCCCGCTTCATCTTGTGGTTGAAGTAGCGCAGATAGGGTGCCCCGTCGGCGTCTGTGGTGACGCAGTCGCCGCGCAATCGCAGGGCGTCGGTGATCCGGAGCCCGCAACGCATCAGGATGACGGTGATCAGTCGATAGGCAGGGTTGTTGAACTGGTCGAGGTTGTCGTGGTGTTCGAGCTGGGTCATGACGTGTTCGGCCAACGCTCTGGGCAGGTGTTCGCCGCGCTTGGGGTGGTCCTCGGCGAAGAACATCGCAGTGTCGGGAAGTCCTGTGGCCCAGCAATGTTGGCGGATCGCGGCAAAGAATCCATTGAGCAGGCCGATGTGGGCGCCTCGGCGCTGTGGGCTGTATTCCTGGTTCAGGTGCGCGAGGTAGCGTTCGAGCAGTTCCCGGTCGATCCGGCTGATGTCGTCGATGTCGACGTCAGCGAGAAATCGTCCGAATCGGGCGATGGCCAGCAGCGGGCGTCCACCGCCTGCTTCGAGGTTGAGTCCGCGTGAGAGGCGCAGCCGGATCCATCGTTTGGCCGGCTCTCTGAGCCAGGGTTGCGGGATGCGGTCGAACCGCAGTGTGTAGTGGCCTTCGTAGCCGAGCCGGTGCATCCGCCAGACGTCGCGTGGGTATTCGGCTTCCCAACCTCCGGCCTCGGCCAAGTCCAGCATGGTGAGGTGGGCATAGAGCAGCAAGCCGCGAGATCTCGTGTCGTTGAGTAGCACGGCTGAGCGTTGCCGCCATTGGTCGGCGTCGAAGTCGAGCAGCGAGGTGGTGGCGGTGTCTATCAGTAGTCGGACCACCCTGGCGACAACGGCCGGCGTCAGCTTGCCGCGTCGGTCGTCGTGGCGTTGCTGCAGTACGTACTGCATCTCCAGTTTGAGCTGCGGCGTGAGCATCCCGAGCTGAATCGTCTCGTTTGCCGGTGTGTCGTTGGATTCGAATCTTGCGACGAACTCGTCGATATCGTTGCGGTCGTTCGCTTTCCAAGTGTTGGTGTGGGAATGGCATAGCGGCGACTTGGCCTGCGGCCATAACGAGCAGTGCCCGATCTGGCAGGTCGCGCCGGGCCGGGGCTGTTTCACCGGCAGCGGATCACGTAACCACGAGGTCAGGGGCGGCCGCCCGGCGCGTTCCCACCGTTGCGCGTGCAGCTGACACAATCCGCGGCGAGCCGACCCGTAACCGCAGCCGTCGACCCGACATGCCTGGTTGGGGCGATGTTTGCGCCAACGCGGGTCGGTCGAGGCAGTGAACTCTTCGAGGTCGGGGCGGCCCGCGTTGGCCCATCGCTGGTGGTGACCTTGACAGAGGCCATGGCCACGGGCGCTGCGTCCGCAGTCGGTGACGCGGCAGGACCCTCCACCGAATACGGCGTCGTCCGAGGCGAACTCCAATGCGTCGCTGCGGAATTCGGCGCGAACACCGGCTATGAGCAGGCCCAGCAGGCCCGGCGTTGAGTTGGGCTCCAGGGCGGTCATAGGTTCACCTGGGCCTTTCCGATGAACCAGCCCGCGTGCTCCATCGCCTTGCGGGCGTCCTCCACGTTCAGATGCCCGTATGTCGCGGCGGTGACGGTGACATTGGCGTGGCCGAGCAGCTTGGCCACGACCTCCAATCCGATCCCGTCGCGCAGCATCCTGGTCGCTGCGGTGTGGCGCAGCCAATGCGGGTCGAAGTCGATGTCCGTGCGCCGGCGCAAACGGCGGACCAGGTCGTAGACCGCGCTATAGGTCAACGGATGGCCGTGTGGCCGCCCCCAGAGGTTGACGAAAACGTAGTCGCTGTCGAGGTCGCCGTATTCAGCGTGAAGGTAATCGGCATACAACCGAATCAGTTCCGCGCTCACCGGAACGGTCCGGACCGTCAACGATTTGGCGCGGGCTCGGTTGTCGTTGTCACGCCGACAAACTGTGATCTGCCGATCAGCGGCGGCGATGTCGCTGTGACGCAGCCCCAGCGCCTCACCGATGCGCATCCCGGTGTCATAGAGCAGCGCCAACAGGAACCGATCCCGCAACCGGTCACACGCGTCCAGCAGTGTTTGGATCTCGCCGGGGATCAGCACTCGCGGCAGCTTCTTCGGCGCCTTCAACGACACTGTTCGCCGGGGTAGCGGCATGTGCTTGCTGATGTGGTGCAGAAACGGCTTCCAACCGCCTCTCGACCCTCCGATCTGCCAGGTCGTCAGCAGCTCGCCGACCTCGATCCCGTCGCGAACGGCGTGCAGATAGAACGCCGCCAACGCCGACAGCTTCCGGTTCACCGTTGACTCGCCGCAGTGATGCTCCACCGAGGGCAGCACGGCGATCGCGCCCTGCCGCAGCGCCGTGGGCAGCCGCAGCCAGGCGACGAACGCGCCGATATCCTCCAGACTCACCGACCGCCAGTCCAGGCCGCACCCGCCCAGGAACGTGAACCAGTCCTTCAGATCATGGGCATAGGCCTTGATCGTGTTCGGCGACCGCTCTATGTCGGTCAAATACTTCAGATACCGCTCCACCGGTGCCACCGGCACACCGTCCTCGCCGAGGACGGTGAACGATTCACGCGACGAGAGCGGTGAAACCACCTTCACAACAAGCACATCGATCCTCCAGGCTCTGCTTCATGGACGGCTGGAGATAACCACATCCAGAACGCAGAACCGACCACTTCGAGACTTCGTGGTCCACATGAAAGACGCTCACCGCAGCACTACAGATAACCTGGGGGTTGTTTGACCAAATCTGGCGCCAGATCTGCTTGGGGAATGCAGTAAACGCCAGCAGGTCCGCGCGGGCGTTCTCTAGATGCTCGGCAACCTTGGGTAGCTTGTCAGACAGCGCGTCGATGATCCGATCATATTGAGCAGCAACCGATCCCGCGTCGGGTTGATCGAACACCGAATGCAGCAGGGTGCGCACCCACGGCCACGACGCCTTCGGAGTGATCGCCATCAGATTGGTCGTGTAGTGCGTGCGGCAGCGCTGCCAGGCCGCCCCGGGCAGGGTGGCGCCGATCGCGGCCACCAGACCCGCGTGAGCGTCGCTGGTGACCAGGCGGACCCCGGACAGGCCCCGGGCGGTCAGCGAGCGCCAGAACGCCAACCAGCCCGCACCGTCCTCGGCGGTGGACACGTCGATGCCCAGGATCTCGCGGTAGCCCTCGGCGTTCACGCCGACCGCGATCAAGGCGTGCACGTTGACCACACGTCCGCCCTCGCGGACCTTGAGCACCAGGGCGTCAGCGGCCACGAACGTGTACGGGCCGGCATCCAGCGGCCGGGTACGAAACGCCTCCACGGCGACGTCGAGCTCTTTGGCCATCACCGACACCTGCGACTTCGACAACGACGTGATCCCCAGGGTCTCGACGAGTTTGTCCATCCGCCGCGTCGACACCCCGAGCAGGTAGCAGGTCGCCACCACCGTGGTCAGCGCGCGCTCGGCGCGTTTGCGACGTTCCAGCAGCCAGTCCGGGAAGTACGAGCCCTGCCGCAACTTCGGAATCGCGAGATCCAGTGTGCCTGCCCGAGTGTCGAACTGACGATGACGGTAGCCGTTGCGCTGGTTGGTGCGCTCGGTGCTGCGCTCGCCGTATCCCGCACCGCACAGCGCGTCGGCTTCTGCGCCCATCAGGGTGTGGATGAACGTGGCCAACAACTCGCGCAGCACGTCGGGGTGGGTGTTGGTGAGTCGTTCAGCCAGCACGGTGGGCAGGTCGATATCGTGGGCAGTGGTCATCGCGTTGATTCCTTTGCTCGAGTGACTTTCGCGGGTCTCTCGAAGAATCACGCGATGACCTTCATTCATCCGGCTACGACACGCCGGTACCGCTGATCAGGTCCGACTCGTACACCACTCTGCTGGACGCAACCTTGCCAGCCGCGCGATAGCGCCCGCACTCCGGCAGGGAGGGGCTTGTGACCGGCACATCGGGGCATTGCCTCACGCCGAGAAGGTGGGCGTATCGGTGGCTGGAGTCGAGCAACGGAAAAGACGGCGCGTCCGGCAGAACCACGCAGACACGCCGTCCAGCGCGCCACTTCACAGACAGACAGGTCGCTTTGAGAGGGGATTAAGGGTCCGGGTCAACCCGCGTCTCATCCGAACGGCGGCGGCGGCGTGCGAGTGTGCCCTCGGCGAATCGCAGCAGGTGTGTGTGAAGGTCGCCGCCGCGGACCTCGGGGAACAAAGCCGGCGCCATGACGAGGCCACGGATGGCCGCAGGAATATAGATATACTCGCCCCGGCCCTGCTGGTCGCTGCTGAAGAGTTGCCAAAACCGCTCGGCGACGGACGGTTCAAAGTACGGTGCCAGGCTCTCGGGGCCGAGTTCGCGCCCGAGGCCACTTGCCTTGACTCTCAATGGCCTCTCGTTAGATTGTTCGGGTTCAATTGTCTCCCATTCGATTTAATCGCCGCCAACATCCGGTATTGGCTGGCGCGGGTGCTCATCACATTCGCCTCGCGATGGGCTCGGCACCCGACAAGCGTCGAGCACGACGACTGGACCCCGTTCGGGTGTTACCGACGGGAACGGCGAGCGTGCAACTGCCGCGTTAGCGAAAGCGGCTGGTGAGGTTGCCGGATTTGCTGGCGGGGGGTGCGACCGGCACCACGTCGCCGGTGAGCTCGGCGATGGTTCGTCGCGATCCGCGCTGAGGCCCAGTTCCTGGCGCGCGCAGTCTCTTCGGCGCTCCACGACTCCGATTTGACGAGGCGGTCGAACCCTCGGGCCGACTTGCTCAGCGAGTTCTGTGTGTCGGTGTCGCGGCGGAGCCTCGCCGACGCATTCAACGAATTGGACTAGATACCGGTGATTCTTCGTCCCTTCAGGACATGTTCCGAGAGGTTTCACCCGGCGATGCTTAAGACAGCCGCCGACAATCTCCGGGTCCGGAGATACCGAAAGGGATGGATTCTGATGGACTTGATTGACACCACTCTCAGCATGGACCGGTGGGAGGATTTGATTCACGACGCCGAAACCGGGGTGGTTTCCGAGCCGCTGGAGAATGTCTATCGCAAGCGGGGGACCGCTTTCGATGTGATATTCGTGGGCGGCGGCGCTGGCGGTCGATTCGGGTCAGCCTACGCCCAGGCTCGCGGCCTGCGTCAACTGGTGATCGACAAATGGCCGTTTCTCGGCGGTTCCTGCCCGCATCAGGCCTGCGTTCCGCACCATCTGTTCTCCGAGGCCGCGCGCGAGATGGACTACATGCGCTGGAATTCAGACACGTTGTGGTTCCCGAAGTTCGAGGAGGAACGCGCCTCGATCGTCGACATGATCACTTTGTTCAAGAAGGGCCGCAACAACGCACACGCTTTCATGAACTGGCAGAGCAAAGAACAGCTTGACATGGAATACATTCTCAACGCCGAAGCAATCGTCATCGACAAGCACACCGTCGAGGTCAACGGAGAGCGGTTCACCACCCAAAGCCTCGTGCTCGCTACCGGAACACGGACGCACTTCCCGCCCGAGATCGCAGGGTTGGACAAGGCCGGCGTCTATGACTTCGCAACGCTCATCGACCCGGGCCTGGATTACGAGCCGACCAGCTGCGTCATCATCGGCGGCTCCAAAGTCGCGATGGAGTACGGCTCCTTCTTTCAGGCGACCGGCTGCCACACCACGATTCTTACCCGTAGCGCGCTGATGCGAACGGAAAGTCTGCACCACGTGGACGAGGATCTGCGTACCTACGTGGTCGACAACATGCGGTTGCGCGGCATGGACATCATCGAAGGCTGTGAGCCGCTGGAAGTCGTCGGAGACGACCGCGCCGCCGGCGTACTAGTCCGCTTGGCCGACGGCACCGAGGAGGTCATCGAGACCGACTTCGTTTTCATCGGGACCGGCGAGCGACCCAACACCAAGCCTTACGTGGATGCGCTGGGCATCGAGGTCGATAAGAAGGGTTTCGTCAAAGTCAATTCCCGGATGCAGACCTCCGTGGAGGGGGTGTATGCGATCGGAGATCTCATCGGATCACCGATGGAGATGTTCAAAGCCCGAAAGTGTGGGATGACCGCTGCGCGCAACATCTCCGGCGAGGCTTTCGAGTTCGACTTCACGGAGTTTCCCGACTTCCTGCACACCACCTACGAGGTGACCTGGGTCGGGTTGACCGAACAGGAGGCGCGCGACGCATACGGCGATATTTCCGTCATCCAGATGCCGCCCAAAGGAATCCGCCACGAGGAGCTGTCTTTACCGCTGGCCGAGGGCAGTATGCTCTACGGCTTCACTCGCCCGGAACTCACCGGATTCCAGAAATGCATCTACGACAACAAGAGTCGCCGGCTCTTGGGCGCCCACCACTGCGGTTTCGGAGCCAAAGACGCATTCCAGTACCTGGACCATCTCATCAAGAAGGGCATCACCATCGACGAGATGGGCGAGATGAACGAACTGTTCCTCAATCCCGAACACTTCATCCAGCTCTCCCGTCTGCGCGCCGGCAACCCTGATCTTCAAGACCTCTAGACGCGAAGCCGCCGACGGGTCAGGCACGCGGCAGCTTATCCGCAGTTGTCTGACTGCTGGCTCTGAGCACGAGCAACTCTCGGAACGAGTATCGGAACTCATTGAGGCTTAAGCAGAATCGTATGAGGACATCAAATAATGGTCGACTTCTCAGGCCGCAAAACTGGCTGAGCGGACAGAGGTCGAAAAGCAGCGTAGGAGCGTAGGCCAATCGCTGCGAGCGCAACGCGCCGAGCTTCGCGCGCTAGGACAACCTGACGTTGGATCACCGCCTGCACAGGAACTCAGCGTCCCAGTGGGTGATGTCGGTGTCCGAGGATGCGTGACGAAGCATTCCTCGGGTTAGATCAGGATCACCCTCCGTGTCCCGCTCGAGCGCGACGACTGGCGGCGCCTAAGTGTTCGGGCAAGGTTGGCGAGGTTGTCCCGGTCTTCGTGGAATTTGAGGTGGCGGTCCCTCACCTGATGCCCGCCAGATGGTAGGTCTTCGGGTGAACGACCAAGTACACCTCGAAGAAGGAGTAAGGGACCGCCATGAAGACCGTACCTACTGTTCGCCTCGCTGACACGACCGACGCCGCCGGGTTGCCTGAGCTGCCGGAGGAGATCCGGCTGGCGATGACCAGCATCGCCGGGGCGGCCCGGGAGGGGTTGTTGGCGATGAGCGTGGCCGCCGGGATGGCGGTGATGCAGACGATGTTTGAGGCCGAGATCGCCGCGGCGTGCGGGCCGAAGGGCAAGCACGACGCTGACCGGATTTCGGTGCGCCACGGCAGTGGGAAGGGGTCGGTGACCCTTGGTGGTCGGCGGGTGCCGGTGGCCCGGCCGCGGGCACGCACTCTGGATGGGAGCGAGGTGGCGCTGAGCACCTATGCGCACTTCGCCGCCGATGACCTGCTGACCCAGGTGGTGATGGAGCGGATGCTGGCCGGGGTGGCCACCCGCCGGCACGCCCGCACTGCGGAGCCGGTGGGCGCCCAGGTCGGCGAGGAGGCGAAATCGACTAGCCGCTCGGCGATTTCGCGCCGATTCGTGCGCCAGACCGAGACCGCGCTGGGCGAGCTGATGAGCCGCGACTTGAGCGAGCTGGACATCAAGGTGCTCATGTTGGATGGGGAGCACATGGCCCAGCGGTGCGTGGTGGTCGCGCTGGCGATCACCGCCGACGGAACGAAGGTCCCGGTCGGGCTGTGGGACGGCTCCACGGAGAACAAGACCGTGGTCCCGCTCGCTGCTGGCCGACCTGGTCGAGCGCGGCCTGGCCATCGACGATGGGCTGCTGGTCGTCTGCGACGGCGCCAAGGCGCTGTCCGCGGCGGTGCGTGAGGTGTTCGGCGCCAAGGCCCTCATCCAAAGATGTACCTTGCACAAGCGGAGAAATGTCGCTGATCATCTGCCCGACAAGGACAAGGCCTGGGTGGACGCCAAGTTGGTCAAGGCCTTCGCCCACCCTGACCCAGACACCGGGTTGCGCAACGCGAAAAGCCTTGCCGGGCAACTTGGTAAGAACTATCCCAGTGCGGCCGCCAGCCTGCGCGAGGGGCTGGAGGAAATGTTCACTGTCGCCCGCCTCGGCATCGACGGCCGCCTCGCCAAGACGTTGACCACGTCCAATCCGGTCGAGTCGATGATCTCCATCGCCCGGACCACCAATCGCAACGTCACCCGCTGGCGCGACGGGCAGATGGTGCTGCGCTGGACCGCGGCCGGCATGCTCAACGCCGAACGATCCTTCCGTCGCATCAAGGGCCACAAGCAGATGCCCCAGCTCGTCGACGCCCTGCGCCGACACGCTCACCCCGACACCGGCGCCGACACCAAATCTGTCGGTGCCGCCGCCTAGAGTTCATCGTGGATCGTCACCCAAATTCCACGCGACTCGGGACATGCTCAGGTTGGCTGCAACCGACTTGCTCCGAGAACTTGGCGGATGCTACTCATTGCCAACGGTTGGCCTCGTAATTGCCGCCACATTCAATGAGCAGGTGCCCGCTTGGGTCTAAATCGACCCAAGCGTTTGTCCTGTCCGGTCGATCCGATAACGCTTCGTATACGACACGCTAACGGGATGACTGACACACTGACAGCCCAACCAGCCGTCGACGAGGTTTCGGCGATCGTCGCCCGCGCGCGCGACGCGCAGAGGGGGATCGAAAGTTACACCCAGGAGCAAGTGGACGAGTTGTGCACCGCAGTGGCCTGGGCAGTAGCCCGCCCGGCCCAGACAACGTCATTGGCGCAATTGGCGGTCGACGAGGGCGGCTTCGGCAACTATGACGACAAAGTCACCAAGATAAACAAGCGAGTTTTGGGTGTGCTGGCCGACATGCGAACGGTTAAGACCGTGGGCATCGTGGAGGAAGATCACGACAGAGGCCTGGTCAAGATCGCCAAACCTGTAGGCGTAGTCGCCGCGTTGATCCCGACCACCGGTCCGGATGCGACGCCCCCTCTAAAGGCATTGATGGCGCTGAAGGGCCGCAACGCCATCGTCGTCGCACCGCATCCGCGCACCGTGAACACAACCATCAATGTTGTTGAAACGATGCGAACAGCGTGCGAACAGGTGGGCGCTCCGGCTGACCTGATCCAGGTTCTCGACAAGCCGTCGATCACCAAGACGCAGGAGCTGATGCGCCAGGCTGACTTGATCGTCGCGACGGGCGGCGCTGGAATGGTGAAGGCCGCGTACAGTTCCGGAACGCCGGCGTACGGCGTCGGAGTGGGCAACTCGGTTCACGTCGTCGATGAAACTGCCGACCTCGACGATGCAGCCGCGGCGATTTCCGCGGCGAAGACATTCGATTATGCGACCAGCTGCCTGGCCGATAACGCCATCGTCGTCGAGGAATCTGTCTACGACGCACTGATAGCCCGGCTCGTCGACAAGGGCGGCCACGTCTGCACGGCCGACGAGAAGACGGCACTGCAGCATCGAATGTGGCCCGACGGTGGGCATATTCCAACACCTGACGTTATTGCCAAATCTGCCACCCATATCGCCGACATCAGCGGATTCGCGATCGCCGCGGACCGCACGTTTCTCCTCGTTGAGGAGACTGGAACCGGGCCCGACTACCCGTTTTCGGGCGAGAAGCTGTCGGTAGTGCTGACGGTCTACAAATACAAGGGCGCCATCAAATCCGCGGTTGATCTGGTCAACGCGATCACCGAGTACCAAGGCCTCGGTCACACCTGCGGTATCCATTCGGCCAACGAACATCACGTCAACGAACTCGCGATGCGGACGAAGACGGCACGGGTGATGGTCAATCAGAATCTCAACGAAGGCGCCGGTAGCCCACGCAACGGACTGCCGTTCACCTTGAGCCTTAGCTGCGGGACGTGGGGAGGAAATATCACCACTGAAAATGTCAATGCCCGGCACTTCGTGAACGTGACGTGGGTGTCGAGACCAATTCAGCGGCCGCCGGTCACCGAAGAAGAGCTCTTCGCCTCGTTCTGGCAGAAGCACGGCCGTTAGCACCACGTCATCGCGGCCCGTGATGAGACGGCCGGTAGGAGCCAATACGTCTCGTGTTGATCTGCACGAAGCGCACTTTGCGCCGCCTCATCCAGCTATGCGCAATGAGGCGGCTTGCAGTGCAACCGATTTCCCCCATCTCGTTTCGAAGCCAAAGGACGATTCATGAGCAAGGGTGCCCATAGTCAGCGTTGTCGCATGCAGATTCTCGGATCTACACCTTGGCGCGGTCAGTCCCGATCGCGCACCGGCACAACGGCATACAAGAGAGTACTCACCGGACTGCTAGTGGTGGTATGCGCCATCGCGGCTACTGGGCTCACCGCTGGCGTGGCACCGCCTGCGCGGGCTGACGAGACCAAGTACCTGGAGTTCTACACGCCCCCGGATCCGCTGCCCCCCGGCAAGCCTGGTGACCTGATCCGTTCTGAGCCGGCCCGGTTGGTCTATGAGCCCTCGGGTCAGCTGGGCAGCTGGGTCGCGACGGGAACGCGGATCATGTACCGCACCACCAATGCTAAGGGAGAACCGGTGGCTGCCACCGGGGTGTACCTGGAACCGCACAACCCGTGGCCCGGTAAAGGTCCGCGACCCCTGATCGCCTATGCGCCAGGCCCTTACGGGCTCGGTGACCAGTGCGCACCGTCGCGGCTGATGGATCAGGGCATCCATTTCTCCCAAGGCTTCGACCTGACCTTCAACTACGAGGAAACCTTCCTGGCCACCATGGTCGCCCGAGGATTCGCCATCATCGTGGCCGACGGTGTCGGCATGGGAATCCATAACCCGGGCGGTCCGGGCCCGGAGTTCGCCAACCGACTTTCGGCCGGGACGGGACTGCTCGACGCCGCCCGTGCAGCCATGCAATTGCCGGGAACATCGCTGGATCCCCATGGACCGGTGGCGTTCTGGGGCTGGCTCACCGGCGGTCAGGCCGCCGGGTCGGCGGTCGAACAAGCCGCCACCTACGCACCCGAAGTGAACATCGTGGGGGCGGCCTTGAACACTCCGGTGGCCAATCTGTCCCTGATGCCGCCGTTCCTCGACGGCAATCTATTGGTCGGAGCGCTGGCCTACGTACTCAACGGCGTCGTCAATGCCTACCCGGAGACCAAGGACCTTCTTATCGGCACTCTGGCCCCTCGCGGTCTGCACTTCGTGCAATGGTCATCTGAGATCTGCCTGGTGCAATCGGTGGCCGATTTCGCCTTCCGTCACCTCTACTTCCCCGATAACACGGGGTATTTCAACGTCGATCCGGCCACGCTGTTCGGCAATGACCCCGTCAAGAGCCTGCTACTCGCACAGAACTTGGGACAGGCGAAACCCACCGGCCCGGTGTACATATCGACCAACCGGTACGACACGTTCAACCCGTATCAAGCATCAGTGGACTTGAAGAATGACTGGTGCGCCAAGGGCGCCGACGTGCAACTGTGGACCAACCAGGAACCCCCTTTCCTCAACAAGGCGTCCATCAACACCCTGCTGCCCTACTTCATCGACGGCGAACGCTCCATGCAGTGGCTCGCCGACCGATTCAACGGGCTACCCACCACTCCGAACTGCGCAGAAGCCCCGGCTCCGCAGCCGGCGTAGTTGATTGGGAGTTGGCGGTTTGTGCGAAGGCGATCGCGACCTCGTAGCGGTGGATGATCCGGCCCATGAAGCTGAAAACCACTGCGGTCACCCGACCAGCTCCGGTCGCGCAGGGCGCGATCTGATTGTGCCGTAATCACCCAGCGGTCACGCTGCGTTCCTAGCCAGTTCGCAGCCGCTCCGCCAAGGCGTCCGTTAATTGCTCGACACTCGGCGATCCGGACACGGCAGCGCCGTCGCGGTAAAGTCGACACGACAAGCCAATAGCCGCTTCTGTCGTCGCGAAAAGATCAGTACCGTCGACCAAGACGGTTGGAGATCCGACGAAGCCAAGTTCCTGAGCCTCCTCGACGCTTCGAACCAGCCGTAGCCGTACGTCTGTGTCGGGGTGACCGACCGCGTCGAGGGCGAGAGCGAGGCGTTCTCTTGTGACGGTCACGCTCGGGCAGCCCTGTATGTATCGCACCTCGACGTCCACACACCAATTATGCGCCGGTGAGCCGATTACGGTGAAGACAACCAACATCAGCCGGGCGTTGCGAAGTTCCGCGGGCGCATTACGAGATGAGCAGCCGACACTTACCGGCCAGCGGGGTTGGTGGTCGCTCTGCGACTGATGATGGCCACTCAGTTCACTGAGCCTGTAGTCGTGTACGAGTTTGTTGAGCCCGTTTATGCGTGCATGTACGCGGTTACGCGTGCACTCATGCGCGCTTTCACACGAGTGGCCCCCTTCGGCGGCCGTCCGGTCTGCTCGCTTTTCGATCTGCCGAAGAAGAAGTGGCGTTGGGCAACCGGTCCGGAAGGGCGAGTTTGCAGATTGTGCGCATTGTGCGCAAGTGCTGGCGCAGCAGCGGACCGGTGGTGTAGGGCAAGTCATAGGTTGCGCAGAGCGCTTGGACGCGTTGGGAGATCTCCGCGTAGCGATTACTTGGCAGATCGGGATAGAGGTGGTGTTCGATTTGGTAGCAGAGGTTTCCGGTCATGAATGCCAGTACTGGCCCGGCGTCGAAGTTTGCGGTTCCCAACATTTGCCGCAGATACCATTCGGGCTTGGTTTCGCCCACTAGAGCTTGTGGAGTGAATTTCTCCGCACCGTCCGGGAAGTGCCCGCAGGCGATTACCGCATACGCCCACACATTGCGTATCACGTTGGCGGCTACGTTCGCCGTAAGTGTGCGGAGCCGTCGCCGCGGGCTGAGCGTCGGAAAGAGCACATAGTCTTTAACCGTCTGGCGCACCATCTTGCGGAGCATCGCCCGGGTGTGAGTCGATCGCTGTTCGGAGCTCGCCGTGCGATGCTGCTGTGCATAGAGGCCGTGCAGCGCGATGCCCCATTCGAAGAGGCCTGCCAGTAGCACGGCGGCGAACGGCTGAAGCAGTGAGATAGCCTTCCACTGTTGATCCCTGGTGACCCGCAGGACTCCGTACCCGAGGTCGTCGTCCATCCCAACGACATTCGTAAACATGTGGTGGCGGTAATTGTGGGAGTAGCGCCAATGCGACGAGAGGCCCACCAGGTCCCACTCCCAGGTCGTGGAGTGGATCTCCGGGTCGTTCATCCAATCCCATTGACCGTGGGAAATGTTGTGTCCGAGTTCCATGTTCTCGATGCACTTCGCCATGGCTAATGCGGTAGTGCCGATGGCCCATCCGGCCTTGCTTTTGCTCCCGCAGATGGTGAGCCGTGCTGCGACCTCGAGGTATCGCTGAAGAGCGATCGTTCGCGTGATATAGGTCCTGTCGCGTGAGCCGCGCGAGTCCTCGGTGTCACGGCGTATTGCGTCCAGCTCAACCGCGAGTGCCTCGACGTCCGCGCCGCTCATGTGGGCGTACTCGGGTAGTTGTGTGATTGCCACGGTGCCTCACGACTGAACTGGATGGGGTGGTGCGGCGGCGCAGGTCGGCGGCCTGTCGGCAGGACGTCGACTGTCGGACTCAGCTGGCGGTCGAACAGTTCGTGGACCGGGTGCACAGGTGCAGACGCCAGCGACAGACTTTGTGAATCTCGTGATGCACCATTGCGGTTAGACCTAGCGCGTCCGCTGGCACGACGGTCTGAAAGAGATCGAGAGCCCTGGTGAAGAACTCCTGCTCGTCCAGCCCAAATTCTTCGAATATCTCCTGGGCGGATCCGCCGCCGAAGCGGTACCAGCGTCGGATGAACTCCACTATGGCCCACTCGTATGGGCCTAGGCGTGTCGGTGGGTCGGTGTTCAGTGCCACTTCGTCTTTGACGCTCAGCGGTCGCCCGCGCCTGGGACTCCCGTTGCGTTGCGGCAATGTGACCCGGACGTGGTTGGCTACAGGGGCACCGCGGCGGCCCGCAGGCACCGCGGGCGGCCGCGCGTGGGCCGCCCCGCCGGTGTCATCCTGGCCGACCTCCATCTAGATCGCCCCGCAGTCGGGGGTGGTGGGTAGGTCCGTAGTGGCCACATTCCAGATCGGTTCGCCGTTGGGGCTATTGGCAAATTGGTCAACGAGAGGCCACCAGTCTCCGACACTCAGCGGCTGTCCATGTTCTCCGGTATCGCCACCGGCGACAGGCCGCCCCGTGGCCTCAATTCGTTTGCGTATCGAGTCGAATCCGTCGTCCAGGTTTCTCGCGTCCATATATTCAGACTCCTTGGTATGACTGTGTGAAAGGCTGCGGACCCACATCGCGGTGTATCCGTTGAAATGCCACGCCGCGGATACCCGGGTTGGCCCCGGCGATAAAGTCTGCAACACCAACACCTTCCACCGAGGGCAGGAGCGCGGTGCGGTGGAGCGTTCAGAAGAAACACCGGGACTGCCATCCGATCACTGTGTGCTTCGTCAATGGGGTGTCCACCAACCTAGAACCCATTGAGCTGCACGGCATTGTCCCTGTAGGACCAAAGAAGAAGAATCCGTTTGTCCTGCATCGTCCCGGCCCCGGTCTTCACCCGCTTGTTACGAAGAGTTCGCGGGCGGACCTGCGTGAGATCAGTACTCGCTGTCCTCGGCGAGGTTGTTCTGCTTTCCGTAGACGAGCGATTCGGCCTCCTCGATGAGGCGTTGCTCCGCACCGCGCGCTAGTCGACGTTGTTCTGCACGCCAGCGGGCCGCGTCATCGAGGCGGCTTTCCAAGGCTTCAATGTGTTCCAGTACGAAGCTCCAAGAACTGGAAGTACACGGCCAGTGCTGCGGCCCGCCCGGTGCGGGTGGAGGGGTTGGCATCGCGCAGCACCGTGCCGAAGTAGACGTCGGCATCGGCGGGCTGCATCTCCCACAGCGGCCGGCCAAACCAGTCGCGGATCAGCTCGAGGTGGTTGGTGTCGTTGCGGATCGTGCTGTCGACCAATCCGGCCGACGCCCGTGCCAGCACGAACCCGGCCAGCACGTCGGTCTCGAAGTCGGCAAGCTCCTCCTCGCTCGTCGGTACGCGATGTTCCCGCAGATCGCGGACCACAGCCAGAGCCAACCCACGCCTCCTCGACTTCACTCAGGGTGAAGAAACATCATCTCGCCAACTATTCAGTCAGCAAGAATGATGCCGGTTCATCAGAGGGTTCTGGTGGAGCGACACGCCTACAACGGCTGTTCCAGGCGTTGAAAGGGCTAACGGGCGATATCGGTTGGGCTCAGGAACTCGTCGACTGTTGGGCACCCTGTCGTGTTTTGATCTGATGAATCACGGATACGGTGCTTCCTGTGGTTGGTGGCCCACCGTACTCTGGTGACAAACTGTTGTTGATCTGCGGCTTCGGGCTCACTTGGCGGTAGGCGCAGGGTGTGCGCTCGCGGGATGCGGCCGACACGCCCGGCTGAGTTGCATCGGAGGTGATGCACCTACCTGCAGCGATGCGGGGTTAATGATTTGGTGATTCATAGGATGAGACAGTTGTAGGCGGTCCTGCCCCTCGATACGAGCGGTCGCGTGTTACGTGGTCGGTTCGGTCCCTGTATTGCATCCGGAGGCCCAGGCCGCCGACGAGATCCTCGAGATCGGCGCAATCAGCAACTGTGCAACTAACCCTGGCTATGACCCGTCGCTTGCGACTGCTTGTGCGCTCGCCGCGATCGCCGATGCCACGGCGGACCAAGGAACTCGCCTACGCAATGTGAGCTCTCGAATTCACCGCGCCCGCACCTGAACCGTTTCGAGATGACGCCGCTTCCTTCTGCGAGAAGGATGCGAATTATGTCCAAGCACTACTCGGTCTACCCGCGTGAGCGTGCGGTGACGATGGTGCTGCTCACGCGTCAATGAGTATCGGCCAGTGTATGCCCGCCTGCCCGTCCATTGGCCCGAATGTCGGTGTCGGGGCGAAGTCGCTGCGGCGGTGGGTGGTGCAGGCCCAGGCGACGGGTCCCAGTGTCCGGGTGTCACCAGTGAGGTGGCCGCGGATTGGACGTCGGTAGGGGTACTGGTGACGGCGGCGGGGTAGTAGCGGTCGCCTAGGCCGGCGACCTGGGTGAAGAATCCGCTGTCGCGCAAGCTCACCAGAACCTGGACCTGATCGCGGATCTGGGCGCATTGGGGTGTGGCGGCACACCACGTGGAGGTGTTGAGCGCGCCGACGAGCGGGTCGAGGACGGCGGCGACGCGTTGAGCCTGTTCGGCCAACGGACGCAGCCCGGGGCCGGATTGGATGGCTTGGTCGACGGCGGGGGCGGTGGCCGAAAGCTGTTGCAGCAGAGGCCGAAACTGCTGAGCCTGGGTGCCGGCGGACTGGGCTTGGGTGAGTATCGCGGTTAGTGGGGTCAGGGCGGTGCGCAGGGTGGTGTGGAGCGGCGAGTTGGTCGGCGCCACTGGTCAGCTTGGCGAGGTTGTCCTTTCTGGCGCTGCCGTCGGCGACGGTACCGGCCATCTTGTCGGCGATCTGGCCGTCCTGCCAGTAGAGTTGGGCTTGGTCGAGGCGGGCTCCGGTGGGCGGGTGACCCGGACACGCTGGCGACACCGGGGATCGGGGAGACCCGGGAGACCATTTCGACCAAGTCAGCCAGCTCCCTTGCCAATGGCAGTGATGGAGCCCGGCGAGCCTGCCTAGCGATCCGCTTGGGGTTCGCCGATGCCTCCGCTGGCGGCCAGAGGCCACTACCGTCGACAAGGGACCACGACGTGGTTTGCCGCCGCGACGTTGAGCACTCCGGCCCGACCTCGGGCCACAGGACTCTAAACAGGCCGGACTCAATCACGGGGAACACGCCGGAGGCCCGCGTGGTCATCGGCGACTTCAAACACGAGCACAACCACCGCCACCGCCACTCGGCCCTGGGCTACCGCACGCCGGCCGAGTACGCTGCCGCCTGCAGGTGCACCCACACGCCGGTGGCCTGCAGCATCAACTGAACCCGGAACCAACAACCCGACTCTAAAACCGGGTGGACTCAAGAACGGGGACTCGCCAGCGGCAGGCGAGAGATCACGGGATGACTGATGCACCCTTCACTTTCGACGTGGTGTCGCAGGATCGTGACAGACGGCGCGATGCATTGACAGGTACGCCCTACACGAGGACATGTGGCGCTGATGAATGATTAGATGTACGCAATCGATTGGGTCGTTGAGGCATCGCGATTCGGCTAGCGGCAGGCAGAATAGTCACAGCGTTGTGCGCAAAGTTTCGGTTTAGGTCTGCGCGTGTTGACAACTGTTCTCAATCTCGGACGGTGGCGTCCGTCGCAGACTAGTCGGGTGTGCGAGGTTGTTGAAGTGGACATGACGGTAATCGCGAAGCGCTTGCTCGAGCCCATACCGGCTAACCGTATGGCTGGCGTTGAGATTTTGCGAGCCATCGATGGTCATGCCGACGTGGCTCTGGAAACCTCCGAAGCCCTGATGAACGTGATCGGTTCACTTCATTCGGCAGGGCTGACGGTGCTCGTCGATGCAGCCGGATTGGCCGCGATCATTGCAGCGGGCTCTGAAACTGATATGGACGGGATCATCCCGTTGGGCAGGGCTGCTACGTTGAAATTTCTTGCACCCGCTCGGGGGCGATTGACGGCTAGTTGCAGCCTCACAGATAACGCCCGGGCGATGCTCGACTCGCTGTGGTCCGGTGTAAATGATCGTGCTCGGCTTTCGACGCACGCCGTCGTGACTGACTTGACCGGAGTGGTGGTGTGTCGGGGCTCGTTCGACTGGAGTCTGCGTCGTACACCACCGGTCGCGTCATCGACTACGGCCTGATTGCAGTGGTGATCGGATGGTCTGCTCGGCAGACAGCAATCTGTACTAGACCAACAGCGATTGCGAGCCACTTGGCGGCGAGGCTGGCTCGGTTACGGGGCCACCCGCGTGTCCTGGCAGCGCGGCTACTCCGGGCCGGCGAAGCGGGCGAGCAAGGCAGGGTCATCGTCCCCAAACTCTGGCCGATTCGACGCCGCCAGGTCCGGAAGAAAAAAGGGGTTTCGGCCGCCCAGGTTGAGCCTGCGAAGGTCTGAAGTCGGTCGATGGAGACGCAACCGAACCGGGTCCCGGTCCACTTTGCAAGTAGCGGCGACCGGAAGACGAAGAGAGCCCCGATTCCGGCGCGACCGACCGATCAACGGCGGGTCGTCGTGGCGAGCACTTCGACTGGTCGGATCTCCGGCGGCGCAGCAAGAAGATCGGGTGCGGCCTTTCCCAGCGCCTCGGCGACCGCTCCAGACAGGTGCGCCTGGCGGCCCTCATCGTCGCCGAAGGTGTCGAAGATGCCAAATGACGTCGGCCCCAAGCGAACCGCGTACCACGTCACCGTCGCGGGCTCTTGTTCAACCAGCTTTTGCGCGCTTTCGAGGAAGGAGGCCACTTCGTCGCCTTTGGTGGGCTTGGCCTCAATGGTTACCAGCAGACCGACTCGTATTGCCACCGGTTGCTCCTTTCATAGGTTTGGGTGTCGACGGCAACGATAAGGCGATCAGCGGCGGCGAACCAGAGGCGGATACGACGTATTCGGTATCATTCGCGACATGCGCGTAGCGTTGCTGCTAACGGAGGCAGTGTTCGACTCAGGCCTCAGCATCGTGTGCGATGTCTTGGACACCGCGAACGCTTTACGAGGTGAGCTTCATCGGCCGCCACCTCCTTGGGAGATCACCCTGGTCGGGTTCCGCCGCCACCATCGGACTGCGCGCGGGCACCACGTACGCGCTGAGCCGCCGGCGTCTGTCAACCCCGACGTTTTGGTCGTCCCCGCTGTAGGGGCCAAGGACCCGACGCAGCTAATCGCTTTGGTCGAGGACCCGTCGCTGCGGCGCCCTACCGAGTTCATCTCCCACGCCGCCGCGAGCGGCGTCGTCGTTGCAGGCGCCTGCACCGGCACGTTTTTCCTGGCCGAGGCCGGGGCGTTGAACGGACGGCAAGCCACCACCAGCTGGTGGCTCGGGCCAGCATTTCGAGCCCGCTACCCTCTCGTCGACCTGGACACCCGCGCCACGCTCGTCCACGACGCTAACGTGGCCACCGCAGGCGCGGCCTTCGCCCACATCGACCTGGCCCTCTGGTTAGTGCGATGCCGAAGCCCCGCACTAGCCGATCTCGTCGCCCGCTATCTGCTCATTGGAGATCGCGCATCTCAGGCGGCGTTCGCGATGCCGTCTGTGTTAGCCCTTCACTGCCCGGAGATGGCGGCGTTCGAACGGTGGGTTCGCGACCACCTGGGTGAATCGTTGTGCATCGGCGACGCCGCTCGGGCGATGGGGGTAAGTGCACGCACCTTGCAGCGCCGGACGATGGCAGCAGTGGGATTGAGCCCGCTCGCGTTCGCCAACGAGATCCGCCTGGACGAGGCGTCGCACCTGCTGCGAAGCACGTCCTTATCCACCGACGCCGTGGCCGCGGCCGTCGGGCTCTGCAACGCAAGTAGTCTGTGCCAGCTAGTGCGGCGTCGCCGCGGGAGCACCCTTCGAGTGCTGCGTGACGGGCCCGCGCATGCCGGCATCGCCGTATCCGACGATGACGCGGCGCAGATGCCGATGTAAGAGCGGCCAGTTCGCGGGCGGTGTCAATTCTCCCGGGCGGCGTCAATTGCCCCGTAACGACTTCGGCATCCCTCGTCGGCGATATCCCGCCGGGGCCGTCACTCGTCGAGCCTCAGTCACCTAACCGTCGCGATTTCAACCGATACCGACAAGGTGTCGGCAAGCGCGTACGCCGTCGGCCAGTCCGATGCTGCAACTGCACGGGCGAGATCGTCGACGAGTGGACTCCTTGCCTCGAGTTCGGCCAGCCACGCAGAAACTGTGGCGGCGATGCCGTCGCTCGGGACGCGAGCCGCGCGCCCGGGGTGCAACCGGTCGATCACTTTGTACATGGTCATCGTACTGCCGTCCGTCGTGCTCAATCCGCAATGCCGGTGTCTGGATGATCGAAGAGCCTCACGGTGCCGTGTTGTTCGTCAGTGCCTTCGATGGAGGTCCTGGATCGCCAGCGCACCCGACACATGAGTATCGTCACCCCCGAGCGCACGCTGTAAATGTCCGAGAATCGCACAGCCACGGTGCGACCACTCCTCGGCGCCCCGGGGAAGAACACCGCGCCGACGTGCCGATTCGCTGCCGCGCGCCACTGGCTGCGGCGTGAGAGTTGACCGCGGCCAACCTTTCTGGCGGCTGAAGCACATCGGCTTCAACGCTATGCTCGGGTCCGCCCGTCACCGAAGTCGCTGTTGGGCGTATCCGAATCCACAGCGTGTCAAAGGAGGCGAGCCGTGCGGGTGGTTTTGATTGGGCCCCCGGGCGCGGGCAAGGGTACCCAGGCCCAGAAGTTGAGCGAAAAGCTTGGCATACCGCAAATTTCGACAGGCGACCTGTTCCGGCACCACATCGGCGCCCGCACCGGACTCGGAATCCGTGCCAAACGCTATCTTGACGCCGGGGAGCTGGTACCCACAGCGGTGACTAACGCACTGGTTGACGACCGGCTGAACGGACCCGATGCGGCGCGCGGCTTCATCCTCGACGGGTTTCCGCGATCGGTCGAGCAAGCCGACGCTTTGGCGCAGATGCTTGATGTCCGGCGGGTGGCGCTGGATGCCGTCGTCGAATTTCGCGTGTCCGAAGACGAACTCGTAACACGCCTGGCGGCACGGGGACGGACGGATGACTCGGAGGAGGTTATCCGGAACCGCATGAATGTCTACCGGAGCGAAACCGAACCACTACTCGAGTTTTACCGTGTGCCGTTGCAGACCGTCGACGCCCAGGGCAGCGTTGAGAAGGTGTTCGAACGTACCCTGCGCGCCGTTGGAGTTTAGCGCAGCGCGCCACCTCGGCGGGCTGGGCGTTCGTGTGTGGCACAAATGACGGACGACCGGTTGTTGATCCGAGGACTTCGGGCTCGGTCCCGTCGTGGCCGCGGCGCTCGGTCAGATCCCCGCCGCCGCCAGGGTCGACGCGCCTCATTCGATATTTGCCCGAGGCCGAGCCCGTCAGAACAACCTGTCTGAAGGTCCGTGCCGCCATGAATGAACACGAAATCTGCTGCTCACTGCAGCGGGAAGCCGACTATGGGTGCCATCTCAGCGAAGGCTTCGGTGTTCCGAACTGCGGCCAACCGTTTACCAACCTGGTGGTGGGAGGGTGAGCGGTAGATGTCGGTGCTGGTGGATCGGCAGTCGTTGACGACTGAGTCTGGGAGCGAGGGGTTTGTCATGGTGTTTGCACGGCCGGGTGCTGAGGGCAGTGTTGTTGATTTCGCTGGCCGGTATGAGAATTTTATTGGCGGGCAGTGGGTCGCCCCGGTCGATGGGGCGTATTTCGATAATCCCTCCCCGGTGACCGGTGAGGTGTTCACACAGGTGGCGCGGTCGTCGGCCGCCGATGTGGAGTTGGCGTTGGATGCCGCGCACGCGGCGGCGGGCTAGTGGGGGGCGACGTCGCCGGCGGAGCGCTCGAACCTGTTACTGAAGGTCGCCGACCGTATCGAGGAGCATCTGGAATCGTTGGCGGTGGCCGAGACGTGGGATAACGGCAAGCCGGTGCGGGAAACCCTGGCCGCGGATCTGCCGTTGGCGGTGGATCATCTCCGATATTTCGCTGGGGCGTTGCGGGCTCAGGAAGGGTCGATCGCCCAGATCAACGAGGACACGATCGCTTATCACTTCCAGGAGCCGTTGGGGGTGGTGGCCCAGATCATTCCGTGGAACTTCCCGATCTTGATGGCGATCTGGAAGGTGGCGCCGGCGTTGGCGGCCGGTAACTGTGTGATCCTCAAGCCCGCTGAGCAGACCCCGGTGTCGATCCTGAAGGTCATCGAGGTGATCGCCGATCTGCTGCCGCCCGGGGTTTTGAATGTAGTCAACGGGTTCGGGGTGGAGGCGGGCAAGCCGCTGGCCTCCAGCGCGCGGGTGGCCAAGGTGGCGTTCACCGGGGAGACCACCACGGGGCGGCTGATCATGCAGTACGCCAGTGAGAACATCATCCCGGTGACCTTGGAGCTGGGCGGTAAGAGCCCGAACATCTTCTTGCCCGATGTCGCCGCGGCCGATGACGAGTTCCTGGACAAGGCGGTCGAGGGTTTTGTGATGTTTGCCCTCAATCAGGGTGAGGTGTGCACGTGTCCGTCGCGGGCGTTGATCCACTCGTCGATTTATGACGAGTTCATCAGCCGCTGTGTGGCGCGCACCGAGGCCATCGTCAGCGGGGATCCGCTGGATCCGGCCACCATGATCGGCGCGCAGGCCAGCAACGACCAGTTCGAGAAGATCATGTCCTACATCGACATCGGCCGCAAAGAGGGCGCGCAGGTACTCACCGGTGGCGGGGCGCGCAAGGTGCCCGAATATCCGGGTGGACACTACGTCGAGCCGACCATCTTCAAGGGCACCAACGATATGCGGATCTTCCAGGAAGAGATCTTCGGCCCGGTGGTGTCGGTGACGACGTTCGATTCGGTCGATGAGGCGCTCAAACTGGCCAACGACACCCTCTACGGCCTGGGGGCGGGGGTGTGGACGCGTGATGCCAACACCGCCTACCGGCTGGGCCGGGGCATCAAGGCCGGGCGGGTGTGGACCAACTGCTACCACGACTACCCCGCCCATGCCGCGTTCGGTGGCTACAAGAAATCCGGCATCGGACGCGAATGCCACAAAATGATGCTCGACCACTATCAGCAAACCAAGAACCTGTTGGTCAGCTACTCGCCGACCAAACAAGGGTTCTTCTGATGACCGCAGCTGCGGACCGGGTAACCATCACCCCCCAAGCCACCCAAGTACTCCAACGACTCATCGTGCTTACCCGAGATCGTGGAGGGTTTCTTAACGCCGCTTCCGGCTCCTAACTGTTTTCCCTGATCTCGTCGTTGATGGGTGGGAGCCGCTCTGCGGCACTGTGTCGTCGCTGATGGCTGTAGAAGGTGTAACACCGGTCAATGACCACCGCCCGCGCTCGAATAGTATCGCGGAACTGTTGCGAGACAGCACTTCCCACTCCAACGAGAAGAACGCCTCGGCGGCGTTGTCGATCCCACCCGGCCCATAGACTGCCAGACGCCGAGCCGCGGCACGCCTTGGTGAACCCCTTGGCGGTGTAGGTGCTGCCGCGGTCGATGTGGAAGATGACCCGCTCGTCGATGCTCTCGCGCCGGATCGCGTGACGTCCACCGCGGGCCACCACGGCCATCGTGATGACCGCACACATCGACCCGGCATCTGGGTATAGGCAGGTGGCCGTCCCGAGTGGCCGCGGCTATAGAGGTCGATCACGGTCGCCAAGCGCAGCTTTCGCCCGGATTCGGCGGAATCTCGACTTTATCACCGACCCATTTCTGGTTCGGCGCGGTCGCGGTGAAGTCTCGTTTGAGCAGGTCGGGAAACTTCGGTGCCGTCCTGTCCTGCCGGGCGAGGCCGCCGCGGCGCTTGATTCGGCGGGCCACCAACCCCCGACGGCGCATCGAATCGGCCACCGTCTTCTCCGCCACCACCCAGCCGGCCTCGCGAGATGGGCATGCAGCCGCGGTGAGCGCGCAAACCCCTCGCCCTAGCGAACGCCTTCCGCACCGCCACGTCCAGCTCCGCGCGGCGCCGATCGGTGTCGCTATACACACCGACAGGGTCGCCGACACAGGTGACCGCAGACCTGCCGATTTGCTGCCACGCGTGAAGCGGCCTGCGACGCCGACCGCTCCTGCACAAGAGCCTGTCGGGTCCCCGTGCACTGACGATCGACTGGTGTCATTGACCGAACCCAAGGCACCAGATGATGACTGACTGCGCGCTAGGACAGAAAGCAGCCGGTTTTGCGCCAAATCTCCTAACCAAGCGAACATGAAACTTCGAGGTCGCGGTCATCGGCGACCCGACTGAAAGACTGAATATCCGGCCCCGGGGCTGGCCGGTCAATTACTCTGATCGCGCGTCGCGCGGGGTAACAGGCCCATGCCAACCGGTTACCAACCTCGAAATGCAAGGGTCAGCGACGCGCGTCTCGCGACTGTTGGCGTGACGAAGGTGAGGCGAAAGGACACCGGAAGAGGCCATGACATCCGCACAGCCCGCAAGCGAAGGCACCATCGCAGTCGTTGCTGGCCGTCACCACAATCCCGTCGGCGGTGATTGTGCCGCGTCGGCGGACGGTGCATACCGCGGCCATCCTTCATCGCTCAACGGTGCCGTGTTCACCCGTGCGGCGCGTCCTTTCTCGGCAAACATTGATCTGGCTTCGGATGTCGCCCACACCTGCGCGGGACCTATCGTGAGGCGACTGCGTTGACGGCGCCGACGGGGCTCGCCAGCTTGGTCGGACACCAGTTGAGGGGTCCGCTGGAACACATCGGTGGTTTCGCTCGAATGTGCTCGCTGGCGGGCAAGGCCCTCTTCCGCGGACCGCTGGAGTGGCGCGAGCTGATCCTGCAAAGCTGGTTTCTGCTGCGCGTGACCATCCTGCCCACGATCATGGCCGCCATCCCGCTGACTGTGCTGCTGACGTTCACCCTGAATGTCTTGCTGGCCGAGTTCGGCGCGGCTGATATTTCGGGTGCGGGCGCGGCCCTGGGCGCTGTCACCCAACTGGGCCCGCTAACCACAGTGTTGGTGGTCGCCGGCGCCGGTTCTACCGCGATTTGCGCCGACCTTGGTGCGCGCACCATCCGGGAGGAGATCGACGCCCTAGAGGTAATGGGCATCGACCCCATCCGCCGGTTGGTAGTGCCGAGGGTGCTCGCGGCGACCCTCGTCGCTACGTTGCTCAACAGCCTGGTGATCACCGTAGGCCTGGTCGGCGGTTTCGTCTTCAGTGTCTATCTCCAGGACGTGTCCGCCGGCGCCTACCTGTCCACTCTGACCCTGATCACCGGCCTGCCCGAGGTGCTCATCGCGACCGTCAAAGCGGTGTCGTTCGGATTGATCGCCGGCCTGGTCGGTTGCTATCGCGGCCTGACTGTGTCGGGCGGCGCCAAGGGCGTCGGCACCGCCGTCAACGAAACCGTCGTGTTATGCGTGATCGCCCTCTACGCGGTCAACGTGATTTTGACCACCATCGGGGTGCGGTTCGGGACGGGGCACTGAATATGTCGAATGCCACCGTCATGCGCGCCCGCTTTCCGCGCACAGTGATTAACGTCGACCGCTATGCCGGTGGCCCGGGCCGGGCGCTGGACGCTTTCGGGCGGATGGTCTGGTTCACCGTGGTCAGCGTCGGTCAGATCCCCTTCACGTTGCGCCGCTACCGTGCGGAGGCCGTGCGGCTCATCGCTCAGATCGGCATGGGTACCGGAGCGCTGGCGGTCGTGGGCGGCACCGTTGCAATCGTCGCGTTCGTGACGTTGTCCGGAAGCTCGCTGGTCGCCATCCAGGGCTTCTCGTCGTTGGGCAACATCGGAGTAGAGGTGTTCACCGGGTTTTTCTCCGCGCTGGTCAATGTGCGCATCGCCGCACCGGTCGTCACCGGTATCGCGCTGGCAGCCACCGTGGGCGCAGGCGCTACCGCCGAGCTGGGCGCCATGCGCATCAGCGAGGAGATCGACGCGCTGGAGGTGATGGGGGTCAGGTCGATCGCGTTCCTCGCGTCAACCAGGATCGTGGCCGCGATTGTGGTGATCCTGCCGTTGTATGGCCTGGCGATGGTCATGGCGTTCCTGTCCCCTCAGCTGGTCACCACGGTGCTCTACGGGCAATCGAGCGGCACCTACAACCACTACTTCCGGACGTTCCTGCGACCTGACGATGTGTTCTGGTCATTCGTCGTGGCTGTCCTCATCGCGTTGGTCGTGATGATCACGCACTGCTACTACGGCTACACCGCCGCCGGGGGCCCGGTAGGTGTCGGCGAGGCCGTGGGCCGGTCCATGCGCTTCTCGCTGGTGGCCGTGGTGGTCGTCGCCATGGCGGCTTCGTTGGCGCTGTACGGCGTCGACCCCAACTTCAACCTGACGGTCTAGCCGAAATGACGACACCGATGACGCAGAACACGCAACGCCAGCCCCCGTACAAGACGGCGGCCGCCCTAGGACTGGTGGTGCTGACAGTTCTCGGCGTTCTGATTTTCGCGCAGTTTCGGGGTGATTTCACCTCGAAAGAGTCGCTGACTCTGCTCGCCAACCGGGCGGGGTTGCTGATCGGACCCGGTTCGAAGGTCACCCTCAACGGCGTCGAGATCGGAAAAGTCGCCAGCATCAGCGAGATCGACCGCGACGGCCAGCCTGCCGCGAAGTTCATCCTGGACGTGTCGCCGAAGTATCTCCCCCTGATTCCGGTCAACGTGAATGCCGAAATCAGGGCGACCACGGTGTTCGGCGGCAAGTATGTGGCGCTGTCCTCGCCGAAGCAGCCAGGTGCCCCGATAAAAAGCGCCGACGTGATCGACGCGCGATCGGTCTCCACCGAGATCAACACGGTTTTCCAAACCTTGACCTCGATCGCCCAGACCATCGATCCGGTCAAGCTCAACATGACGCTGAGCGGCGCCGCGGACGCCTTATCGGGGCAGGGCGACAAATTCGGCACTTCCCTGGTCAACGGCAACAAGATCCTCGACAACCTCAACCCGCAAATGGACCAGGTGCATCACGACGTCGCGCAACTGGCTGCGGTGGCGGACACGGTCGCCGACGCGTCGCCAGATCTTTGGAATTTCGTGGACAACGTGACCACCACCGCGCGCACGCTCAACCAACAGCAAAACGACTTGGACGCGACGCTGCTGGCGGCCACCGGGTTTGCCAACACCGCCACCGACGTGCTGGACCGCAGCCGGCCGCATCTGGTACAGACTCTCCTGCAGCTGGTGCCGACCACCGAACTGCTCGACACCTACAGTCCCGAACTGTTCTGCACCATCCGCAACGTCGCGGAGGTGCGACCAGCGGTCGCCGCCGCAGAAGGCAGCGGGAACGGGTACTCCCTTCGGGCCCACACTCAGCTCGTCGGTGGTACCAACCCATACGTCTACCCCGACAACCTGCCACGTGTGAACGCCAGCGGTGGTCCCGGCGGAGCACCCGGCTGCTGGCAGAACATCACCCGCGACCTGTGGCCGGCGCCGAGCCTGGTGACGGACACCGGCGCCAGCATCGCCCCCTACAACCACTTCGAGATCGGCTCGCCGTGGGCGAATGAGTATGTATGGGGACGCCAAGTGGGGGAGTACACGATCAACCCATGAACCTCACCTCAAGTGCGATCAAGTTGGCAGCCCTGTCGCTGGTGCTGTTGGCCTTCACCGCGATCACCATCGTCGTATTCGGCCAGATTCGCTTCGACAAAACTGTCAGCTATACCGCGGACTTCTCTTCTGCCAGCGGATTGCGACCAGGCCAGTTCGTCCGAGCCTCCGGAGTAGAGGTGGGCAAGGTCAAAAATATCCGACTGGTCGATGGTCGGCGGATACAGGTGGACTTCGACGTCGACCGGTCGCTACCGCTTTCCCAGTCGACCACCGCCCACATTCGCTACGCCAACCTGATCGGCGAACGCTACCTGGAACTCAAGCCCGGTACGGGCGAGGCAAGCGACCGCAAGTTGCCGCCCGGAGGCCTGATCGCGCTGGAGCGCACCGAGCCTGCCCTGGATCTGGACGCACTCATCGGGGGTTTCCGACCAGTCTTTCGCGCACTGGACCCCGAAAAGGTCAACACCATCGCCTCTGCGATCATCACGGTGTTCCAGGGCCAAGGCGGCACGATCAACGACATCCTTGACCAGACCGCGCGGCTGACCTCGGCACTGGCCGACCGGGACGAGGCGATCGGCTCGGTGGTGAAAAATCTGAGCACGGTCCTGGACAGCATCGTCGAGAAGGCCGGGGACGTCGACGCGACGGTCACCAACCTCGAGACGCTGATCACCGGGTTGTCCGAGCAGCGCGAACCACTCGCCGACAGCGTGGCGAACCTGAGTCGGGCCTCCGGGGCGGTGGCCGATCTGCTGAGCGACAACCGGCCCCTGATACGGGACGCGGTCGGCGACGCGCAGGGCATCCTGCAACCGCTTGTCGACCAGCGAGATGACCTCGACGACTTGCTCCACAAGCTGCCGACCGCGCTCACGCTTCTTGGTCGCAGCGCGGGCACCTACGGCGACTTCATCAACCTCTACCTCTGCGACATCACCCTCACGCTCAACGGCCTTCAGCCGGGCGGCCCCGTCCGCACGGTCCGGTTGACGCAGCAACCGACGGGAAGGTGCACACCTCAATGAGGGCACTACAACCTGAAAACCGGGTCCGAGTCGGGATCATGGCCGTCATCCTGGTGGTGCTCGCCACCGGGGTGGGCCAAAGCTTCACCAGCGTGCCGATGCTGTTCGCCGAGCCGCGCTATTACGGCGAATTCACCGACTCCGGTGCGCTGCGCGCCGGCGACAAGGTGCGCATCCTGGGTATGGACGTCGGCACGGTGCAGGAGGTAAAGATCTCAACCCCCCGCGTCGTGGTCCGATTCACGCTGGGCTCCAACCTCATCGGCACCCAGAGTCGACTGGCCATCCGCACCGACACCATCCTCGGCAGAAAAGTACTGGAGATCGAACCGCGGGGCGAGGAGACACTCCGTCCCGACGCGACGTTGCCTGTCGGCCAAACCACAACCCCGTACCAGATTTACGATGCCTTCTTCGACGCCACCAAAGCCGCATCCGGCTGGGACCTCGACACCGTGAAACAATCGCTACAAGTATTGTCAGACACAATCGACCAGACCTATCCGCACTTGAGCGCCACGCTCGACGGGGTGGAGAGGTTCGCGAACACCGTCGGCAAGCGCGATGAGCAGGTTCAGCACCTCCTCGGCGAGACCAGCAAAGTGGCGGGCGTGCTCGGCATCCACGGCGATCAGATCAACCGGCTGCTGGTGAACGCGCAGTCGCTGCTGGCCGCCGTCAACGAGCGAGGCCGCGCCATCGACGCCTTGCTGAGCAACGTCACGTCGGTGTCGGCGCAAGTTGCAGGTTTGATCAACGACAACCCCAACCTGAATACGGTGTTGAAGCAGGTCAACGACGTCAGCGACGTACTGGTCAAACGGAAGGACGACCTGGTCACCACGGTCACCGAACTCGGCAAGTTCGTTGCGTCCCTGTCCGAGATCGTCTCGTCGGGGCCCTATGTCAAGGCGGCGATTTTCAACCTCGCGCCGTATCAGGTGCTGCAACCTTTCGTCGACGCTGCGTTCAAGGAGCGCGGCATCGACCCGGAGAATTTCTGGCGGGGTGCCGGACTGCCGGCGTTCCAATGGCCCGACCCCAACGGCGCCCGGTTCCCCAACGGTGCACCGCCACCGGCGCCGCCGGTGCTGGAAGGAACCCCCGAACACCCGGGTCCGGCCGTGCTCAAGGGGTCGCCGTGTTCATACACGCCGCCTGCGGACGGCTCGCCGCGCCCAGGCGATCCCCTGCCGTGCGTGAATTTGGACGTCGGCCCGTTCGGCGGACCCAGTTATCCGACGCCCGTCGATATCCAGACATCTCCGCCGAACCCCAATGCTCTGCCTCCAGCACCGGGGGTTCCGGCCGCCGCGGTGCCGGGAGCACCGCCGCCGGACGCCCCCGGCACACCGGTACCTCTGCCGGAAGCGCCGCCGGGCGCCAGAACGGTGCCGCTACCCCCGGCGCCGTCAGCCACGCCAAATGATGCGGAAGGTGGCAGCCAGTGAGCACTGTTTACACCCTTCGCGGGCTGGGACAAGTGTCCCGGAAGTCGGTTATTGTCACGGCGCTGGTGGTAGCGCTGGCACTGACCGCCTGCTTCGGGGGCTGGTTTCTGTTCCGTAAGTTGACCACCAACACGATCGTGGCGTACTTCGAGCAGGCCAATGCGCTGTACCCGGGCGACGAGGTCGCGATCATGGGGGTGAGGGTCGGGTCGATCGACAAGGTCGAACCGGCGGGCGACAAAATGAAGGTGACCTTCCACTACGAAAGCAAGTACAAGGTGCCCGCCGACGCCAAGGCGGTGATCCTCAATCCGACACTGGTCGCGTCGCGAAACATTCAGTTGGACCCCCCCTACGACGGTGGCCCGGTGATGACGGACAACACGGTCATCCCCATCGAGCGCACTCAGGTGCCCGTCGAATGGGACGACCTGCGGGACAGCATCGGCGAGACCGTGCAGGCGCTCGGCCCGACGCCCGATCAGCCCAAGGGGCCGTTCGGCGACACCATCGAATCACTCGCCGACGGACTGTCCGGCAAGGGCGAAGCGATCAACAAATCGCTGAACAGCCTCTCGACCGCGTTGACGGCGCTCAACGAGAGCCGCGGCGAAACGTTCGCAGTGCTGCGCGGCCTGGCCACCTTCCTGAACGCCCTGCAAATAAACGAACAGCAGCTGATATCGCTGAACGACAACCTCGCGCAGCTCACATCGAGTCTGACACCCAACGACCACGAAGTCGCCGACGCCGTCGAGCAACTCGACGGCCTGCTTCCGGTCCTGCGCAAGTTCCTCGACGAGAACGGCCAGGTGCTGACCACCGACGTGAACAACCTGTCCGAGGCCACCACCCCCCTGGTACAACCCGACCAGCAGAACGCCCTCGAGACCTTTCTGCACGTGTTTCCGACCTTCGCCGCCAACGCCAACAACGTCTACCATCCCAGCCACGGATCGCTGACGATCATCCCCGCAATCACCAACTTCGCGAACCCTTTGCAACTGATCTGCAGCGCGATTCAGGCAGGCAGCCGGCTCGGATATCAGGATTCCGCCGAGCTTTGCGCACAATATTTGACGCCGGTCCTCGATGCGATCAAGTTCAACCACCTGCCGTTCGGCCTCATGCCGTTCAGCACCGCGGAAACGCTACCCAAGCACGTCGCGTACTCCGAGCCGCGCCTGCAGCCACCGCCTGGATACAAGGACACCACCGTGCCTGGAATCTTCTCCCCAGACACCCTGTTCTCACACGGCAACTACGAGCCAGGATGGATAACAGCGCCCGGCATGCAGGGCGTACAGGTGCGGCCACGCACCGGCGACCTCTTGACACCGCAGTCGCTAACCGAGCTGATGGGTGGCCCCGACGCCACACCCCCGCCAGCGAGGCAGAACCTGCCCGGGCCGCCCAACGCCTACACCGAGAACAACCCCCTGCCGCCGCCGTGGTATCCACAACCCGGTCCGCCGCCGGCTCCAGGGCCAGACGTCACACCGGGCGCGGTCGCCCCCACACCTGCGCCGGCTTCGTCGGCGCCCCCACCGGGCGCCGCGCCGCCCCCCGCCACGCCGCCAGGACCGCCCCTGCCCGCTGAAGCACCGATAGGACCAGGCCAGTGAGCGCCCAAGAAGCGCTCAGCGCGCATGTGTACCAGCCCGCCATTGCCGCCAGGCACCCGGCCCGGCGACGCGCTTGGCAGCTACTTGTTTTGCTGGCCGTCACCCTCTCCGTCGCCTCCTGCGGGCAATGGCGCGGTATCGCCAACGTGCCGGTCCCCGGCGGCCCGGGCACCGGGCCCGGCTCCTACACCGTCTACGTGCAGATACCCGACACGCTCGGGCTCACGCCCAACAGCAAGGTACTGGTGGCCGACGTGTACGTCGGCCGAGTGCGCGAGATCGCCCTGAAGAACTGGATCGCCACACTCACAGTCGAACTGCAGAACGGCGTTCAGCTGCCGCGAAACGCCACAGCGAAGATCGGCCAAACCAGCTTGCTGGGCACCCAACACCTCGAACTGGCTGCGCCAAAGAACTCGTCGCCGCAGCCGCTGGCCAACGGCGACACCGTCGAACTGAAAAACTCATCAGCGTTTCCCACCACCGAGCAGACCCTGGCCAGCATCGCGACACTTCTGCGCGGCGGCGGTGTGGCCAACCTGGAGACAATAACGAACGAGGTCTACGACATCGTCAACGGCCGCGCCGACCAGATCCGCGGCCTGCTCGACAAGCTGGACACGTTCACCGCCAAGCTTGAAATGCAGATCGCCGACATCACCCACGCCATCGATTCGGCGGACCGGCTCCTGGCCATCGCCGCCGAGCACAACAACACCCTGAAGGAGGCGCTGGTCGAGTTGCCTCCGTTGGTCGAGTACCTGTCGGATTCGCGCGGCCGCGTCATCGATGCCGTCGAGTCGCTGGGCCGGTTCAGTGATGTCACCGAGCAGACGGTCGAGCAGTCGGCCACCAATCTGAACAGGAACCTGGTGTCGTTGCAGCGCCCACTTGGTCAGCTCGTGCGCGCGGCACCGTTTGTCGTTCCGGCGCTGAAGTTGGCCCTCACCGCGCCGTTCGACATCGATGCCGTGCCCAAGACGTTCCGGGGGGACTACATCAACACCTCGCTGAACGTCGATCTGACGCTCAGCGCCATCGACAACGGAATCCTGACCGGAACAGGCGTGTCGGGAATGGCGCGGGCGCTCGAACAGTCCTGGGGCCGCGATCCAGCCACCATGATCCCGGACGTCCGGTTCTCGACAAACCCGAACAACGCGCCAGGCGGTCCGCTGGTGGAAAGAGGTCCGTGAGGGATGAGGAACCGGTTCGTCCGAAACCAGCTCATCGTGTTCGGCGTTTTGACCTTGATCACGCTGCTCGTGCTGGGCGTGTACTACCTGCGCCTACCGTCCGTGGCCGGCATCGGTGAGTACTCGCTGAAAGCAGAGCTGCCGACATCAGGGGGCCTGTATCGGACGGCCAACGTGACCTATCGCGGGGCCACCATCGGCAAGGTCACGTCCGTCGAGCCGACGAAGACCGGTGTGCTCGCGACGATGAGCATCGACGATCGCTACAAAATCCCGGTCAACGCGACCGCGAACGTGCACTCCGTGTCTGCGGTTGGCGAGCAGTATCTTGATTTGGTGTCCGAAGGAAACCCGGGCAAGGACTTCCTACCGGGGCAGACCATCACCAAGGGCACGGTGCCCGAGGACATCGGAACCGCGCTGGACGCCGTGGAGCGCGGCTTAGCGGCGCTACCAAAGGACAAGATCGCATCGCTGCTGGACGAGACATCACAAGCGGTCGGAGGCCTGGGCCCGGCGTTGCACCGGCTGGTGGATTCGACGCAGTCCCTGTCGGGGGAGTTCGCGGCCAACACCGCGGACATCAACGACATCATCGCTAACTCCGCCCCGCTGCTCAACAGTCAGGCTGCCTCCGGCGATGAGATCAAGGAGTGGATCCACAACCTGAGCGTCATCGCCACGCAGACCGCGCAAAAGGATCCGCAGCTCCAAAGCGTGCTGACTAACGCCGCCCCAACGCTGGACACCGCCAACGATGTGGTGGGCGGCGTACGGGAGTCGCTACCGCAGACGCTGGCGAACCTCGAGGTCGTCACCGGCCTGCTGCTGCGCTACCGCAAAGGCGTCGAGCAGGTACTGGTGTTGTTGCCTCAGGTCGGTTCGGTAGCACAAACCACCACGTTGGCGTTTCCGGGCGAGGCCCGCATCGACCTCGGGCTGGCCATCAATCAGCCGCCGCCCTGCCTGACCGGCTTCGTCCCCGCGTCGCAGTGGCGGTCCCCGGCCGACACCAGCATCGAACCGCTGCCGGCCGGGACCTACTGCAAGATTCCCCAGGATGCTACTGCCAACGCGGTGCGCGGAGCGCGCAACATTCCGTGCGTCGACGTTCCCGGTCGAACGGCGGCGACGCCGCAGGAATGCCGCAGCGGCCAGCCGTACGTACCCATGGGCACCAATCCGTGGTACGGCGACCCGAACCAGATCGTTAGCTGCCCCGCGCCCGCGGCGCGCTGCGACCTGCCGGTGCGACCGGGGCGGGTGATCCCCGCGCCGTCGGTCAACACAGGGTTAAACCCGCTGCCGGCCGGCCAGTTGCCGGGCACGCCGCCACCAGTCAGCGACCCGGTGTCGCAGCCGGGTGCAGGGACCGTCGAGTGCAACGGGCAGCAGCCCAACCCATGCGTCTACACCCCAAGCGGCATGCCGACGTCGATATACGAAACTCAATCCGGCGAGATCACCGGACCCGACGGCGTGAGGTACTCCGTCGACAACTCAATCGAAACAGGAGACGACGGATGGAAGAGAATGCTGGCGCCAGCCAGCTGACTTCGCCCGACGTCGACACATCGGCGGCGGGCGGGGTCGCCGATTCGGCAGGCGTATCCGCCGACACCAAAGCCGAGCTGTCCGTCGGCGGAAACCCGTCGCGGCAGAATCGCACCTGGATGATCACGATCGCTGCGGCGCTGACTGTGCTGGCGGGCGGCAGCGCCGCCGGTGGCTACTTGGCGCTCAAAGCTCACCAAGAAAGCGAAGCCGTCGACCGCGCGAACGCTGCCGCGATCGCGGCAGCAAAGGATTGCATTGCCGCAACTCAGCCCCCCGATGCATCGGCGCTGCCCGGCGCCCAGCAGAAGCTCGCCCAGTGCTCGACCGGCGATTTCGGCGCCCAAGCTGCCTGGTACGGCGCGGTAATGACACAGGCCTACCAAGCCGTCGACGTCCGCGTCCAGCTGCCCGAGATCCACGCCGCAATCGAACGCAACAACGACGACGGTTCGATCGTTGCGCTGGTGACATTTCGCGCCACGGTGTCCCAAACCGGGATGGCCGACCGGCAGAACAGCTATCGAGTCAGGGTGAAAATGGTAGCCGAAGGCGGACAATTCAAGGTCGCCGAACTCGATCAGGTGGCCAAGTGACCGTAGCCGAAGCCGAATCGGCGACAACGCACGAGAGCGCCGAGAAGAACTCGGCCCCACTGGCCTCGTGGGGCGCGCGCGGCGGGGCGCTCGCCCTCGACATCCTGCCCGGTGCTGCGCTGTTCGCGACGGCGGCTCTCGTCGCGTTGTCGGTTCCGTCGCGCGATGCGTGGTGGTGGGCGTGCGTCACAACTGGCGCGCTCGCCATGCTGCTGACGGTATTCAACCGGCTGGTGATGCCAACCGTCAGCGGACAAACCCTCGGACGGGCGGTTTTCGGCATCACGGTCGTGCGTCGGAACGACGCGGCGGTCGGGGCGTGGTCGCTGCTGCTCCGAGATCTGGCGCACCTCCTCGACACCGCCCCGGCGCTCGTCGGCTGGCTCTGGCCGTTATGGGACTCGCGTCGGCGCACCTTCGCCGACCACCTGCTGCGCACGGAGTCTCGTCTGCTCGAGTCGCGGTGGCCGGATCGCAAGCTGCGGCGGTTTGCTGCCGCGCTGGTATTGAGCGTCGCAGTGCTGTGCGGCGCCGGCGCTTCCGTCAGTTTTCTTGTTGTGCGCCAACATGACCGATCGATTGCCGATGCCCGCGCACAAATCGCGCAGCGGGGACCGCATATGGTCGAACAGATCTTGAGCTATCACCCCGATACCATCCACGACGATTTCGACCAGGCGCGATCCGTGGCGACCGACAATTACCGTGCCCAACTGACCGCCCAGCAGGAGGCGATCCAGAAGGCCGGTGCGGTGCGCAACGAGTACTGGGTGACCGACAGTTCGGTGCTCAGCGCCACCACAGATCGTGCGACGATGCTTGTGTTCCTGCAGGGTCAGCGGGGCGCGCCGCCCGATCAGCGCTACATCACCGCTACCGTGCGGGTGACGTTTGTCGACTCGGGATCGACGGGATGGCGTGTCGACGATCTTGCCGTCGTCACCAAACCGCAGCCTCCCCAGGCGCGACCATGAGTCCACGACGAAAGATCAAGGACAGCGGGCAGGAGCCTTTCGTTTGCGCGACGCGGCCCCGACCGCCGCGGCGTTGGGGACTGCCACTGGCCGCAATAATTGCGGCGGCGGTGACGGTGGCGGCGATAACGCTATGCGCCCTGGTGCTGATTTCCCATGAAAAGCAATCGCGCGCGACCATCAAGGATGTAGCGGCGCTCGGCTACGTTCGGTCTTTCATGACGGAATTCACTTCACCGGATCCATTCCGCGCCAACGATTACGCGGAGCGGATATTGGCTCAGGTGACGGGCGAGTTCGCCGAGCAGTACCGCCAGAACCAGAACGCGATCCTGGTCGGGGTAGCTCAATCCGAACCGACCACCGGTACCGTCCTCGACGCCGGCATCTCACGATGGAACGACGATGGCAGCGTCGACGTGCTGGTGGTCACGAAATTCACCTCGAAATCTCCGGACGGCAAACTACAGCTGGAACGAGCAAGCCGGTGGGTTGTCACAGCCCAGCAGGAAGGAGAACGGTGGAAAATCAGCAGCCTGACCCCGATAATCTGACCGACGACAGCCCCGCCGGCGACTGCCCCGCTGATGCCGCCACCGATGGCGCCGCAACCGAAGCAGACCGTCCCGAGCACGCCGGCGACTGCCCCGCTGATGCCGCCACCGATGGCGCCGCAGCCGAAGCAGACCGTCCCGAGGACGCCGCCGACAGCGACAAAAGCGACGACGACAAGTTGGCGGGCGCCACAAGGCAGCGGGCCAGCGGCTGGCTCGTGGGCGCGCTCGCCGCGGCGGTCGCGTTGTTCATCGGGTGCGCAGCGTTCGCCGGTGCCGCCTTGCAGCCCTATCTCGCCGATCGCGCCCAGAACGCAGCCAGAATCGAGGTGGCGCGAACCGCAGCGGCTGCGGTCACCACGTTGTGGACGTACACGCCCGAAACCATCGACGCATTGCCCGACCGTGCGGCCCAGTACCTCAGCGGCGACTTCCATGCGCAGTACCGCAAGTTCGTCGAAGGCGTCGCCGCGCCCAACAAACAAGCCCAGGTAACCGACCGCACCGAGGTCGTCGGGGTCGGCGTGGAGTCTTTGAACGGTACCGAGGCCGTCGCCATCGTTTTCACCAACACGACGGCCACTAGCCCGATGACCAAGAACATTCCGTCGTTGAAGTACGTCGGTTACCGGCTGCACATGAAAAACCACGGGTCGCGCTGGCTGGTGACAAAGATGGCGACCGTCAGCTTTATGGACTTGACACCCCAGCTGTAGCTGCTGTGAAACGGAGGCGAAGATGAGACGCAAAGCGGTACCACTCGCGTGGGCCGGAGTCACTCTGGTTGGCGTGATAGTCGTCATCCTCGTCGTGTCATGGCAACTGTTCCCCCGCCTGACCGCCGCGCAAACCATGGTCGAGGACCTCAATCCGGCGTTCACCGTCGAACGGGTGGACGGCGCCCGGGGGGGCCTCGAATTGGTCTCCGCAGCGGTCGACGCGGTGAATCCGATGGTCAAAGCCGACGGCGTGGCGGCCGAGATGCCCAAGCTGATTGACCTGGTGGCCCAGCGCACGGGCCTATCCGATGAAGAGGCGCTGGCGCTGCTGCGAAAGGATTACCCCCATATCACGGGGCTGCTGACCTCGGCGCCCTTCGAAGACGTCGCCGCCGAGATACCGAAGCTGGTCCATTACCTGGGCACCGCATTGTTCATGACGCCGGACGAGGTGCAGGACATGCTGCAGCGCGACTACCCGAAGATCTACCAGGTCACCCAAAATTTTCCGGTGCTCATCGACGGATGGAACGCCGTGCCCGGCACCGAAGCGCTGACCCGATTCGACGGTACGCCGGTGCGCACCATGCCACAGGCGCGCGATTATCTCAGCGAGGAGCTGATCGGCCCGGTGGAGCGTCAGCAGGGCAACTTCCGGCCGCTTGGCGTCCGCGGCGGCGTCGGCTTCTTAGCGCCCCTGCTTCTGGTGTTGGGCATCGTCGTGATCATCTTCGGGACGACGATGGTGGTGCTGACCTGGCGGCGAGTGCCGCCGAACCCGATCAGGTTCGCGTGGGTCGTCGTCCCGGTGGTCGGCGCGGCGGTGGTGATGCTGGTGCTTGCACTGAACCTGTTCCCGCGGCTCATCGGCGGGCAGGTACTGCTCGACGACACCCGCCCCGCCTTCGCGTCGTCCCGGATCGAGGGTGACCGCGCCGCGGTCGAGCACATTTCGGTCTTTGTCAATTCGCTCGGACCGGCGGTTCTGCCCGACCGTGGCGTGGCCACCGAGTACCCCGCGCTGCTCGACCACGTCGCGAAGGAGGTCGGCGTTCCCACCGAGCGGGTACTAGAATTGGTGCATTCGTTTTTCCCGCGCACGGCCGCCCTGTTGGACGCGGTGCCGTTCTCGGCGGCCACCGCCGAGATACCGAAGCTGGTCGATTTCCTGGCCTCCACATCGAATGTGACAACCGACCGGATGTGGGAGAGCCTGCGCGTCGACTTCCCGGAGGTTCACCAGTTCCTCACCAATCTGCCCGACATTACGAATTGGTGGGCGGCGGTGCCGGGCACCGAGAACCTGACCCGCTTCGACGGTTCGCCGGCGCACTCTGGGCCACAGGTCAGGGATTACTTCCTCGACGATGTCATCCCGGCGCTGGAGCGGCAGCAGCCGAACTACGTAATCGTCGATACGAACTGGCCGCAGTTGACGGTGTTCGCGCCGTTGCTCACCGCCGTGGGCGTATTGGTCGTGATCTACGGCTTGTTCCTCGGGTATCTCACCCACAAGCAATTCCAGCGGGAACGCGAAGGGCCGGGCCCGCCCACGCAAACATACGATGAGCCCGCCCCACCCACACCGATACCGCAAGAGGCCGGTCGGGGCTGAGAAGCGGAACATCAGCCCCTGCGGGCAGCGGGTCCCCAACTTCGGTGACCAGCTACCGACGTGTTGACGCCGAAACAATGGCGAATGGAGCCTGCGGGCGGACGCGACTGTACAACCGCTCAGTCGGCAGGCGTTTTCGCCGTGTCGCGCCGCGCATATCTCCTCGGCCAACCAGTTGCCAACCTGCCAACGGTATCAACCCGTAGTGGGAGAGTTTTATCTGTAGGGCGTTCCGGTGGTGTATCCGACTGTGCCCCGTGGTGTCTTCGGGCCCTTGGCGAGTCGTGCGGAACGGTCTTATCTGTAGGGCTGTATTCGGTGATGGCGAACGACGGGCTGTGAGCTGCCTGTCGATCACCTGCCATGTTCGCGCTCAAACGCGTCGTAAGCGGCTGCGATGCAGTCGGCGTCGGCGTCGGCGTCGGGGTGCTCGTATGCCACTTCGTCGATTGCCGCCACCGTGTCGGGTCCCAGTCCGGAATTGCGCGGCGCGGACCGCCCGCGAGTCAGCGCCAGATTCAGGATCGTTTGAAAGGATGCTCGAAGCTCCTGCGGAGTCGGCGCCTCGGGCAACATTCACCCCAGGCGCCGCCGTCGCCGGTGAGGTAGCAGCCCGGATGCTCGCACAGATAGGCCGCCTCGTAGCGCTCGCGTCGCCCCACAGCGTCGGCAGCGTGTCGGGTGGCAGCGGCGACCGGATGCAGATCGTGCCCTCCTCGCCCGGATTTTGGCCTTGACCTGGCACGTCACACCTAACCAATGTCGGGAATACTGCGAGCCGAATATCCGGAAATCTCCCAATTGGTCACCAGTCTGCCGCCACGGCTGCGCCATCGCGCCGGACGCCGAGAAGCTGGCCCGGTTCGACGGTTCGCCCGCGCACTCTGTGCCACAGATCAGGGACCACCTCCGCTTCGACGTCTCCCGCCTTGGTATGCCAACAGAAGAATTGCGTAATCATCGACACGAGCTGGCCGCCGCTGACAGTTTTCGCGCCGTTGCTCACCGCCGTGGGTGTCTTGGTGGTGATCCGCGGCTTCCTGCTGGGTTTCCTGACCGTAAAGCAACGGCGCCGGCCGTGCGAACGGCCGAGCCCGCCGGCGCTGGCACCGGATGTGCTCACACCCGTTGGTCTTGGCTGACGCAGATCGACGGCGCCCAGCGCTTATCGCTTGAGGATTGAGTGGCTTCGGCCTGCGGTGGTGCCTCGAATCCGTCGCGAGTCGCGACCTGACGTGGAAATGTCGGCCGGAGGGCATTCACGCAGCGCTCCGCACACCGGAGGTGCCACTAGATTTCGGCGCCCACGTGGACGCCGTGCCCGGGTGAATGCAACTCCCGGCTCGGGCCGCTCAGTCCGAACTGCGGCCAACCGTTTACCAACCTGGTGGTGGGAGGGTGAGCGGTAGATGTCGGTGCTGGTGGATCGGCAGTCGTTGACGACTGAGTCTGGGAGCGAGGGGTTTGTCATGGTGTTTGCACGGCCGGGTGCTGAGGGCAGTGTTGTTGATTTCGCTGGCCGGTATGAGAATTTTATTGGCGGGCAGTGGGTCGCCCCGGTCGATGGGGCGTATTTCGATAATCCCTCCCCGGTGACCGGTGAGGTGTTCACACAGGTGGCGCGGTCGTCGGCCGCCGATGTGGAGTTGGCGTTGGATGCCGCGCACGCGGCGGCGGGCAAGTGGGGGGCGACGTCGCCGGCGGAGCGCTCGAACCTGTTACTGAAGGTCGCCGACCGTATCGAGGAGCATCTGGAATCGTTGGCGGTGGCCGAGACGTGGGATAACGGCAAGCCGGTGCGGGAAACCCTGGCCGCGGATCTGCCGTTGGCGGTGGATCATCTCCGATATTTCGCTGGGGCGTTGCGGGCTCAGGAAGGGTCGATCGCCCAGATCAACGAGGACACGATCGCTTATCACTTCCAGGAGCCGTTGGGGGTGGTGGCCCAGATCATTCCGTGGAACTTCCCGATCTTGATGGCGATCTGGAAGGTGGCGCCGGCGTTGGCGGCCGGTAACTGTGTGATCCTCAAGCCCGCTGAGCAGACCCCGGTGTCGATCCTGAAGGTCATCGAGGTGATCGCCGATCTGCTGCCGCCCGGGGTTTTGAATGTAGTCAACGGGTTCGGGGTGGAGGCGGGCAAGCCGCTGGCCTCCAGCGCGCGGGTGGCCAAGGTGGCGTTCACCGGGGAGACCACCACGGGGCGGCTGATCATGCAGTACGCCAGTGAGAACATCATCCCGGTGACCTTGGAGCTGGGCGGTAAGAGCCCGAACATCTTCTTGCCCGATGTCGCCGCGGCCGATGACGAGTTCCTGGACAAGGCGGTCGAGGGTTTTGTGATGTTTGCCCTCAATCAGGGTGAGGTGTGCACGTGTCCGTCGCGGGCGTTGATCCACTCGTCGATTTATGACGAGTTCATCAGCCGCTGTGTGGCGCGCACCGAGGCCATCGTCAGCGGGGATCCGCTGGATCCGGCCACCATGATCGGCGCGCAGGCCAGCAACGACCAGTTCGAGAAGATCATGTCCTACATCGACATCGGCCGCAAAGAGGGCGCGCAGGTACTCACCGGTGGCGGGGCGCGCAAGGTGCCCGAATATCCGGGTGGACACTACGTCGAGCCGACCATCTTCAAGGGCACCAACGATATGCGGATCTTCCAGGAAGAGATCTTCGGCCCGGTGGTGTCGGTGACGACGTTCGATTCGGTCGATGAGGCGCTCAAACTGGCCAACGACACCCTCTACGGCCTGGGGGCGGGGGTGTGGACGCGTGATGCCAACACCGCCTACCGGCTGGGCCGGGGCATCAAGGCCGGGCGGGTGTGGACCAACTGCTACCACGACTACCCCGCCCATGCCGCGTTCGGTGGCTACAAGAAATCCGGCATCGGACGCGAATGCCACAAAATGATGCTCGACCACTATCAGCAAACCAAGAACCTGTTGGTCAGCTACTCGCCGACCAAACAAGGGTTCTTCTGATGACCGCAGCTGCGGACCGGGTAACCATCACCCCCCAAGCCACCCAAGTACTCCAACGACTCATCGACGTCCACGGGCCGGTGATGTTCCACCAATCCGGCGGCTGCTGCGACGGCAGCGCACCCATGTGCTATCCGCAAGGCGAATTCCGCACCGGGGACTCCGACGTGCTACTGGGCCACCTGCCCGGCGACACACCGTTCTGGATCGGTCGTGATCAGTACGAGTTATGGCGGCACACCAAGCTGACCATCGACGTTACAGAGGGCCGGGGGGGTGGCTTCTCGTTGGAGGCACCCGAGGGTGTGCGGTTTCTGATCCGCTCCGACCTGTGCGTCACCTGAGCAGGATCGAGTCGGTCACCACGCGCACAGTGCCACCGGCGACCGCACCGTCTGCGCGACCGGTCAATAGGGTGGGCGACGACACCACAGTTGTCTCACCCGAACCCGATGCAGCCGGCGAACAGTTGTCCCCAACCCGCATCGCCGGACGTGCTCGCGGTAGATATGGGTTCGCTGTCGTCAGCGCAGATCGCTTCGACCAGGATATGGTCGAGTTCGTCATCCGGTGGCGACGTTACGGCGGCGGCTGCGCGGCCGACATCTTCGAGGAGTTCGGACTGCCGGAAGCTGAGTTCTTTCGGCGAGTGTTCGTGCTGGTCACCGCTCCAAGCGTCGGCCTGGTGATCGACCGTGTCGTACTCGACCAGATTCGCCACACGTGCCTGACGCGCCTGCGCGGCCTGGGCGCGACGGCCAGGCGGGCATGACGGACGAGGAGACGGTGGCCGGTGTCCGGGTCGCCGCTGCCGATCAACGCTGAAACACCACCTCTGGGGCCAACATGCCGAACGTCGTCGGTCCGGCAATCGGGGCAGCACTGTTGCCGGATCGTGCTCCCGAAGCCGTCCGACCGTGACCACGTGCGGCTTCATCACGAGCAGCGATCGAACCGTCTGATCGAAAACCACTGCCGACCCGCCTGACGTCGGACAAACACATCACCGACACGCACACCGAGGCCTCGTCGTACTACCCGCCCCCAGCCGAGTTCGCGGCCAACAGCGACGCAACCGCCGCGCTCTACCAGCAGGCCCAGACCAACCGCCTCGCGTTCTGGGCGAAGCAGGCCAACCGGCTGTCCTGGCAGACACCGTTCGCCGAAGCGCTCGACTGGCCACAGGCACCGTTCGCCAAATGGTTCGCCGGCGGCCGGCTCAACGTCGCCTACAACTGGGTGGACCGCCACGTCGAGGCCGGCAACGGCGACCGAGTGGCCATCCCACTGGAAAGGCGAACCGGTCGGCGAGAGCCGCACACTGACCTACGCCGATCTGCTCGCCGAGGTCTGCCGGGCCGCCAACGCACTCACCGCGCTCGGGGAGAGCGCCGGCGATCGCGACCGTTTCCTCTTGATCTGCCCAGCGGGAACAACCAGCCAGCCGTATCCGGCCATTGTGCCCCCTTTGGGCATATTCGGGCCAAGGTGGGCGACCAACCACTCCCATTGCTGGTCGGCCCTGAGGAAAGGCACGCACGGCAGTGCCGTACACGGTGTCTCGATGCCACTGGCGCCCAAGGAATGAGCCGAATTTCGACCGGACCCCGTCGCCGACGAGCACCGATCGCACGGACACCTGCGTGGGGTTGACACCCACATGTTCATCGGCTGCCCGCAGCGCGACTGTGGCGATCCGGCGTCGTGGCGATGCGCCGAAGCGGCACGCACGCCGAGGAGCGTGCGTACCCCGCCGGCCAGCGCCAACTCAACGAGCCGATAGTCGAGTTCGGTGCGGGTGATCACCGTGCCGTAGTCAGGGAGGCTCTGGGTCGGCCACTCGATGCGCTGACGACGGCCCCATCCGTGCATCTCGAGTCCCCCGGTGATCGGATGCTGGCGGATCCACGGCGTCAGTCCGTCGCCACACGTCTTGCCCCGCGGGAACCTTGCCATATCGACGAGCAGCACGTCGTAACCCCCACGAGCCGACCAGATTACGGCTGCCGAGCCGAGCAGGTCCAGCACCAACCACCAGGACATCAGCGTGCAGGCTGGGCATGCGCCGCTGGATGCCCTCGTGTGCGGGATTGGCGTCCATAAGGACCACGGGTGGGTGCGGCCGGATGCAGCGTTATTCCTTGGCCTGGACGGTATATCGGACGGTTTGGACCTGGATCAGTCCGTCGCCGAACACAAAGGTGTCGATGCCGTCCTCGACGCGCGTCGTCGCGGATTCGGCGGCCCACTCGAGGAAGAGCACGTCACCCTCGAAGGACTGGGTCTTCAACTGCCAATCCGCTTTCGGAACAGCATCGAGCAGCTGGGTGAACGCCGCACGAATGCCGTCCTTGCCGCGCAGGACGCCCCTGGGGGATATGAAGACGGCGTCATCGGCATAATCGGCGACGATCTCATCGAGGTCGCCTGCGCCGAGCGCCTGGGCGTGGTGGGCGAATACTTCCTGGGGCGTGCGGGTCATCGTGGTTCCTTCATCTCGTCGTGTCCTCAGCTAGACCCTATTTGGAGTCGTGTTGTAAGCCAGATGCTGTGAGCAGCACCTTGAGAGCGGCGGTTTCTGCCGGGCGAGCGAACACGTCATACGCGGTCTCGAACTCGTCGAGAGCGAACCGGTGGGTGATCATGGGCGCGGTGTCGAGTCGGCCGCTGGCGACGAGTTCGATCAAGGTTGGCGTGGCGAAAGTATCGACCAGCCCTGTGGTGATGGTGAGATTCTTGATCCAAATGTCTTCCAGGCGCAGCGTTGCCGGTTCGCCGTGGACGCCGATGTTGGCCACATGCCCGCCGGGGCGAACTAGTTGCACCGCCTGCTCGAAGGTCTCCGGCCGGCCAACGGCCTCCATCGTGACATCAGCGCCCAGCCCGCCGGTCAGCTCGGCGATGACCTTCGCGGGGTCGTCGGCGCCGCTGTTGACGACCACGTCAGCACCGAATTCGTGCGCGGCCTTCAACCTGGAATCGGCTAGATCGATCGCCACGATGTGGCTGGGGCTGAACAACTTCGCCGTCAGGATTGCGGCCAATCCGATGGGCCCGGTACCGATGATGGCCACCACGTCGGCCGGCTGGACCCCGCCGTTGAGAACCCCGACTTCGTACGCGGTGGGCAGGATGTCGGCGAGAACGATCATCTGCTCGTCACTGACCCCGTAGGGCACCATGTGCGTGGAGTTGTCGGCGAACGGCACCCGCACATACTCGGCCTGCGTGCCGTCCACCAAATGACCGAGGATCCAGCCGCCGCCGCCCAGACATTGCCCGTAGCTGCCTTGCCGGCAATACCGGCAGCTGCCGCATGAGCTGATGCACGACACCAGCACCCGATCCCCGACCGCAACGGTTTGCACGCCCGCGCCGATCGCGGTGACGGTGCCCACGGCCTCGTGGCCGAGAACCCGCCCGGGAGTCACGTCGGGAACATCCCCGCCGAGGATGTGCAGATCGGTGCCGCAGATCGTGACCGCATCCACCCATACCACCGCATCAGTCGGCTTCTCGATGGTGGGATCGGCAACCTCTTCCCACGACCTCTTTCCTGGCCCGTGATAAACCAGCGCCTTCATTGCGTCCTTACCTTTCTTGGAGGGTGTTCGGGGCCGCTGGCCTTAGGCTTCGATTCACCCAGGGACAGCGGGTATGGCTTTCATTGGTCAGCCCGTGATGGCCGAGGAGGATTGGCCGCCCGCTGTCCCGCGACGACTCGACCGCTAATTGAGAGATGCGATTCGATCGCTGTGTAAGGACACGACGGCGTGGTCGTCTGGCGGGCTGGTGGAAATGGTGATGAGCACGGAGGCGGTAGTGACACAAGCTGTTTGGGCGGGTATCGATGCTGGGAAATCGGACCACTTCTGCGTGGTCATCGATGCGCAGGGAAAGCGGCTGCTGTCGCAGCGGGTAGCCAACGACGAAGCGACCCTGTTGAAGTTGATCAGCTCTGTCGCAACCATGGCTGACGGCGGTGAAGTCACCTGGGCCATCGATCTCAACGCTGGCGGTGCGGCCCTGCTGATCACGCTGCTGATCGCCGCTGACCAGCGGCTGCTCTACATTCCCGGCCGCACCGTGCACCACGCCTCGGGCAGCTACCGCGGGGAGGGGAAGACCGACGCCAAAGATGCCGCCGTCATTGCCGATCAGGCCCGGATGCGCCGCGATCTGCAACCACTGCGCCCCGGAGATGACATCGCAGTGGAGCTGCGCATCCTCACCAGCCGACGCACCGATCTGGTGGCTGATCGCACCCGCACGATCAACCGACTGCGTGCCCAGCTGCTCGAATACTTCCCAGCCCTGGAACGCGCGTTCGACTACAGCACCAGCAAGGCCGCGTTGCTGCTGCTCACCGGCTATCAAACTCCCGATGGGCTGCGACGAGCCGGTACTGCTCGACTGGCAGCCTGGTTGGGTAAACGCAAGGCCCGCAACGCCGATGCCGTCGCGGCCAAAGCCCTGCAGGCCGCTCACGCTCAACACACCGTCATACCCGGACAACAACTCGCTGCGGCCATCGTTGCCCGCTTGGCCAAGGAGGTGATGGCCCTCGACACCGAAATCGGCGACACCGATGCGATGATCGAGGAGCGATTTCGCCGCCACCGCCACGCCGAAATCATCGTGAGCATGTCGGGCTTCGGCGTCACGCTCGGCGCTGAATTCCTCGCCTCCACCGGCGGAGACATGAGTGCCTTCGACTCCGTTGACCGCCTCGCCGGCGTCGCCGGCCTGGCTCCGGTACCGCGTGACTCCGGCCGCATCAGCGGCAACCTTCAACGCCCCCGCCGCTACAACCGGCGCCTGCTGCGCGCCTGCTACCTGTCGGCGCTGTACAGCATTCGATCCGACCCCGCCTCGCGCACGTATTACAACCGCAAACGCGCCGAAGGCAAACGCCACAGCCAAGCCGTCCTGGCCCTGGCACGTCGGCGTCTCAATGTTCTGTGGGCAATGCTGCGCGACCACACGACCTATCAACCCACCACGCCTACTGCCGCAGCGGCTTGACAACCTCATTGAGAATCCTCCTGTGCTGGCTCGACCGTCCCGAGTCCTCGACTGGTATCTAGTGCTTCGGTCGCACTGCGGTTACGGCCGCAAAATCGGCTTGATTGCGTGCAACACGTCGGCGTCTTCGATGGTGGACGGGGTCGGCTCGTCCTTGCCGTGGGCGATGCCGCGCATGGTTTTCCGCAAGATCTTGCCCGAGCGGGTCTTGGGTAGCGCGGCCACGACATCGACCTGCTTGAAGCAGGCCACCGCCCCGATCTCGTCGCGCACCAACTTGACGAGCTCGTCGGCCAGGCCCTCGGCGGACGCGCCGGCCTTCAGCACGACCAGCCCGCGCGGCACCTGACCTTTGATCTCGTCGGCGACCCCGATGACGGCGCATTCGGCCACCGCCGGGTGGGCGGCCAGCACCTCTTCGATCGCGCCGGTCGAAAGCCGGTGTCCCGCAACGTTGATGACGTCGTCGATGCGGCCCATCACGAACAGGTAGCCGTCCTCGTCCATGTACCCACCGTCGCCGGTGAGGTAGTAGCCGGGATGCTCGCACAGATACGACGCCTCGTAGCGAGCGTCGTCACCCCATAGCGTCGGCAACGTGCACGGCGGCAACGGCAACGCGATGCAGATCGCGCCGTCCTCGCCGGGTTCGCACTCCGAGCCGTCGATGCGCAGCACACGCACGTCATAGCCGGGCATCGGCACCGTGGGTGATCCCGGTTTGATCGGCAGCGCCTCCACCCCCATCGGGTTGGCCGCGACCGCCCAGCCGGTCTCGGTCTGCCACCAGTGGTCGACGACCGGGACGCCAAGCTTGTCCGACGCCCAAGCGTACGTGTCGGGGTCGAGGCGTTCGCCGGCCTGGAACAGATACCGGAAACCGGACAAGTCGTAGCGTGCGATGTGGGTGCCTTCCGGATCCTCTTTCCGGATCGCCCGCAGCGCAGTCGGTGCCGAAAACAGCGCCTTCACACCATAATCCGATATCACCCGCCAAAAGGCACCCGGATCGGGCGTGCCGACCGGCTTGCCCTCGTAGAGGATCGTCGTCGCGCCGAGCAGCAGTGGGCCGTAAACGATGTAGGAGTGCCCGACCACCCAGCCGACATCGGAGGCCGCCCAGAACACCTCGCCGGGGGAGATGTCGTAGATGTAGCGCATGCTCCACAGCAACGCGACGGCGTGCCCGCCGTTGTCGCGCGCGACGCCTTTGGGTTTTCCGGTGGTGCCGGAGGTGTAGAGAATGTACAGCGGGTCGGTGGCCGCGACCGGCACTGCATCGACGGGCTCGGAATTGCCGATCAGCTCGTGCCAATCCAGGTCGCGGCCGGGGACCAGATCGCAGCGGTGTCGGTCGCGCTGCACGATGACGCAGCGGCGCGGCGGGTGCTGTGCCATGTCGAGCGCGGCGTCGAGCATGGGCTTGTACTCCACGATGCGAGTCGGCTCGATGCCGCACGAGGCGGAGACGACGACCGTCGGGCGGGCGTCGTCGATGCGGGTGGCCAGTTCATGCGGGGCGAACCCGCCGAAAACCACCGAATGCACCGCGCCCAGCCGGGCGCAGGCCAGCATCGCGATCACCGCCTCGGGCACCATCGGCAGGTAGATCACCACCCGGTCACCCTTGCCGACCCCGAGCGCGCGCAGCACCCCGGCGAAGCGCGCGGTCTCGTCGAGCAGCTCCCGGTAGGTATAGGTGCGTTTGGTGCCGGTGACAGGGGAGTCGTAGATCAGCGCCGACTGGTCGGCGCGGCCGCCCGCGACGTGGTGATCCAGCGCGTTGGCGCAGGTGTTCAGCTCCCCGTCCGGGAACCACCGGTAGAACGGCGCATTTGTGTCGTCGAGAACGCGCTGCGGCTCGCGGGTCCAGGTCACCGCCCGCGCGGCGTCGCTCCAGAATCCCGCCGGATTTTCGATACTCGAGTTGAACAGTTCTCGGTACCCGATATCACTCATAATTGTGATTGTCTCCTCAGCCGTCAACGGATCATCTCCACGTCCAATTGAGCTCGAAGCCGTGTCGCGCCGGCCGCGCCGCGCAGGCCACCGCGGCACCCCCTGAATCGCAGAGCATCGTCGGTCAAGCGATGGCTGAGACGACATCGTCGGCAAGCGATTCGACCGCGGTCATGATCTGTTCGGCGGTGTGTTCGGGCACTTCTGCGGCCGAGAGGCTTTTCCTCAGGTGCCCGCCGACGAGGTCGAAGTGGTGGCGGGTGATCCCGCGCCCTTGGTGGACTTGGCGCATCGAGGGACCGATATACGGCTCGGGCCCGCCGAGTGCCGCGGCAAAGAATTCAAACTGTTTGCCTTTCAGCCGCTCCATCCTTGTGCCGCTGAAGAATGGCGCCAATTCCTGGTCAGCCAGCACGCGCCCGTAGAAGTCCTCGACGACACCTTCGAGCGCCTCCGCACCGCCGATGCGCTCATAGATGCTTGCCATGCTGCCGCTCCCGTCGCCGCGTGCATCAGATGCCGCTCGACGCTACGCAGTGGCGGTTGGCGCAAGGTTGGACCATCGGCCGGTATGTTCCGGACCCTGCCGCCTCGTGCCCGCCAATGCTGTGCGAGTGCGGTGGGCGTGCCTACGAGCGTCCGACGCTGACACATCTGTCTGCGTAGCCGCACTGCCGATTCGCCGGCTCATCAGTGTGCAGTTTTCGGACACACAGCCCCTCCGTCTGATGCGGATAATTTTCCTGGAGTCGCACTACACCGGTTCGACCGTCGCGTGCAGCGAAGGTGTGGAACACAGGGAGAGCAAATGAAAACCAGAGCCGCCGTACTGTTCGAGGGTGGCAAGCCCTTCGAGGTCGTCGAACTGGACCTCGAGGGCCCCCGCGACGGTGAGGTACTGATCAGGTATGTGGCCGCCGGTCTGTGCCACTCCGACCTGCATCTGACCGATGGAGACCTGGTCCCTCGGTTCCCGATCGTGGGTGGCCACGAAGGGGCAGGCATCATCGAGGAGGTCGGCGCCGGTGTCACCAAGGTCAAGCCGGGTGATCACGTGGTGTGTAGCTTCATCCCCAATTGTGGGCGCTGTCGCTACTGCGCGACCGGACGCTCCAACCTGTGCGACATGGGAGCGACGATCCTCGACGGCCATATGCCCGACGGAACGTTCCGCTTCCACATGGGTGACAGCGATTTCGGCGCGATGTGCATGCTGGGCACCTTCGCCGAGCGCGCGACCATCTCCGAGCATTCGGTGGTCAAGGTCGACGACTGGCTGCCGCTGCAGACAGCGGTGCTGGTCGGTTGTGGTGTGCCGACCGGGTGGGGCAGCGCCAACTACGCGGGCGCGGTGCGCGCCGGCGATACCACGGTGGTGTACGGCATCGGCGGGATCGGGATCAACGCCGTGCAGGGCGCCAAGCAGGCGGGCGCGAAATACGTGATCGCGGTGGATCCGGTGGCGTTCAAACGCGAGACCGCGGCGAAGTTCGGCGCGACGCACGTTTTCACCACGGCCGACGAGGCCGCCGATACGGTTACCGAGCTGACCTGGGGGCAGATGGCCGACCAGGCTATCATCACCGTCGGCACCGTCGACGAACAGGTGGTGACCGACGCGTTCAACGCGATCGGGCGGGGCGGCACGGTGGTGATCACCGGCTTGGCCAACCCCGAGAAGCTGACGGTGCATGTCTCCGGCGGGGTGATGACGCTGTTCGAGAAGACGATCAAAGGCACCCTGTTCGGTTCGGCCAATCCGCAGTACGACATCGTCAAGCTGCTGCGGCTCTACGACGCCGGCCAATTGAAGCTCGATGAACTGGTCACCAAGACGTACACGCTCGAGCAGGTCAACGAGGGCTACCAGGACCTGCGGGACGGCAAGATCATCCGAGGCGTCATCACCCATGCCCAGTGAACTCAGTTACGCCTCGGCCACCAGCGACGTACCTCTGCTCGGTGACACGATCGGTGCCAATCTAGACCGCGCGGCGCGATTTTTCGCCGAGCGCGACGCACTCGTAGAGTGTTGGACGGGTCGGCGCTGGACATACCGGGAATTTGTCTCCGATGTCGATACCCTGGCCTTGGGCCTGCTGGAACGGGGGATCGGCAAAGGTGACCGCGTGGGCATCTGGGCGCCCAACTGCGCGGAGTGGGCCCTTGTCCAGTACGCCACAGCCAAAATCGGAGCGATCCTCGTCAACATCAACCCCGCCTACCGAGCACACGAGCTGGAGTACGTGCTCAATCAAGCCGGCGTGATGTCGCTGATCGCTGCGGAGCGATTCAAATCGTCGGAGTATGCCGCGATTATCGAGAAAGTCAGGCCGCGATGCGAGGCGCTCAAACAGGTGGTGTTGCTGGGGGGTGAGGACTGGAATGCGTTGCTCGGGACTGGACGGCGAACCGATCGCGGTCGACTGTCGGCGATAGCGCACACCCTCACTGCCGACGACCCGATCAACATCCAATACACATCCGGCACCACAGGCTTCCCCAAGGGTGCCACCCTAAGCCACCACAACATCCTCAACAACGGCTTCTTGGTTGGTGAGCTGTGTGGCTACACGGAGGCCGACCGAATCTGCATTCCGGTGCCCTTCTACCACTGCTTCGGCATGGTGATGGGCAACCTCGCCGCAACAAGCCACGGTGCCTGCATGGTCATCCCGGCGCCGTCGTTCGAAGCGCGAGCCACCCTGGAAGCCGTCGCCGCCGAGCGTTGCACTTCGCTTTACGGCGTCCCTACGATGTTCATCGCGGAGTTGGCCGAATCGGGATTCGGGGACTTCGACCTGGCTAGCCTGCGGACCGGGATCATGGCCGGCTCGCCGTGCCCGGTGGAGGTGATGAAGCAAGTCATCGACCGGATGGGCATAACCGAGATAACGATCTGCTACGGCATGACCGAGACATCACCGGTAGCTACACAGACCAGGGCCGACGATCCGATCGAGCGTCGCGTGTCGTCGGTGGGAACCGTGCATCCACACCTGGAAGTCAAGATCGTCGACCCGGAAACCGGAGTGACGGTGCCCCGCGGCGCAGCGGGCGAGCTGTGTACCCGCGGATACTCGGTCATGCTCGGATATTGGGAACGACCGGATTGGACGGCCGAGGCCATCGATGCCGCGCGGTGGATGCACACCGGCGACCTGGCGGTCATGGACGACGAGGGCTACGTCAGCATCATCGGCCGGAGTAAGGACATGGTGATTCGGGGCGGGGAGAACATCTACCCGCGTGAAATCGAGGAGTTCTTGTACACGCATCCGCATATTCTCGACGCTCAGGTGATTGGCGTTCCAGATCCGAGGTACGGCGAGGAGCTCATGGCCTGGGTCCGCATGAAAGAAGGAACCGAACCACTGAGCACCGAGGCTCTGCGCGCCTTCTGCACCGGGAAGCTGGCGCACTACAAGATCCCCCGGTACGTGCACGTTGTCGACGAGTTTCCAATGACGGTCACCGGCAAGGTCCGCAAAGTCGAGATGCGTGACGCGGCGATCACGCTGTTGAAGCTGCCGCAGGACTGACCGCGATCATTCAGCGCAACAACGCCCGCGCCATGACGACGCGCTGAATCTGGTTGGTGCCCTCGTAGATCTGGGTGATCTTCGCGTCGCGCATGAACCGCTCGACGGGGAAGTCGGTGGTGTATCCGTACCCGCCGAACAACTGCACGGCGTCGGTGGTCACCTCCATCGCGACGTCGGAAGCAAAGCACTTCGAGGCCGAGGAGATGAAGCTGAGGTTGGGCTCACCGCGTTCGGCACGGGCAGCGGCGGTATAGACCATCAGCCGCGCGGCTTCGGTCTTCATCGCCATATCCGCCAGCATGAACTGCACGGCCTGGAAATCGGCGATCGCCTTGCCGAACTGCTTGCGCTGCTTGACATATGCGATCGCCGCATCCAACGCGCCCTGCGCAATCCCGACCGCCTGGGCACCGATCGTCGGCCGGGTGTGGTCGAGGGTGGCCAGCGCGGTCTTGAAGCCGGTGCCGGGCTCGCCGATGATCCGGTCGCCGGGAATGCGGCAATCCTCGACGTACAGCTCAGTGGTGGGCGAGCCCTTGATGCCCATCTTGTGTTCCTTGGCACCAACCACGAAACCCGGATCGTCGTTGTGCACGATGAACGCCGAAATGCCGTTGGCGCCCTTGTCCGGATCGGTCACCGCCATCACCGTGTACCACGTCGAGTGCCCACCGTTGGAGATCCAGCACTTGGCCCCGTTGAGCACCCACTCATCGCCCTCGGCGCGCGCCCGGGTGCGCATCGACGCGGCGTCGCTGCCGGCCTCCCGCTCCGAGAGCGCATACGACGCGACAGCCTCGCCGGCGGCAATAGAAGGCAGCACGTGCTTCTTGAGCTCCTCGGACCCGCGCATCAGCAGGCCCATCGTGCCGAGCTTGTTGCAGATCGGGATCAACGACGACGACGCGCACACCCGCGCCACCTCTTCGATCACGATGCAGGCGGCCACCGCGTCGCCGCCCTGCCCGCCGTACTCCTCGGGAATGTGGATCGCGGCGAAGCCCGAGGACGTCAGCGCCGCCAGGGCTTCGTCGGTGTAGCGGGCCTTCGCATCGACGTCGGACGCATACGGGGCGATCTGCTTCTCACACAGCTCACGCAAGACCGAACGCAGCTCGTTGTGTTCATCGGAGAGCCTGAAAGGATCGAATTGCGTCATGCCGAGCCGGCTCTGAGCCCAGTCACGATTGACCAACCATCATGGTCGCGGACCCGGCGGGCGAGCAGCCGAAGAGTAGTTGTGGCATAGGCGTCCTTGTCTGTTTCGTTGAATCAGCGATGGCCGACGTTGCTGCACAACGAAGTTCGGCCGCGCGGTTCGTGCGGCCTGTGGCCGCTTTAGCCCGTAATCGCCGTGGCAGCGATTTCGAACGATGAAACCCACCGCTGCCACGCGGTGGGCCTGGCAGGCAGGGGTACGTCATCGCGCGACGACCCCGTAAATCCCGCAAAGATGTAGCTGCTTGCTGTTTGAACCGGCCCGCGAGCGTCGCAGCATATTCGGATTCTGACGTGATCATGCTGGCCGTAACTGTCCAACAATCGCACATTCACAGGCCGGCGCACCTCCAGCACAGCGCCTCAGCGCTTCCTCGCAGGACGGCCCACCTGAAAAGCACTGATCGGTGCTGTTACTGCCTAGTGCGTTCGACGCCGGGCAAAGTGGACATCTCGGTTAATCGCGACTAACGTTTCACGCAGTTAGTCGCGGTTAACCGAGTCAATCGGCGCGAGGCGACGCAAAGCAAACGTGTCGTGAGCGTATTCACACCACCGGTTTGGAGGATTGATGACGACGTCGGTGATCGTTGCTGGAGCACGTACTCCGGTGGGCAAGTTGATGGGTTCGCTAAAGGACTTCTCCGGCAGCGATCTGGGCGCGATCGCGATCTCCGCGGCGCTGGAAAAGGCAAAGGTTCCGGCGTCGCTCGTCGAGTACGTGATCATGGGCCAGGTTCTGACGGCGGGCGCCGGGCAGATGCCCGCCCGCCAGGCAGCGGTGGCCGCAGGAATCGGCTGGGACGTGCCGTCGCTGACGATCAACAAAATGTGTCTGTCCGGCATAGATTCGATCGCCCTGGCGGATCAGCTGATTCGGGCCGGCGAATTCGACGCGGTGGTGGCTGGTGGCCAGGAGTCGATGACCCACGCGCCGCACCTGCTGATGGACAGTCGCGCCGGCTACAAGTACGGCGACGTGACGGTTCTCGACCACATGGCCTATGACGGTCTGTACGACGTGTTCACCGATCAGCCGATGGGCGCGCTGACCGAACAGCGCAACGACGTGGATCAGTTCACCCGCGCCGAGCAGGACGAGTTTGCAGCGCAGTCGCACCAAAAGGCCGCTGCGGCTTGGAAAGACGGCGTCTTCGCCGATGAGGTGGTGCCGGTGAAGCTTCCGCAGCGCAAGGGGGACCCCCTGGAGTTCAGCGAGGACGAAGGCATCCGCACTAACACCACGGCCGAGTCGCTGGCCGGCCTCAAGCCCGCCTTCCGCAAGAACGGCACCATCACCGCCGGTTCGGCGTCGCAAATCTCCGACGGCGCATGTGCCGTCGTCGTGATGAACAAGGACAAGGCCGTCGAGATGGGGCTGACCTGGCTCGCCGAGATCGGCGCCCACGGCGTGGTCGCGGGTCCGGACTCGACGCTGCAGTCCCAGCCGGGGAACGCCATCAAGAAAGCGGTTGCGCGCGAGGGCATCTCACTCGGTCAGCTGACCGTGATCGAGATCAACGAGGCGTTCGCTGCGGTCGCGCTGGCCTCTACGAAGGAGCTCGGCGTCGACCCGAGCAAGGTCAATGTCAACGGCGGCGCCATCGCGATCGGCCATCCGATCGGCATGTCCGGCGCGCGGATCACCTTGCACGCCGCCCTTGAGCTGTCTCGACGCGGTTCGGGTTACGCCGTAGCCGCGCTGTGCGGCGCCGGCGGCCAGGGCGATGCCCTCATCTTGCGCGCGAGCTAGCCACTGAACAGGGAGGGGCGCATTCACGGCAAGGTGGGGTCGGGGGCCGCTTTAATCCCGCCGGATTCACCGCATCCGCTGTTGTGGTAATGCAATTCACAAACACAGGCAGGAACTTGACATGCGCATCGACTACTCCGATTTCCCCAGTCTGCGACTCGACCACGCCGACGAGGGGATCCTCGAGATCACGCTGGCCGCGCCAGGCCTGAATTCGGTTGGCCCACGAATGCATCGCGACCTCGCCCACATATGGCCGGTCATCGAGCGAGATCCCGACGTCCGCGTCGTCCTGGTTCGCGGTGAAGGGACGGCTTTCTCGTCCGGAGGCAACTTCGACTTGCTCGAAACGATGATCGATGACTACGAGGGCCGTACTCGGATCATGCGTGAGGCCCGCGATCTGGTCGTCAACATGGTCAACCTCGACAAGCCGGTCGTCTCTGCAATTCGCGGTCCTGCCGTCGGCGCGGGCCTGGTAGTTGCGGTGCTGTCCGATATCTCCGTCGCCGGCCGCACCGCGAAGATCATCGACGGGCACACACGCCTCGGCGTCGCCGCGGGTGATCACGCCGCCATCTGCTGGCCGCTGCTGGTGGGGATGGCCAAAGCAAAGTACTACCTGCTCACCTGTGATCGCCTGTCCGGCGCGGAGGCCGAGCGAATCGGCCTGGTATCCATCTGTGTCGACGACGAAGAGGTTCTGGCGACGGCTCATCGCATTGCCGCTCAGTTGGCCCGTGGCGCGCAGGGGGCCATCCGCGGGACCAAGCGCAGCCTCAACCATTGGTATCGCATGTTCGAACCCGCCTTCGAAGCCTCGCTTGGCCTGGAGTTCCTCGGATTTAGCGGCCCTGACGTCAAAGAAGGCCTGGCAGCGCACCGTGAGAAGCGTCAACCCCGATTTGACACCCGACCAGTGGAAACTTCGATGGATGATCCACGATGACCCGCCTGGACGGGCGCACCGCGCTGGTGACCGGCGGTGCCGGTGGGATCGGTGCCGCGATTTGCCGGCACCTCGCCGAGGCCGGCGCCCGCGTAGCGGTGTGCGATCTGGACCACGTCGGCGCCGAGGAGACAGCGTCTGCGCTGCCGGGTACGAGCGCGGGTTTCGCGATCGACGTCACCGACAGCTCAGCTGTCGCCCGCACGGTCGATGCGGTGCGCCGACAATTCGGCGAGATCGACATCCTGGTCAACAACGCCGGTATCGACACTATCGAGAAGTTCGCCGACTCGACTGAAGAGACCTGGCGGGCACTCGTAACGGTCAATTACCTCGGCACGGTCATCGTCAGCCGCGCAGTGCTTGATTCGATGATCGAGCGCAGGCGGGGGCGCATCATCAATATCGGATCCGACGCTGGGCGTGTGGGATCCTCAGGCGAGGCGGTGTACTCGGGCACCAAGGGAGCCATAATCGCCTTCAGCAAGGGTTTGGCCCGCGAGATGGCCACGAAGGGCGTCACCGTCAACACCGTCTGCCCGGGTCCCACGGACACCGCGCTGCTCAAGAAGGTCGCGGCCGCCAGCCAAGGGCTGTACGACGCGCTTGCGCGCGCGATCCCGATGAAACGCATCGGGACACCCGACGACATCGCGCCTGCCGTAGTCTTCTTCGCCGGCGACGGCGCATCCTACATCACTGGCCAGACGTTGTCGGTGAGCGGCGGTCTGACGATGGTTTGACCACCGACGGCCGGAGGACGGCGATAACTTATGGCCGGTTCCTAAGGACGCGGGTGCCGCCGGCCCACCGGTCATGAATGCCCTGCTGGGTCGGGCTGGCGCCGATCGTCGACGCGATCAGAATGCAGGCGGTCAAGCCGAGCAGTCCGCCGACAAACGGAAGGATGACCAACAATGTGAACGCGTTTCGGACGGCGGACTGCTGGACGGTCGGTTTAGGTGCATCGCCAGGGCCGCACACCAGGAGGCCCGTCAGCTTCTTGCCCGGCGTCCACCCTCGGGTCGTCTCGAACGCAACGAAATAGACGAACGCAGCCAGGCCGGACACCGCAATGATGACATAAAGACTGCGCGCAGCACCGATTAGTACGGCAACCACCACGGCGAAAACCAACACGATCAGGTTGTCGACGAGGCGAGCGGCGAACCGCAAACCGGGCCCAGCCGACTGCGCATCCGTGGGCGATGGCCCGGGCGAATGAATGCGCCTGGGGTCTTCAGGATCGAAATCGTCAACGCTCACAGCCAGGTTCTCCGATCGATTCGGCGATTACGATGCGCCACGGGGTCATCGTCCGGCCAGTTCGTCCGCCATCTTGTCGGTCGCCCGCTCCAGCCCTGATAGGTCGCGGACCACTTCGACCCGATCACACGACGGGGCATACAGCGGAAGGTCGCAGCGGCCAAGGGCCCACGAATATTTCGGTTCCGGTGTCAACCAGATCACCTCCCGTGCGCGCCGTGCGATCTCTTCGAACGCCGGCACGTTCGGGTCGTTGCCGTTCCCGCGGCCGTCGCCCAGGATCAGTACGGTGGTGCGGCGGGTGACTGCCGCCGCATGCTCGGCGAGCAAGCCCGCGAAGGCGGCACCGTAATCGGAGTTCGCATCCACATCGAGCACGTCCCCACCGAAGATCAGCCCGAGGGCGTGTTCGGTGGAGTGTTCGGCGAACAGCTCGGTGATTTCGGCGATCTCGGCGACGAAGACGAACGAGCGCACCTGGGCGAAGAGGTCCTGAAGGCCGTGCACCAGATGCAGCGTGAACCGTGCGGTCGAGCGCACGGACAGGCTGACGTCAGCCAACACCAGCAATCGGGGTTTGTCTTCGACTCTTCGCATGGTGACCGGGTTGAACGGGACGCTGTCGTGGCGCATGTTGCGGCGCATGGTGCGCCCGGAGTCGATGCGGCCACGGGCGTCGAGCTTGCGGCGTTGGGTCAAGGCCCCGTGCAGCGATCTCGCCAGGCGGCGCAACGAGGTTTCCAGGTCGGCACGCTCATGTTCGCCAACCACATCGATCGCGCCGAGCCGCCGTTCGCCGGACTCGATCACCCGCTGCTCAAGGGCCAACAACGCCTCAAGATGACGCTTGAGGGCGGCGGGAAGATCAGCCAGAACGCCGGCCAGCCGTCCCGCCAGAGCTTTCGCATCCTCGTCGCCGGCGTCGTCCCCCTCGTCTTCCACCGTGTTCAGCCATGCCAGCAGCGCCTCCTCTTCCGCCACGCTGAGGTCGGCATCGACGCGGGTTCCGGTAGTGCGTGAGAGCTGGCCGGGGGCGCCCGCGCCGTGCAGGCGGTTCGCCTCCAGCTGCACACGCCGGGCGTCACCGAGCAGCCCCTGGTTGTCCTTCGAGAACGCGATCTCATCGGTCATCGCGGCGAGGTCGATCTTGTTGGCCTCCTGATGCAGGTTGTACTGCTGAGCCAGGTCGTCCGGGTCGAAGAAGTCCCTGATGTCGGCGGGCGCGCCGTGCTCGTGACCCTGCTGCGGAATGGGGCTCGGATTCTCCGAAACGGTGAACGACTCCAGTGTTCCGGTGTCGCTCAGGTCGTCGTGGGTGTGGCCATGCGAGTCGTCATCGCCGAAGCCGACGCGAACCAGGGAGAAGAACGCGTCGAATACCTCATCGAATATGGTTTGGTCACGTCGATCCTTGAGCAGGGCGACCGACAAGGCGCAGCGCAGGGTTTCCTTGTCTGCCAGCACTCCGGGCTGACTCGCCGCGCCTAGCGCATCCAACGCCTCAGACACCGAGATGCGGACGCCTGCCAGACGAAGCAGCCGCACGAACCGGTGGATCGCATTCTCCACGCAATATCCTCACAGGGCGCGGCGTCGGGCGAACGAGCGGCTACCCTGCTCCCCGCTGACCTGCGCCCGGGACCGAGACGGGGTTGTTTGCACCCTCGGGGTTCCGTAGTAGCCTTCGTCGAAGCGGCCCGGCGTGTCTTTGGCGGCTCGCACCGCAGCGCCGTCGACATCGCTTCCGAAAAGTTGGTGGTCGTCGTCTTCGTGACGAAGGTGGTTGTGACGGTGATCATGGGAATGATCGTGGTGATGTCCGTGCGCCGAGTCCGGAACGGCGGCATTCGGGTCCACCAGCCGAGGAATGGCCTCCAGCGCCTTGCGGACATCCTTGTCATATTTGACGACGACTGACACGGTCTCGGCGAGTACCGGGGCGGTCAGTTCGTCAACACCGAGCACCGCTAGGGTACGCGCCCAGTCGATGGTTTCCGAGATGCTGGGAGCCTTGCGCAGCTCGAGTCCACGCAGCCCGCGAACGATATCGACCAGCTGGGCGGCGAGGATGTCGGACAGCCCCGTATCCTTGGAACGGACGATGGCAAGTTCGCGTTCGGCGCTGGGGTAGTCGAGGAACAGGTGCAAGCAGCGCCGTTTGAGCGCAGCGGCAAGGTCGCGCGTGTTGTTCGAGGTCAACACGACATACGGCGGATGCTCGGCGATGAACGTGCCCAGTTCAGGCACCGAGATCTGAAACTCGCCGAGCATCTCCAGCAGTACCGCCTCGAGCGCTTCGTCGGCGCGGTCGACCTCGTCGATCAGAAGAACCACGGGCTCCGGTGCGCGGATCGCCTCCAACAACGGTCGCGCAGCCAGGAAACGCTCGGAAAAGAACACGCTCTCCTGGGCGCCGATACGCTCCACCGCCTCATGCAGATCCGTCGCGTCGGCGACGATCTGCCCGATCTTCTCCCGCAGGATCTGCGTGTAGAGCAGCTGCTTGCCGTAATCCCATTCGTACAGCGCCTTGGTCTCGTCCTGACCCTCGTAGCACTGCAGGCGCAGCAGCCGGCGGCCGGTGGCCGCCGCCAAAGCCTTGGCCAGCTCGGTCTTCCCCACGCCTGCCGGCCCCTCCAGCAGCACCGGCTTGTTCATCCTGGTGACCAGATAGACCGTGGTCGCCAACCGCCGGTCGGCGATGTAGCCGAGCTCGGTCAAACGGGCGACGACGTCATCGACGCCGGCGAAAACGTCGTCGCCGCCGGCGAGAGCCGCAGTGCCTGGAAGGGTCACGGAAATCCTTTGAAAGACGGAGTTGAGGCCGGGCAGGGCAGGGAAAGCCGCTGCCCGGCCCATTCCCATTAGCCGAGAAGGTCGTCGAGGTCCCCGTTGAGGCAGTGGTCAACCACCGGTCGCACCGTCTCGAACGTGCACTCCTTGGGATTGCCCGGCGTGCAGGCATCTCCGAGGACGTGGTTGGTGATGTCGTCGACGTCCCCCTTGTCACCCTTGATGGTACGCCGCGATTCGTAGAACTTCGTCGGGCCCTGGCCAAGCCTGTTCTTGCTGTAGCTGTCTTGGGTCACGTCGGTGAACTTTTCCGGGATCCCGACGTCTCTCAACAGTCTAATGCTGGCAGCCAGTGCCTGGTCGGCCGCTTGAACCTCTGTCAAACCGGCGGTGTCTACGCCCATCGCCTCGGCGATGTCGGCGAACCGCCGGTACATCACCGGCATGTTGAACGCCCAGACACGCGGCAGGGCAATGGCGTTGTTCAGTCCGTGATGGGTGTCGTAGAACGCGCTCACCGCGTGAGAGATCGAGTGGATGATGCCCAGCCCGCCGGAGTTGAACGCCTGGGCTGCGATGTACTGCGCGTACATCATGCCCTCGCGTCCAGCGAGGTCCTGCGGGTTCCATGTCGCCTGCCGCAGGTTCTGCGCGGTCAGCTTGATCGCATACAGCGCATTGCCCAGCGACGGGGCGAAGTTCAGCCGCGACACGTAGGGTTCCGACGCGTGCGCCAGCACGTCGAAGCCGCATTGCGCGGTGTAGTCGACGGGGCAGTCGAAGTAGAGCACCGGGTCATCGACGGCCAGCGTCGTCACCGATGCGTCGTCGAACGCGACGTACTTGTGCGGCTTGCTCGGATCGGTGGTGGTGTCGGTGATGACATAGGCCCATGAGGTCTCCGAGCCGGTGCCCGCCGTGGTGGACACCGCGATGTGCGGCGGGTTCTTCGGGTTCTCCGACTTGTTGAACCCTTCGAACTCGTTGACGCTGCGCCCGTCGTGGGCCACCGAGATGCGCGCCCCCTTGCAGGCGTCGTGGGAGGACCCGCCGCCGATGGAGACGAAGCTGTCGCAGCCGTTAGACTGATACAGCTCGACCGAATCCATCACGTTGTAGTCTTTGGGGTTCGACTCGACCTTGTCGTACACCACCACTTCGAGGCCGTGATACTTCATGGATTCGACGATCTTGTGCACAATGTCGGAGCCTCGAAGGCCGCTGGTCATCACCAGCGTCTTCTTGAACCCGAGCTTGAGTGCCTCGGGTCCGATGAGTTCATGGGCCCCCGGCCCCATCAAGGCCCGAGGAAACGGATGGAATTCCTTGATAGGGAAGGGCTTGAGAAGTTCGTCTACCTGCATGATGCACCGGTCCTAATCTGCATGTCGCCTTGCGCGCGCGTTCGCGTTGAGGTGCCGCCGCTTCTCAACACCCGGCAGGGGCGCGAGAATCGGATTCGGCGAACGCCAAATTAGTGAAGTAGGACGGACGAGGAAAGGGAATCGGGTGCACCCCGGTCAGTAGGAACGTCAAGACCGCCCCACTGGCCAGTGCGCCAGCCGCCCGTTTGGGCAGGTTCGACGAGCCCGAAGCTGCATTAGCATACGCCGCGACGGACGTTCGCTCGTCGTCAAGGAACCCGACACCCAAGGAATGTCCATCGTGAACAACGCGATGCGGCCGGAGATTGTTTCGCTGGGCCGCGAAGCAGTCCCTCGGTGCCCGCGTTGCTAGTTTTTGCGACGCAATCAATCGAACGGCCCCGATCCGACCCGGCCCGAACAGCACCAGTCCGCCGGCATCGAGGGCGCCATGATTGGTCACCGTATCGCCACGAACACACCGCACCTGGGAAAGTAGATGTCTGCCTGCAGCCGTTCGAAAGCTCATCCGAAGTTTGCGGCGGTCGGCCGCAAAGCGAAACGGTGAGGTAAAATGCACGTGCCGGGATGTGACGCAGATCACGAAAGGGGTGATGACGTGCCCGTTGCTGCAGCGACGCCACCGTCGGCGCGCCCGGATATCGTGATGTCATGGCGGCGGTCCACGCTGAGCGGTCTCGAACCGACCATGTCGCCACAGATCGACTTGACCCTCGACTTGGACGACGATTCTCGGCTGCTGCGGTCGGCGACCCCGGTTCTCGAAGAACTCGGACAAGAGATTGCCGGCGCCGGGTTATGTCTAGTGCTCGCCGATCGCGACGGCCGCATCGTGCGAAGCGTTATCGACGACTCATTGTTCGCGCGGCGCGTCGAAGACCTCGGAATCGTCACCGGGGCCCGGTTCGCTGAAGACGCCGTCGGGACGACATCGCTGGGGACACCGCTCGAGGTCCGCCGCGGCGTGGTCGTCAACGGCCCCGAGCACTTCCTCGAGCAGCTTCGCCGGCTCAGTTGCTACGGGTCGCCCATTGTTCATCCCGCAACAGGCAGGGTCGAAGGCATTCTCGACATGACCGTCGAGCACGAACGAGCCGATCCGCTGTTCATTCCCTTCGTTGACCGTGCGGTACGCCAGATCGAACACCGGCTGCTCGACGGATCGAAAGTATCTCAACAGCGCCTCGTAGCCGCATTCCAGAACGCCCTGTCGCCGCCACATGCGGCGTTGGCCGCCATCGGAATGGACATGCTGCTGCACGACAACGTGGCCGCAAACCTGCTGAGCTCAACTGATTATGTGCTGTTGCGGGAGATCGCTGCTGAGCTGCGCCCGGGCGAGCGGCGGATGATCAACATCGAATTGGCCTGCGGCGAACCGGCGCAGGTCGCAGCCGAGTCGATTCCGGCCAGCGAAGGCGGCGCAATCTTTGTCGTTGTACCCCTGCTGCCAAACGCGGCTCCCATCCCGCGCGGGCGGCACGTAAGTGCGGCACAGTCGCGCCTGAGCATCGAGATCAGCGAGGTTGCCCGGATCGGCGAGCCGGTGGCAGTGTGCGGAGAGCCGGGCTCGGGCCGCAGCACGGTCGCTCACGAAATCGCCGGCACGGCAGCTGCGTGCCTGGATGTCTCGGACATAACTCAGATGGGTGAGGCCCACTGGATGAGGCGGTTGACCGAGGCGGCAAGCACGGCATCGGCAATCGTGGTGGAGCACATTGACTCATTGCCTGAATCAATGATCCCCGCGTTGACACGGCTCGTCGAGACTAACAGCCGACCGCGTCTCATCCTGACAAGCCGACCGCTCGAAGACCTCCCACTCACCGTGGCGGCACTGGTCGGCCGCTGCCCGGGGCGCATCGACATTCCTCCCCTTCGTCGGCGCCGGCTAGAGCTTGGCGCGATCGCACGCCGGATGCTGTCGAAACTCGAGGGCGCTTGGGAACTGACACCCAACGCGCTCGCGGCCCTCTCAGCGGCCGAGTGGTCGGGCAATTTGAGTGAATTGGCGTGTGTGCTGCGCACGGCTTCGCAGACAGCGACGGGCGGCAGGATTGACATGCGCGACCTGCCTACCCGGTATCAGCACACCGGTCGGATTGCCCACCTCGCCGGACGCGAACGCGCCGAGCGGCAGGCGATCATCGACGCGCTTGCCAACGCCGCGGGCAACAAGGTGCACGCGGCACGCGAATTGGGGATCAGCCGCAGCACCTTGTACGCGCGGATGAAGGCGCTCAGCATCCCGGCTTGACGCGTGCGCGATCGCGCGGGTGAGGGGACTGCGACTGCATTTCGTACACCACGCCCTGCATCGCTTGCCGCGGTGTCCGATTGTCGAACAGTTACGAGTTCCGGCGCGGCGTGATGATGGTGGCGGTCACATCTGTCTGCCGGTGTGACGTAGGAAACGAAACCGACCGACATACGGGAGGGTGTGATGACCGTAATTGCCGCCGCGACGCCGGTGCTTCCCGCGGTCCACGAGTTCCTGGCGCGTACCGCCAGCTTATTGATCGACGGCGAGTGGGTCCAGGCGGCCTCAGGCCGTACTTTCGGGACCGTCGACCCCGCCACCGGCAACACGCTGACCGAGGTGGCCCACGGCGAAGCCGTCGACATCGACAGCGCCGTGCGAGCGGCTCGGAAGGCATTCGACACCGGTCCCTGGCCGTCCATGAAGCCCAACGAGCGCGAGCGCCTGCTCTGGCGCGTGGGCGATGTCCTGTCTGAGCGCGCCGAGGAGTTCGGCCAGCTCGAATCGCTCGACAACGGAAAGTCCGCCGCCATCGCTACCGCAGTCGACGTCGCGTGGTCCGCCGATGTCTTTCGCTACTACGCCGGATGGGCCACCAAGATCGAGGGCTCGACGATCAACGTGTCAATGCCGTTCGCGCCCGGCGGACGGTTTCATGCCTACACCCTGCGCGAGCCGGTCGGGGTCTGCGGCCTGATCGTGCCGTGGAACTTCCCCTTGTTGATGGCGGCCTGGAAGTTGGCGCCCGCCCTGGCGGCAGGCAACACCGTGATCCTGAAGCCCGCCGAGCAGACGCCGCTGACGGCGCTGCTGCTCGGCGAAGTGTTCCAGGAGGCCGGCTTCCCGCCCGGCGTGGTGAACATCGTCACGGGGTTCGGCGATGCCGGCGCGGCGCTGTCGGGCCACCACGACGTGGACAAGATCGCGTTCACCGGGTCGACAGAGGTCGGCAAGAAGATTGTCGATGCCGCCAAGGGCAACCTGAAAAAGGTGTCGCTGGAGCTGGGCGGCAAGAGCGCGAACGTGGTGTTCGCCGACGCCGACTTCGACTCGGCTGTGGCAGGCTCGGTCACCGCCTGGATGTTCAACCACGGGCAGTGCTGCGTGGCCGGAACCAGGCTGCTCGTCGACGAGCGCATCTTCGACGACTTCACCGCGGCCGTGGCCGAGACCGCCAGCAAGGTCAAGATCGGGCCCGGACTGGACCCCACGACCGAACTCGGACCGCTGATCTCACAGGACCAGTTCGACAAGGTCGACCGCTACCTGCGGGAAGGCCTGGCCGACGGCGCCCGGGCGTTGACCGGCGGCAAGCGCTGGGGTGATTCCGGCTTTTTCATCGAGCCGACGGTGTTCGTCGACGTCAAGCCCGAATTCAGCATCGTCCGGGAGGAAATCTTCGGCCCCGTCGTGGCTGCGATGCCGTTCGACGGCGAGAGCGGTGCCGTGGCCGCGGCCAATGACAGCATCTACGGCCTTGCGGCCGGCATCTGGACCAAGGACATCTCCAAGGCGCACCGCACGGCACAGCAGCTCAAGGCGGGCTCGGTATGGATCAACCAGTACAACGGGTTCGACACCGCGATGCCGTTCGGCGGCTACAAGCAATCCGGGTGGGGCCGCGAACTCGGCCAGTCGGCAATCGACCTGTACACCCAGATCAAAGCGGTCAATGTCGCCCTATAAACAACGGACGAAGAAAAGGCCGCTCGTCGGTCATCGAGTGGGAGGCTGAACAACGATGCGTATCCCGTTGACCACCAATACATTCCTCGACCGGGCGGAGCGCATCTACGGCGACCGCACCGGGGCGATCGACGAGCCGTCGGCGCCGGACAATCTGGGCCAGTTGACGTACCGGCAGCTAGCGACCCGCGGTAGGGCCGTGCAGGCGGGCCTCGACCGCCTTGATGTGCCGGAGGGCGGACGAGTCGCCGTGGTCAGCCACAACTCTGCGCGTCTGCTCGAGCTACTCCTCGCCGTGCCGTCGTCCGGTCGCATCCTGGTGCCGATCAACTTCCGGCTGCAGCCCAATGAGGTGTCCTACATCGTTGACGACTGCGAAGCCGACGTGCTGCTGGTGGACCCGGAACTCGACGGTCCGCTCGCGCAGGTGTCGGCCCCGCACCGGCTGGTTCTCGGAGGCGAGTCCGACGACGTCCTGCTCGACTTCGCCAGCGAACCACAACCGTGGTCACATCCCGACGAGGACACCATCGCGACGCTGAACTACACCAGCGGGACCACCGGCAAGCCCAAGGGCGTGTGCCTGACGCACCGCAACATCTGGATCAACGGCCTCACGTTCGGCCTGCACATGCAGGTCTCCGATCACGATGTGCTGATGCACGTGCTGCCGATGTTCCACTGCAACGGCTGGGGCATGCCTTATGTCGCAACGGGATTGGGCGTCGAACAGGTGGTGCTTCGCAAGGTGGACGGGGCGGAGATCCTGCGGCGCGTCGACGCTCACGGAGTCACGTTGATGTGCGGTGCGCCGACGGTGTGGAACATCGTGCTCGACGCCGCGCGGGACTGGCAGGGCGCCATCCCGGGGCGTGACCGGCTCCGCATCGTCTGCGCCGGCGCGCCGCCGCCGTCGCTAACCATCGCGCGGATAGAACGCGAACTCGGCTGGGAGTTCAACCAGATCTACGGCCTCACCGAGACGGCGCCGCTCGTGACCGTCAACCGTCCACGCCGCGATTACGACGGGCTGGAGCTGGGCGACCGGGCCAAGAAGCTGAGCCGGGCCGGCGTGCCCTCCCTGGGCACCTCGGTGCGCATCGACGAGGAGGGTGAGGTCCTGGTGGCGTCCAACCACGTCATGGCCGAGTACTGGAACAAAAAGGAAGAGACCGACGCGGCCATCAAGTCCGGGTGGTTTCACACCGGTGACGGCGGAGTCCTCGGGTCCGACGGGTATCTGACGATCACGGACCGGAAGAAGGACGTGATCATCTCCGGCGGTGAGAATGTCAGCTCGATCGAGGTCGAAGACGTACTCGTCGGCCATCCCGCCATCGCCGACGCGGCCGTCATCGCGACTCCCGATGACAAGTGGGGCGAACTGGTGACCGCGATCGTCGTGCCCCGGGACGGGCAGACCCTCACAGAGGGTGAAGTCATCGATTTTGCGAAAAGCAAGCTGGCGCATTACAAGGCGCCGAAGAAGGTGATCTTCCGTTCTGACATCCCGTACACCGCCACCGGCAAGAAGCAGAAGTTCAAGCTGCGCGCACCGTATTGGACCGGTGAACGGCAAGTCAATTGATCTGCGTGTGTACGACCCCGGTGGCGCGCCCGTCCGAAATGAGCCCGACCGATGCTGAGACAAACACCGAACGGCCGTCGGTGCGAATTGAAGCGTGAGTGGAAGGACGCGGTTCCGGACGGCGGCGTGAGCGGGGGAGTGGCTGCAGTCTTTTCTAACCGCGAGGCTGTCCGACCGGAGATCGCCGACTCGTGGGAGCGATCGCTGAGATCGGTTGACCCCTCGCGCGGTTGCGCGCCGACCCATACCGAGTGCGCAGCAGACCTGTGGAACGCCTCACCGCTGCGGCGACCGATCGACGAGCTGGCTGATGACCTGCAGCAGATTGCCGATGCGGGATTTGTCGTCGGCGTCACTGATGAGTGGGGTACTTTGCTTTGGATCTGCGGCGGCCGGGTGATGCGGCGGCGCGCCGAACGCGTGAACTTCGCGCCGGGGGCACGGTGGAGTGAATCGGCCGTCGGCACCAACGCGCTGGCTTTGGCTCTGCATAATCGGCGCCCCACCGCCGTGTTCTCCAGTGAGCACCTGGTGGACACACTGCACGATTGGGTGTGTTACAGCTCGCCGATTCGCAGTCCCCACGGCAAAACCCTTGGCGCATTAGATTTCTCCACGACTTGCAAGCTGGCCAACCCTCTCGCGATGGCGACAGTGCGGGCGATGGCCGCGTTAGTCGAAACGCGCGTACGCGAACTGCAACCAGCCAGCATCGCGCGGGACTCGGTTGCGAAGGTCGCGCTTCGCTGCTTGAGCCGTACCGAAGTCACCGTCGATGACGCGCCCGTTCAAGTCAGCCCGAGGCAGGCAGAAATCTTGGCGCTGTTGACCCTTCGTCCCGACGGCTACACTCCCGCAGAGCTAAGCCTCGCGCTCTACGGCGACCGCCCGGTTTCGATGTCGACGCTCAAATCCGAAGTGTCGCGCCTGCGCCGAATGATGGGCGGCGGGATCGCGGCCCATCGCTACATGCTTACCGCGCCCGTGGGCTGCGACGCGGTCGAGGTGCTGCGGCGTCTATCGGCCGGCGACACCGTAGCCGCGGCGAAGCAGTATCGCGGACCGCTATTGCCCCACTCGGAGGCCCCCGGTGTCGTGGACTGGCGACACCGGCTGGAAGTCGCGATCCGGGAAGCGGCGCTGCAGAGCAATGACCCGGACGTGGCGATGATCCTTGGTGAACGGATCGACGACGATCTCGAGCTCCACGAACATGCTCTAAATCTCCTGGGGCCCAATGATAGTCGCACGCCGCTAGTTGCCGGACGTCTGTCCGTATCACGGCGGAACATGGCGTGAAGGGCAACGCGGACTTCGCGGGGATCGACCGTGGTGGCGATGAATTCTGCCGCGAAGACGACGCGGTTACCCGCCTTGCCCTGTCAGCCGGTCGGGGTGACCCCGACGCTCTCGAGCAGTTCGTGAGGTCCACCCGGCGCGATGTGTGGCGCTTGATGGCATACCTGGCCGATGTCGGCAGCGCGGACGACCTCACCCAGGAGACGTTCCTGCGCGCCATCGGTTCGCTGCCGCGCTTCGCCGGGCGATCTTCGGCGCGAACGTGGCTGTTGTCCATCGCGCGGCGAGTCGTCGTCGACCAGATCCGTCGCGATCGGTGCCGTCCGCGTGCCACCGCGACGGACTTGCACAATGTCGTCGAACTGGACAGGTTTCAGGGCCAGCGTCGCGCTGGCGCCCAGTTCGAGGAAGTCGTTGAGATCAGGATGCTGCTAGACCGTCTCGACACCGACCGGCGGCAAGCTCTCCTACTGACTCAGGTGTTTGGTTTGTCCTACGCCGAGGCCGCCCAGGTTTGTGGCTGCCCGGTCGGCACCATCCGGTCACGGGTCGCACGGGCTCGGACCGACCTGATCAACGCAGCAGACCGAGGCGATCGCGCGCTCGACGCCGACGATTCCGCCGGACGCTAGCTTCCATCCTCGGTTGCCTGCCCTACACGTGGCGCACCGCCGCGCGGGTTTGCGGCAGCTTTCCCCGACGCAGGAGAGCACAACACGTCGAAACCAAAGACGTCACTTGTCGGGAACCTCTCGGCGACTTCATCCGACTACTGAACGAAGAAGCAACCCTCAACGCCCCGGCCAGACCCGTGTGTCCGGGCTTGGCGAGAAGGACCACGATGACCGATAGGCGGCCCGCCGCTGGCAGGCAACGTGTCGATGTCTTCATCCGCGCATGTCGAGGGGCAGGCGGTGTATTACTGCCTGCCAACTTCGGGCCCAGCCGGCGACGGGTACGGCAAGCTGACGGCGAAATGCGGCGCTCCCGGCAGCCAGCGGCGGTGCCGGACCGATGGACAGGTGCACACCGCACCCATCATCCTCGCGGTGCGAAGATTCCGCCGTCAACGGCGAGCTAAACGCGAAAGACATTGAATGACAACAGAACAGAACGACACTAAGAACGAACGACAATGAAAACAACGAAGGAGACCAGTAATGCGGCGCAAGCTGATCGTGTCTATCGGCGTCCTAGCTACAGCGGCCTTGCTGGCGGCATGCAGCGGACAAAGCGGCACCGAGGCAGGGACGACTGCGACGAGCAGCCCATCGGCCGCCGCCGAGACGACCTCTTCGGCCGCGCCGGCGGGCGGGGAGCACTCCGGTCACCACAGCGCAGGGGAACAGTCGCCGACCGTCGCTCCGGCGCCGCCCGCAGCTGCAGCCGGGGCGATGACGATCGACGTCACGGTCAGCGGCGGGAAGGTGAGCACGCCCAAATCGCTGGTGGACGTGCCCGTCGGTTCGCCCGTGGATCTGGTGGTGACCTCGGACGTGGCCGACGAGGTCCATGTGCACGGGTACAACGAGATGGTTGACGTGACGCCGGGCACACCGGCCCACGTCGGTTTCACCGCATCGATCCCCGGTGTGTTCGAGGTGGAGCTCGAGAGCGCCAAGCTACGACTGCTGCAGCTGAGGGTGCAGTGACCGAAGTCGTCCTCGCGCACGGCATCGGCGGGCGGTCCGACCTCCCCATCCCGGTATGGCTCGCGATGTACGCCGCGGGGCTCGTCCTGGTGATCACGTTCTTCGGGCTGGCCACGCTGTGGCGCACCCCCAAGCTGCGCGGCATCCAGGCAGGCCGCCCCGTTCCGGGAAAGCTGCAGCGGTTTGTCGACAGCCCACACCTGCACCGCGCAGTACGCGGGATCGGGGTCGCGCTGTTGGCGATCACGCTCGCGGCCGCGGCGTTCGGACCCGATGATCCGAGCCGCAATCCGGCGCCGACCTGGTTCTTCGTGTGGCTGTGGGTGGGGGTGCCGTTCGCGTCGATGCTAATCGGCCCGTTCTATCGGGCGCTGAACCCGCTGCGGGCGATCTCCGCCGGATTGACGGCGGTGCTGGGCAAACGGCTCGCAATCGCGGCGGCGCGGCCGGGCGCGCAGCAGGCGGTCGCCGCCCACAGTTCTGCTGTGCTTTCGCCGGCACAACCCGACGCCCCGCAGCCGCGATATCCGAAGCGGTGGGGCTACTGGCCCGCCGTGGTGAGCATCCTCGTATTTGTCTGGCTGGAGCTGGTCTACCGCGACGCGTCGAACCCACACACGGTGCTGCTGTTCATCGTCGTCTACGCGGCGCTGCAGGTGGCCGGGGGCGTGCGCTACGGGCAGGAATGGTTCGCCCGCGCAGACGGTTTCGAGGTGTACTCCGATCTCGTCGGCCGGCTCAGCCCACTTGGGCGACGTGCAGACGGTCGGCTGGTTTGGCGCAACCCCTTGGACGGGCTGGCGTCGGTGCGCCCGCGGCCCGGCTTGGTCGCGGTCGTGTGCACGCTGCTGGGCTCTACGGCTTTCGACGGGCTTACCCGCACCACGGTGTGGAACGCGCTGACCGAGCGCGCCAGTGGGCAGCCGGCCAACGCGTTGCTGGGCACCGTGGGCCTGCTGGCCAGTATCGGCCTGGTCACCGTGATCTACCTCGGCGCCGCGCGCGCCAGCACCGTTGTCGGGCACACCGAATCGGGGCTGCAGCCCGCGGCGGTCTTCGTGCACTCGCTGATTCCGATCGTGCTGGGTTATGCGATCGCGCATTACTTTTCGTTCCTCGTGTTCCAGGGCCAGGCCGGTTACATCCTGGCCTCCGATCCGTTCGGCCGCGGCTGGAACCTGTTCGGTACCACAACGTGGCAGATCGACTACCTGGTCATCTCGCCCACGACGATCGGGTTGGTCCAGGTGGGCGCGATCGTGCTCGGTCACGTCACCGGCGTCGTCGCCGCTCACGACCGCGCGGTGGGCTACTTCGCCAAACGTGACGCCGTCCACGCCCAGTACGCCTTGCTGGGCGCCATGGTGTTGTTCACCTTCGCCGGCATAGGACTACTCGTTGGCTCCGGCTGAACACCTAGAACGCTCATGAGCGACCATAGGGAAAAGGACTGCGATCTCGCCCGCGAGGCGTTATCGGCGCGGATCGATGGAGAGCGGGGGCCCGTATCCGCGGCGCGGGTGGAGACCCATCTGTCAGCCTGTCCGAGGTGTCGGGCGTGGCACGACCGAGCGCTCGATCAGGCAGGGCGTCTGAGGCAGCTTGCGGTGGTGGCGGGTTTGCGCCCCCCGCAGACAGGGGACTCCCCTGACCACGACGGGGGCGAACAGTTCCCCGTGCGGGGGGGACCAGTGGGATGGACCTGGGCCCGTTGGGCGCTGGGGCTGGTCGGCGTGCTCGGTGTGGTGGTGACGGTCGTGCAGGCGCTCGCGCCGGGAGCGCGGGTCGAGATGACCGGCGCCCATCTTCTCGGCGAGTCCGTCGCGTGGTCGGCCGCCATAGGGTTGGTCATGATCGTCGCCGCCGTCCGTCCGGGCGCCGCCGCCGGTCTGGCCGGCGTGTTGATCGCATACAGCGCAGTGCTGGCGGTTTACGTGGTCGGCGACGCGGCGACGGGAGCTGTCACCCTGCTGCGCGAGGTTACCCACCTACCGGTGGTGGTCGGTGCCGTCCTGGCGCTGCTGGTGTGGCGGGGAAACCGTGCCCCGCGTCCTTCGCCGCGGGGCACGGCGTCGCAACCACCGAACGCCGACGTCGACATGCATGGCAGCACGAGTGCGCCGCTGCGCGCCCACCGGCGGCCCAGGGACGGTTCCGCGGCATAGCAGTGAGCGGCCGGCGTGGATTCTGGCCGGCATCTGGGCCGAACGGGCCGCACGGTCGGTTCGGAGCGGGGCGATGCGCGCTCTAGGCCCGACACAGCATGGCTAGCCCGAAGTTTCCTCGGCTAGCAGGGTGTCCGATTCTCGGACAGTTACGAGGACACCCACGGTGTCAAAATGACGGACGTCACATCGGTCCTGCAGGTGTGACCGTGGAAACGATAGGAGGAGGTGTGATGAGCGCAGTCGCGAAGTCGGTGCTCTCCGGGTTCGCAGCGATGACCTTCGTCCCAGTGGCCGAGGACCTGCGTTCCCCCCCGGGGCCGGCCCGGTACGGAGACGATCGAGAGCGAACCTCACCGAGAGTGGAGGAGGACAGCGAAGGCCACCGGCCATCTTGGTCTCGCCCGTACATAAAGGCTCAGCCAGTCGGGCAAGACGATACGCAACAACAAAGTAGGAACAAGAAGACAGGAAGGTAGGTCGACAGATGAGGACGACCGAGCGCACGACGGCGAGCAACTCGCCGAAACTAAACAAGGAGGACACCGACTTCAGCGTCTCGCGCGGCGGAAGCGTCGTCGGGATGGTGGTCGCGATCGGTGCAGTCCTCGGACTGTGCCTGTTCTGGCGGGGGTGGCAGCAGGCATTCGCCTTCACCGAGGGGCTCGACAAGAACCTGCCGGGGTTCACCTACTTCTGGCTGAGCCTACTCGCGTTCAACCTGCTGGTTCTGCCGACCGTGGCCGCCATCTGGTACCTGAGGATGTGGAAATCGGCCGGCAACCCCTCTGCGCAGATCACCCGCCAGCAGGAGGGTAAGCGGCTGTGGCACCTATGGCTGTTGGTCTTGGCCTTCACGGTCGCCGTGTGGTTCGGGGGGAGCTTCTTCGCCGAGGAGGACGCCGCCTGGCACCAGGTAGTGATCCGTGACACGGCGTTCACCCCCAGCCACGTCGTGCTGTTCTTCGGGATTTTCCCGCTACTGATCTACATGGCGGCCGGCATCTACATCTACGGGCGCACAAACCTGCCGCACATTTACGGCGGTAAGCGGTTTCCGGTTTCGATCGGGCTGATCATCGGTGGTTCGGTGCTGCTGCTGTTCCAGGTGGCGATGAACGAGTTCGGGCACTCCTTCTTCACGCCCGAGGAACTCTTCGTTGCGCCGCTGCACTGGCCGTTCGTGATCTTCGGTTACCTGCTGGCAGGTACGTTCGCGATCTGGTTCGAGACGCTGCCCCGCATCGGTGAACTCGCCCGCCAGGAGCTGCAACAGCACGCGGCTCACCAGGGGCAGGCAGTCGAGCAGCGTGCGACGGACGCGGGCGTTTCCGCGACCAGCGCCTCGGCCCACGCGCAGGCCACCTAGGCAGCACGGCTGTTCGCGGCCACCGCGACGTCCCTGGGTGGGGCTGGGCGAGGTACAACCTCAGCCCCACCCAGGGTTTCCATCCCCACCTCGGGGTGGCCCGGCGCGCATCACCAGTTACGTATTAGAAACGGAGTTCCAAGGAAATGACGACCACCGTAGCGAAACCCTCCACGCCGTCGGACCCGGCGCCCCTGGGGCAGGGTCGGCGGATTCTCGGCTGGCGGTGGGAGGTTCTGTTCGCCCTGTCCTTCGTGCCGCTGGTCATCGGCGCCTTTCACCTGAATCAGATGCTGTTCGTCGGCGACTGGTCCTTCTGGGCGGACTGGAAGGATCGTCAGTGGTGGCCGCTGCTCACGCCGGCGCTCGGCATGATCATTCCGGCGGCGGTGCAATACATCGCCTGGAGCCGCCTGCGCGTACCCATCGGGGCCACCGTGTGCGCGGTGTGTCTGATGATCGGCCAATGGCTCACCCGCTACTTCAACTTCGACTGGTGGGCCAACATCCCGATCAACTACACGTGGCCGGAGACCTTCCTCCTCGCCGCCATCATCCTGGACGTCATCCTGCTGGTCAGCAGAAGCTACCTGATCACCGCCGTGTTAGGCGGACTGATGTGGGGCTTCGTGTTCTGGTACTTCAACTTCGTGATGCTGGCGCCCTATCTGCAGGCGGTGGACTTCCACGGCACGTTGCTGACGGTGGCCGACACAATGGGCTTCCACATCAGCCGAACGCAGACACCCGAATACTTGCGCATCATCGAGGAGGGGCACCTGCGCGCGCTCGTCGGTGACATCACCATCGTGGTGGCCTTCTTCGCCGGCATGCTCAGCGTCGCCACCTACGGGTTCGGCTTATTGATCGGCAAGTACCTGGCGGTGTGGCCGATCGGCAAGTTCTTCAAACTCCAGACCAACTGAGCGTGAGCGAAAGGTTGACACAGATGTCGCAGCTACAGCGCAGCGCCAGCAGCCGGACACCGGAGGGACACACGGGCTGGGCCCGCCGACTCGCCCTGACCGCGGTCGCCGTGCTCGTGCTTTTGATCGGGCTTGCCGCCCCGGCCGGGGCGCACGGTGAGGAAGGCCAGCAGGCCTTCGAGAAGACCGCGACGGTGACCTTCTACGATGTCAGGTTCTCCACAACAGAACTCGACATCGGCCAGGAACTCACCATTACCGGAACCTTGCGGGTGATGGAGTCCTGGCCCGACCACACGCTGGCGGCGCCGGAACTCGGCTACCTGAGCATCAACCAGCCCGGACCGAGGTTCTACGTCACCGAGCGGTGGATGTCGGACACCTTCACGCCTCAGTCGGTCAAGATCCACAAGGGCGCGACCTACCCGTTCAAGATTGTGGCCAAGGCGCGGATACCGGGCACATACCATATCCACCCGACGTTCGCCGTGCACGACGCGGGCACGCTGGTCGGGCCCGGGCAGTGGGTGACAATCGCTGACGCCGGGGAGTTCAGTGTGCCGATGGAGCTGGCGACCGGAGAGACGGTGGAAATGGGCGGTTTCGGCATCGGCAATGTCGTCGCGTGGACAGCAATCTCCTTCGTCATCGCTGCGGGCTACCTGGCTTTCTGGATGCGGAAGGGGCTGCTGTGGCGCGCGTTCCCGGTCGCGGAGGGCCGCGGAGCGTCCATCATCAGCAAAGGCCAAGTCAAGGTCTCGGTAGCCATCGCCGTGCTGGCGTTGCTCGTCGGGGTCGGCAGCTACGCGTATGCCGAGGTGACAACCGGACCGAAGGTACCGCCACAGGTGGCGCGGGTGGAACCGGCGGCCGCGGTGGCCGATCCTCTGGGCAAGCAATTGAAGGTCCACGTCGACAGCGCGGTCTTCCAGACCGGCACCGGTCGGCTGGAGTTCAAGCTGACGGTGACGAATAACAGCCCTGAGCCGGTCCTGCTGCAGAAACTGCAGTTCAGTACCTACCAAGCCATCAACCGCGACGTCGCGGCCGGAAGCGCGGCACCGGATCCCGGTGAGCTGGTCGCGGTGACACCGCCTGGTCAGATCCAGCCGGGAGAGACCCGGACGTTGACCGTCGACCTCGACGGTGCCGCGCTGGCCCAGCAGGGCTTGCTGCCGCTCAACGAGGCTCAGGTCCGGATAACTGGGTTGATCTTCTTCACCGACGCTTCCGGGCAGAGCGCGATCAGCGAGGTCAACGAGCTGACCACGGGCATCCTGCCCAAGTACTGAGAGTCGGTCCGAGGGGCCGCCGGACAGGCCGGTGGCCCCGCCAGGACCGATGGAAAGGACTCGAATCAATATGATGCAGCAGGTAGTTCTCGCGCACGGCGGGCAGATGACCGGCGACGAAATGGCTCTCATCGGTGCCGGTCTGGCCGGGTCGCTCATCATCCCGATGGCGGCGGTGGCATACATTTTCATGCAGAAGCGGTCGGCCTCCGAGGGCACCGCCGACCGCCCGACACCGTCGGAGTCGCATGCTCCGTCGTCGCATTTCACGACCGCCGGCTGGGAGGACGCGGATGACTCGGGGGAAGCACTGCCCCCCAAGTCCGCGGCTGTCGGTTCAGAAGCAGAAGGGCGGCGGTGATGATGCCGGATACCTCCACGCTGCTGGCGGCAGGAGAAAACATGAGTTCACTAGGTGCGTCCAACGGCGTCACGAGCTTTATGCTGATGGTGATTGTTGGCCTTGCGTTGCCGCTGATGAGCATCGCCTTGGTCATCATGCTCCCACTGCGGTCCGCGCGTTCATCAGGCGACGATGCCTCCGCCGTCGGATTGGGGGACAGGAGCCTGCAGGAAGAGTTCTGGGAATTCATCGACGACGTCGAACGCGGGCGGGTAACACTGTCCGACGTGTCGGCGACCGCAGCACTCGGCGCAGCCAACGCCTCATTTCACGACGCTCGCGAGCAGCGGGCCGACGGAGCCTGAGGCTCGCGGCTGCCAACTGCCCACAGGCCAACTTCCCACAGTATGTTCGCGGTCGGCCACGGTTAGGCGGCTGTGGCCGACCGTGAACGCTGTGTTCCGTCAAGACCTCAGCGACGTCACCCGACAGCCGCTGCCGGCTGCTAGAAAGCGACTGATGACCACCGGCGACTTCAATCCGGCCCCGGGCGACCCCGGCGGCGCCTACCCGCCGCGGCCACCCGCGGGTGCGGAGCCAGCCACCTTGAGTTTGCGGTTCGCCGCGCGCGTCATCGACGGCTTCGTCGTCATCACCTTGGCCATCATCCTTGCCGTGTGGGTCATGAGCGCTGCCGGGCGCAACTATGGCTATGCCGCGGCCGTATTCTTCAGCCTCCTGACATTCGTCTACTTCGTCGCGTTCGAGTCCACCCGGGGTTGGACGCCAGGCAAGAAGTTGGTCGGCCTCAGCGTGCGTGGCCCTGGCGGTGCGCCAAAGCCGACCGTCCGACAATCCGCGAGGCGCAACGCATTCACGTTATTGAATATCGTTCCCTACGTCGGTGGGCTGCTCGCTCTGACCGCCTACATGTTGATCGCATCGACGATCGGCAGCAGCCCGACCCTGCAGGGAAGGCACGACCGGTGGGCCGGCGGCACCTGGGTGGTCAAGGGCAGCCGAAGGGCGGACTGAAGGCTCCTCCGCTGGGAAAGCGGAGCGACCCATCGCATCATGATCTCGATCAAACCTCCGGTTTCGCACGAGCGGCTGCGGGTGGGAAGGACACGCGGATCGGGGGATACGACGGTCGGTACTTGTGTGCGCCGATTCCCGCTGTCGGAGCCGAACGGTACTTGTTGCGAGGTCACCACGGCCAATAAGGGAGTTCCGTGATGACGCGAACATTACGCTCAGATCGAGAACCTCAACCGGGCGCACGCCGAGGAACTGGTGGCCAACCCGACGATGGACCGTTTGGCCATGTCGAGCTTGGGCCCTGCCGCGGCAACGCGTTCGGCGGCGGGGCCACAGAATCGCCAGGCCATGGGCCCCAGGCCGGGTGTCCGATTCTCGGACAGTTACTCTGGCGGCCCCGGGGTGATGCTGTTATCAGGTGAGTGCAATGACGTATTCCAACCGCAACCCACGTGGGCCGTGGACTTGTTTCCCTCGACCGCACATCGGGTTTCGATCAGCCCGACGGCGCGTAACGCATCGTGACAAGGTCACGCGCGCACAGGAACGAGCCACCTACAAGGTCACTGACCGCCTACATCGCGGGCGTACAGTGTGCGTACCGGGAGATCACATAGCCGCCACGGTGTCCGCATGGTTGGCCGAGCTAGAGGTGCGCAGTCCACTCGTCGAGGACCTCGCCCGCGCCGTAACAGCCGCCGACTGGCCCGCTGTTTACGACATTGGCGACCTGCTGGCGGTGTCCGTCGAAGTCGCCGTGCCGGCATGACATCACAGATGACAGAGGATCACCTCGGCCTGATCGCGCAGCGGCTGCGACACCGCATCCCTCTTCCGTGGCGAAACCGCCTATCGTGCACCTGCGGTGTTCGCAATGTAGACGATTCTGCCTAGTGACCTTCGCGACGACCTTCGCGACCAATCTGGTGACGAGTAGAATGTGGCACACGCCACACGCCGTGCGCGCAACGGTTCGACCAGCGTCGGCAGAGGGGTGGTGACGATGCAGCACCAGCGCATACGGCGGGCGGAACTCGAACACGCGTGGGAGCGGTTTTTGACCGGCGAGCCTCCGCGGCCCGGCGCGGATCTCGCCCCATCTGTGAGACCTGAGGTGGTTGAGTCGTGGTCGCGGGCACCGGTCGATCCCTGGAGTGAAAGCGCTCCGACCCTCGCTGACGTCGATATCTCGACGCGGTGGCGCGAGTCCCCGCTGCGCCAACCCGTCACGGAGTTATCCGACGAGTTGGGGCGCATCGCTGATGACGCCGGATTCGTCGTCGCGGTGACCGACGAGTCGGGGACCATCTTGTGGACCAGCGGTTGCCGAACGATGCGGCGTCGCGCCGAGGACATGAATTTCGTGCCCGGCGGGTGCTGGGCAGAAGACGCAATCGGCACCAACGCACTCGGTATGGCGTTGCGCACCGATCGGCCGTCGACGGTGTTCTCTGCTGAGCATCTGGTGGAGCGACTGCACGACTGGGTGTGCTACAGCGCGCCCATTCACGACCCGCGCGGGTGCCAATTGGGAGTGATCGATCTATCCAGCACCTGGCAGCGCGCTAACACGTTGGGGCTCACAACGGTTCGCATGCTGACGTCGGTCATCGAGACACGGCTGCATGACACCTGGAAGGGCGGTGACGACCGGGAAGCCCGGGTCGAACTGCGGTGCCTGGGCCGGTCGCAGGTGTTGGTCGGCGGGGCGCCGGCGCACGCGACGCTACGGCAATTCGAGATCCTTGCCCTGCTCGCGTTACGCCCTGGCGGCTTCGTACCAGGCGAGCTCGCCGCCGAAATCTACGGCGACCGATGTGTGGCTCCCGCGACGCTGAAAAGCGAAGTGAGTCACGTGCGTCGCCTTCTTGACGGTCAGTTGGCGGCACGCACCTACGCGTTGCTCGAGCCGATCAGATGCGATGCGGTCGATGTGCTCGACGCATTGTCACGCGGTGATGTCGTTGCGGCCGTGGAGCACTATCAGGGCCCGCTGCTGCCGCAATCTGAGGCTCCTGGGATCGTCGCGTGGCGCGACCAGCTAGATGTCGCGATCCGCAATGCGGTTTTGGGCAGCCAGTCGCCAGAAGCGGCCTTGGCCCTGGGGGCGGTCAACCCGTACGACTCCGAGCTGCATGAGCACGCCGTGCACCTGCTCGCCCCGACGGATCATCGCCGGCATCTGGCCATCGGACGCCTTCGTGTCGCCGAAGCCGACTAGCGGCGCCGCACGACGGCTTTGACCAACCTATAGCCAACCCCGCTCTGTAATCCTCATCACGAACGCGGTGAATTGTGACGTCGCGCGCCTACCCGTTCAGTCGAATGAGGAACTGCAAGATGAGCTACGTAAAGCCGGGCACCGAGGGAAGCATCGTTGTTGCTCCCCGATATGAGAACTTCATCGGCGGCAAATGGGTCCCGCCGGTCGATGGCCGCTATTTCGAAAACCCGTCGCCCGTCGACGGAAAGACCTTCTGCGAGGTACCGCGCTCAACAGCCGCCGACATCACAGCCGCCGACATCGACCTGGCGCTAATCCCGCCTGCCGACCGACCAAGAGTTCGCGGACCTTAGAGGACCGGTGGCGGCTGACGCTGAATGACGAGTGACGCAAACCGCAAACAACTACACGACCCAACGCAATGCAAAGACGACACACGAAGAGAAGATTGAGAAAGGAAACATCATGACATCAACACTCCCCGGAAAGGTCACCGGTCGACCCGACGCGCCCCACGCCAGCGTCAACGGCCAGGAGGTGCACTCCTGGTTACAGGACTTGGGCTGGGACGAGGCAACCACACGGGGTAAATACCCGACGAAGTACAAGTTTGACCCGAATGCCCGCGAGCAGTTCAAGCTGGTCGTGCGCGACTACGGCCGGATGGAAGGCGAAAAGGACGATCGCCAGTACGGCAGCTTGCTGGACTCACTGGCGCGGCTGAAGGCGCCGACGCGGGTCGAACCGCGGTGGGCCGAAATGATGAAGCTGCTCGGCGGCGCGCTGGAGCTGGGCGAGTACAACGCGTTGTCCGGTGCGGCCGTCATGGCGGACACGACGCGCTCGCCGGAGTTGCGTAACGGCTATCTCATGCAGGTGGAGGATGAGGTACGCCACACCACGCAAACGCACTATCTGGCCAAGTATTACGCCGGTCAGTATTACGACCCGGCCGGATTCGTCGACATGCGAAAGTGGCGCTACATCAACCCGCTGTTCCCGCCCACGATGCAGGCGTTCGGTGAGAATTTCTGCTCCGGTGACCCGGTGTTCGCGTCGCTGAACCTGCAGCTGGTGGCCGAGGCGTGCTTCACCAACCCGCTGATCGTGGCGATGACCGAATGGAGCGCCGCCAACGGCGACGAGATCACACCGACGATCTTCCTGTCGATCCAGTCCGACGAGATGCGGCACATGGCCAACGGCTACCAAACCATCGTGTCGGTGGCCCACGACGCGGACAACATGAAGTACCTGCAGACCGACCTGGAGAACGCGTTCTGGCTGCAGCACCGCTTCGCCACGCCGATTGTGGGCGCCGGGTTCGAGTACGGCGCGGTGAATAGGCTCGAGCCGTGGGCCAAGGTGTGGGACCGCTGGGTCTACGAGGACTGGGGCGGCATCTGGCTGGGCCGGTTGGGCAAGTTCGGCGTGAAATCACCGCTTAACCTCTCGGACGCCAAGCGGCAGGCCTACTGGGGTCACCACTACACCTATTTGCTCGCCTACGCGCTGTGGCCGCTGATGGGATTCCGGATGGACCCGCCCAACGCCCGGGACATGGAGTGGTTCGAGAACAACTACCCGGGCTGGCACTCCCAGGTTGGACGCGTTTG